>JAYRRO010000001.1:0-6096 GCA_041910095.1 Dehalococcoidia bacterium
CCTGGTGGTGCGGCCGCTGGCGGGTGCGCTGCCAGCTCGGCGGGCTGTACCAGCGCGAGCGGGAGGGATTCCGTCGCACCGCTCGCGGTGGTGGGGTCGTCGGCGATGGTTCGCGCGATTTCCGGTGGCATGGCTGGCTCATCGGACGATCGGGCCGCCGTTCCGATCATCGTCGAACGCGCGATGGGCCCGTCCGTGGCCGCACCACCGCCGGGTGCGGGGGCGGGCGGAGGCGGGAGGGCCGGGCTTCCGCCTGCCGCGTCATCGTCGCCGGGGGCGTCATCCGCTTTGGGGCCATCCGGTGTGGCGAACGACCGGGAGATGGCCGCAGGGGACGGGCTCACGGTCGGCGGCGGGGCACCGGAGGGGAGTGGCAACGCGGATGCGGGGGCGACGCTGGGAACCGCCACGGGAGGAATCGCCCGCGCGACGGGAGCAGCGGGGGTAGGTGCCGCCGGGGGCTGCACCGATCGCTGCGCGGCCGCGGGCGGCGGCGACGGGTCCGGGGCGTCGCGGAGGGAATCAGTGTTCACGTACTGAACGGCGTCGCGGAGCCGGCGGACGCGGCCGGTCGGCAGCGGTGGTGGCGCCGAGGAAAACGAGGCGCCCGACGCCGGCGGAGGCGGGGCCGGAGGCGCCGGGGTCCGCTGGACGGGACTCTGCGGCGGCCGCGACGGTACCGGCGCCGGCACCGGTGCAGGCGAAGCGGCCGCTTCAGGCGCGCCTTCGGACCATCTCCTGATGGGGGTCGTGGGCCCGGCCTGGGCGACGCGTTCGGCGCGCGTGAGCGGCTGCTCGATACCGCCCTGCTCGCGTGCCCGTTCAAGCCACACGGGCGGCCTGGAGCTGTCGGAACCTGCGGACATCCGCTCAAACATTTGCTGAAGCGGGTCGACATCGCTCGCCGCGGCGCGCTGGGCGCGCGGTCCGAGCGGCGAGCCCTCGGCCGGCGCGCCGCTGATGAGCGAGACGGGGTCGGAGTAGCTCATCAGCGAGGGGAGCGATCCGATGAATTCATCGTCGGCCTCGAGCTCCTCGCCTTCGCCCCACGTGCCGATGACATCGTCGGCCAGCGGTGTCTGGACGATGCGGTTCGCCATCGAGAGGTTCTCGGCGGCCGTCACCGCCGTTGCCGCGAACCCGGCATTCGGTCCCAGCATGGGCGATGACGCATTGCGCATGAGGCGGGCGGCGAGGTCGCTCTGGAACGAACGTGACTCGGGATCGTCGCCGGCGGAGACGGTGGGCGAAGCGGCGAGCCGGGCCACGGCGCGAGCGGGGGACGGTCGTAGCGGTGCTTCCGCGATCGGCGAAATGGCGGGAGCCTCAGGCGGTTCGGTATGCGCCGCCGGCTGTTCGGGCTCCGCGGCCCGGGCGAACATCGCGTGCGGCTCGCTTATGTCCGGACCCCCGGCGGGTTCGCGACGGCGGAATGGCCAGCGCGCCAACCTACTGCCTCACCACTTCGGCGTCGGCGAAGGCGATTTCGAAGCTTTCGATGAGCGTGTCGGAGGACGACGACACCAGCGAGGGGGAAGACCACTTCGTGGGGAAGGCGCCGTGCAGGTTCCAGCGGAGCGCTTCGGTGTGGTCGACCTTATAGAGCACCACGGAGATGTTCTTCAGCTCGGTCGTCTTATCCGCGGCCGTGATGAAGCGGTTGTACCAGGCGTACAGCTCGGGGCCGTCGGCGACGCCGCGCTTCAGGGTGAGGGGCGCGTAGCTGACGCGGCCGGGAAGGCGGTGGGTGTAGCCGTTGAGGCCACCCTCTTTGTACTCGAAGACGTCGGTGGACATCTGGAGGCCCGACGATTCGGTGAAGCGCGCGGACTGGATGCCATCGATTTCGACGACGAACTGGTGTGAAACGAGCGGGTCGGCGGGTTCGGGCACGGCGCTACCTTCCTCCCTCGTTCAGCCGGCTGTTGATGGCGGCAACTTCGGCCACCCACTTCCGCCGTTCCGCGTGATCCATCTCGAGGATGGTGTCGGCGGGCCAATGGAAGTGGTAGGCGAGATAGGCTACCTCCTCGTAGACCCGGTCGAGGGGGTAGCCGGCTATCCCCCCAGGCTGGCGATATCGACCTCCACGTCGGTTCCACAGCCGGGACACTGGGCGGTGACGATGGACGTGCCGCGTTCGTTGAGCTGGCGGTAGAGGCGCTGGAGATAGGCGAGGTCGCCGGTGAAGAGGCTTTCGATTTCGTGCGGGGTGACGACCTGCAGGCTCCCGAGCCGGGTGATGACGCGGGAGAGCAGGATGATGACGAGGTAGGCCTGGTTCTGGCGGACGCGCGGGTCGCGCAGCGGTGCGATTTCGTCCATCGCGGTGGCGAGACGCATAGAGCCTTCCCGGTGCACGTTGCCCTGGGAATCGACGTAACCGCGGGGGAGAACGAAATCGAACTCCGTCTGAAGAAGTGCCATGGCGTTCCAGTGTGTTCAGCCGGGAGGCGGCGATGCTGCCTCCCGGCTGGATGAGGGTCGGCGCGGGGAGGCCGCGTTACTTTTCGCGGACGATCCCTTCGTGGACGATGGTCAGCTCCTCGGTGAGGACGCCGCTATCGCCGGCGGACATGTTGCCGAAGCTGTACTTCGACGGCCAGCCGTTGACGAAGTTCCAGCGGGCGATCTCGGTGAACTTGACGTCGAAGGCGATGATCGAGCCGTTCTTGCGGGCGCCCTTGATGTCGCCGTCCTCGACCATCTTGCGCCAGGCGTTGCAGTCCAGGGCGTTGGTCACACCGCGCTTGAGCGTGATGTCGCCCCACTTGCTGCGGCCCGGGATCTTCATGATCACGTCCTTGCCGTCGGGCGTGGTCACCTTGTGCTCGACGACTTCCTGCTCGCTGCCGATGCCGGAAATGTCGGTGAAGAAGCCGGAGATGACGCCCTGGACTTCGAGTGCGAACTGATACCCAATCAGGGGGTCGGTGCGGTCAGGCATGGCTATGTCTCCTCAGATTCCCTGGATCAGGCTTCCGGCGCGTACTGGCCGATGCGGAAGATGACGAATTCGGCGGGCTTCACGGGTGCGATGCCGATATCAACGATGAGCTGCCCGGCGTCGCGGGTCGCCTGCGGGTTGTTCTCGGCGTCGCACTTCACGAAGAAGGCCTGGTCGGCGGTGGCGCCGAAGAGGGCGCCATCCATGTAGACGCGCGTGAGGAAGGCCTTGATGTCGCGCTTGACGCGCTCCCAGAGGTCCATGTTGTTGGGCTCGAAGACGACCCACTGGGTGCCGTTGAAGATCGACTTCTCGACGTAGTTGAAGAGGCGGCGGACGTTGAGGTACCGCCAGGAGGCATCGCTGGAGAGCGTGCGGGCGCCCCAGACGCGGATGCCGCGGCCGGGGAAGCTGCGGATGCAGTTCACGCCAACGGGGTTGAGCACGCCCTGCTCGGGGCTGGTGAGGCTGAGGCCCAGGCCGAGCACGCCGCGGACGACTTCGTTCGCCGGGGCCTTGTGCACGCCGCGCTCGCCATCGCTGCGGGCCCAGACGCCGGCCATGTGGCCGCTGGGGGGCATCATCATCGTGGTGGCGCCGCCGGGGATCGGGTTCGAGACCTGGATCCAGGGGTAGTACAGGGCGGCGTACTTGGAGTCGTAGCCGGCCTCCGTCATGCGCCAGTTGTAGGCCTGCTGGGCGTTGAGGCCCGGCGGGGTATCGAGGATGGCGACGCGGTCGCCCATGCGCTCGCAGTGCGCGATGAGGGCGAGCTGGACGGCCTTCACGCCGTCGGCATCGAGGACGCCCTGCTCATAGGCCGCCATGACATCGGGGGCGCAGACCATCGTCACCTGGTCGACGGCTTCGAGGCCGCCGAGGCCCGAGCGATCCGCCGCGTTGCCTTCGTAATCGGCGGGGGTCACGGGGACCACTGCGACGGTGGAGGCGACGGTGAGGGCGTAGCTACCGGCCTGCGGGGCGCGCTCCGGGACGCTCGCGCCCTGGATGCGAACTTCCTCAAGGGTGACGAGCGTGGAGGTCTTGTTGACGACCTCGAGCGCGTTCTTGGCGCCGCGGGCCATGGTGAGGCCCTCGAACTTCTCTTCCTGGGCGCCCTTCTTGACGGTGAGGTTGAAGGTGTCCTCGGGGCCGTCGCTGACTTCCATGGAGATGCCTTCGGAGCCAGCTTCGCGGGCGATGGCCTTCAGCGTGGTGGGGTTGCCGCTGGCCTTGGCCGTGATTTCGGCGGTAGCGGCGGCCGGCGCGGCGGCGATATCGTCCTTGCCGACGCGGACGACGAAGGCGAGCGTGCCGCCGTTGTTGAAGTACCCGTGGACGGCCTGCGCCATGTAGGCACCGGGCACGAAGCCGCCAAAGGTCTCCTGGTACTGGGTCCAGTTGGCGACCATCACGGATTCGCCGATGGGACCCTTTTCAGCGAGGCCCAGGAAGGCGGCGACGGCGGTGCCAACGCCTTCGATGGGTTTCGTGCCGCGATCGACCTCTTCGACGTAGACGCCCGGCGTCAGATAAGCAGTGGCCACGGGGACTCTCCTGGTGAGGGGGCGCTCTGCGTCCCCCTGGGATGGGCGCGGCAATCGTAACAGGATTGCAAGCGCGCGGGGCAATCAGATCGTTGCCGATCTGGAACGAACAACAGGGGATTTCAGGGGCGAATGCGGAATCGTCGTTTACACTGCCGCAAAAGCGATGTCGAAGAGCGGCGAGGGCACCTCGATTTCGTGCGTCACCGTCCGCCCGGTCGCATCGGCGAGGCGCAGGCGGTGCTTCCCCGCCGGGAGATTACCGAGAAAATACCGGCCATCCGGGCCGGTGAGCGCGCTCATCGCGCTTCCTTCGACGCTCACCGTGATGCCCTCGAGAGGGCGGGGGTCTTCGCCCGCCGCGTAGACCATGCCGGCCGCGATCTGGAAACGATCGCGCTGCCCCTCGTCGCCGATGAGACGGGCTTCGAACCCGGCGGAGCTCACGACGGGGAAGGCCACGGGCTCGTAGGGATCGAGCGGCACGAGCGCGACGAAGGCGAGGTTGGCGTGGAGGTCGTTATCCATCACGCCCCAGAAGTCGGCGGGCTTCGCGATGTGGTCCGGTGGGACGAGGCGCAGGAGCACGTCCTGGCCGATGTCGCGCAGTGCCGGTGAAAGGAACTCACCCGGCATCGTGTCCGACCGGTAGAGGCAGGCGAGCACGGAAGCGAGGATGCGATGCTCGTCCGCGGGGTCCCGTGTCCAGGCGGTCACCATGTAGGCGACATCGAGGCGGCGCGGAGTGCGCCGGCGAACCACGACGTTCGAACCGGGAGCGCGTTCGTGTTCGAACGGCATGTTCTGGAGCTCGGCGCGTTCGCGGATGTCGTAGAGGAAGAGGTTGATCGTCGGCCGGGAGAGCTTGGAAGACCACTCGCGCGTGGGGCGCTCGAAGCTGATGTCGATCTCGCCGGCGCGAATGGGGATGCCGGCCGTCAACAGCTGACGGAGGGCTTCGTCGATGTCGCTGAACATGGCGAGGCCCCCGGGCCTGCTTAGCCCTTCATCTCGTCGAGGGCGCGCTGGCCCTGGCCGGACACGACCGCGTCGGCGACCGAGTCAGCCTCGCGCTCGAAGGGGTCGTCGGCGGCGCCGACGGTGAGCATGCGCGAGACGCCGCCTCCACCGCCGCGCTGTTGCACCACGTGGGTCAGCTCGTGGGCCATGAGGTTCATGTCGCCGGGGTTCTGGTCCTCGCGCAGGAAGATGTCGCTGCCGGTGGTGAAGGCCTTGGCCGTGATGGCGCGGTTGAGGGCGTCGGACTCGGCGTCGCGGTGGACGCGGACATCCGCAAAGGATGTTCCGAGGGACGCTTCAGCGGTGGCACGCACGGTGTCCGAGAGGCCGGAGCCGCCGCCGCGCTTCGAATCGATGCGCGATTGGAGGTCCTCGCCGACGGGGCCGCCCTCCAGCCCGACGGTTGGCGCCGCGGGGGCACGCTGGGCGAGCGCGGCATCGTGCTTGCCCTGCATCATCTCGTCCTCTTCGGCGCCAACGCGCTGGGCGAGCGCGGCGTCGTGCTTGCCCTGCTTCTCCTCCTCTTCGGCGCCAACGCGCTGGGCGAGCGCGGCATCGTGCTTGCCCTGCATCATCTCGTCC
>JAYRRO010000002.1:0-10669 GCA_041910095.1 Dehalococcoidia bacterium
GGCGACGTCGCCGAGGTTGTCCTTCTGGCGGTCGCCGAAGCCGGGGGCCTTCACGGCGAGGATGTTGATGGTGCCGCGCAGCTTGTTCACCGCGAGGGTGGCCAGTGCTTCGCCTTCGAGGTCGCCGCAGATGAGGACGATGTTCTTCGAAACCTGGAGGATCTTCTCCAGCAGCGGGAGGATCTCCTGGACCGAGCTGATCTTCTTGTCCGTGATGAGGATGTACGGGTCCTCGACGACGGCTTCCATGCGCTCGGGGTTGGTCACGAAGTAGGGGCTGATGTAGCCGCGGTCGAAGGCCATGCCATCGACATACTCGACTTCCGTCTGGATGCCCTTGGATTCCTCGACGGTGATGACGCCGTCCTTGCCGACCTTCTCCATGCACTCGCCGATGAGATTGCCGACGGAGGGGTCGTTGTTCGCCGAGATGGTCGCGACCTGGGCCATCTGGTTGCGCTCGGTGACCTTGATGCTGTTCTTCTTGAGCGCCTCGATGAGGGCGGCGGAACCGGCTTCAAGGCCGCGCTTGAGGCCCATCGGGTTCGCGCCGGCGGCCACGTTCTTCAGACCTTCCTGGACAATCGCCTGGCCGAGCACCGTCGCGGTGGTCGTACCGTCGCCGGCGATGTCGTTCGTCTTCGACGCGATCTCCTTGGCGAGCTGGGCGCCGATATTCTCGAACGGGTCCTCAAGCTCGATGTCCTTGGCGATCGTCACGCCGTCGTTGGTGATCGTCGGGGCGCCGAACTTCTTGTCGAGAACGACGTTGCGGCCCTTGGGGCCGAGCGTGATCTTGACGGCGTCGGCGAGGGCATCGATGCCACGCTTGAGCGAGTGGCGCGCCTCTTCATCGAAGAGCAGCTGCTTTGCCATGCGGAAACGTACCTCTGGGGGTGTGGTGTGAGTTTGCGAGGCCCATATTAGCACTCCCTGTCAATGAGTGCTAATCCGGTGCTGAGTGCCGAGCGAGTTCCCAGTTCCCGGTTCCCGGTTTTGAGGGGATCACCCCGGCGCGGGCAGCAGGCCCCACCGTGGGGCTGCCCCGGCCTCGCGCCTCGAGCCTCGAGTCTCGAGCCCCCTTTCCTCCTTCCACTTTTTCTCTTTTCCCTCCTCCCTCTCTATCCTCGTTCGATGCGGTTTGGCCTGGCGCCCGCCACCGGGTTCGATACGCGCGTGCTGGAGAAGCTTCTGCCGCCGTGGGTCGTTATCCTCCACAACGACGACCACAATTCCATGGACCACGTGATCCGTGCCCTGCTGGCATCCGTGCCTTCGCTCACGCCCGAAGAGGCGATCGAGATCATGTTCACGGCGCACTACCACGGCGAGGCGGCCGTCATCTCCTGCCCGAAGGAAGCCGCGGAGCACTACCGCGACCGGCTCGAATCGTTCGGCCTTACCGCGACGATCGAGCCCGAGTAAGCTCCCGGTTCCCGGTTCCCAGGGGATCAGCCCGGCGCCATGCAGCGCCCCGTGGGGTTACCCCCCTCGAACCTCGAGCCCCGAGCCTCGAGCCCCCTTCCTCTTCTCTCTTTTCTCTTTTCTCTCCTTTCCCCGGGCCGGGTGAAACCATGACGGCCCGTGCTACGATCAGGGTGCAAGGGTGGCCACACCGCTCTCCCGCGCATCCCCGCCGCGGTTGCGCGCCGCGGCGGGGACTTACGAAGAGAAACGAGAAAAGCGAGAAGAGAAAAGGCATCCCGCCCCGGGGTGCCTGCCTCGCGCCGGGGCAACCCCCGGGAGCCGGGAACTGGAAACTGGCAACCCATGAAAGTGCCGCGCGCGCAAAGCGTGCGGCACTGTCATGCTGGATTCATGCTTGACGCCATCGATATCACCCTCACCGGCGGCACGGGCGGGCACGGGCTCGTCAGCTACCACCGCGAGAAGTTCGTTCCCCAGGGCGGCCCCGATGGCGGCGACGGCGGCCGTGGCGGCCGCATCTTCCTTCGCGCCGTCGACGACCTCTACACGCTCGAACAGTACCGCGCGAAGCGCCGCTTCCACGCCGGCAACGGCGGCAACGGCGGCCCCAACCTCCGCACCGGCCCGCACGGGTCCGACCTCGTCCTCGAAGTCCCCGCCGGCACCGTCGTCATCGATGCCGAAGACGAATCCATCCTCGCCGACCTGAAGCAGGTGGGCGACGAGGTACTCGTGGCCCACGGCGGCCGCGGCGGCTGGGGCAACAAGCGCTTCGCCACCAGCACCAACAAGACCCCCTCCTACAGCCAGAAGGGCCAGGAAGGCGAAGAAGTCACCGTCCGGCTGGAACTCCGCCTGCTCGCCGATGTCGGCCTCCTGGGCCTGCCGAACGCGGGCAAGTCCACCCTCCTCGCCGCCGTCTCGAACGCCAAACCGAAGATCGCCGACTACGCCTTCACCACCCTCGAACCGATGCTCGGCGTCGTGAACGTCGCCTTCGACCGCTTCACCCTGGCCGACCTCCCGGGCCTGGTGGAGGGCGCGAGCGAGGGGTACGGCCTCGGGTTCGAATTCCTCAAGCACATCCGCCGCTGCCGCGTGCTCCTGCACGTCATCGACTGCAGCTCGCCGGACCCCGTCACCGATTACGAACTGATCGAGGGCGAAGTGCGCGCCTACGACCCGAAGCTCGACGACGTCGCGCGCGTGGTGGCCGTCACGAAGGCCGACCTCGACCTCGATACCGCCAACGCCGCCGCCGCGACGCTCGCCGCGCACATCGGCCGCCCGGTGCGCGTCATCTCCGCCGATGACGGCACGGGCACGGACGCGCTCATGGCCGAGCTCATGGCGCTCGTCACCCGCGAACGAGAAAAGGCCGCGGCCGAGGAACCGGACGAGATCCCCGTCCTGCGCCCGGAATCGCGCGAGCGCTTCACGATCGAGCCCGCGGGCGAAGGCCGCTGGGAAGTGGAAGGCCGCCGCGTGGTCACCTTCGTCGAGATGATGGACACCGAAATGGAAGGCGCCTACGACGAGGTCCAGCGCCGCCTCGAACGCTGGGGCCTGGTGAAAGCCCTCCGCCGCGCCGGCGCCAAAGCCGGCGACACGATCGTCTTCGGCGAAAGCTCCATCGACTTCGAGGGATGAGAGACGAGAGAAAAGAGGAAGGAGGAAAGGGGGCTCGAGGCTCGAGGCGGGGCAACCCATGGGGAGCCCGGCCGCGGCGGGTAGCCCCTGGGAACTCGGACTGGGACCTGGGCACTACTCCGTCTGAAACCCGTTCACCGTGGTCGTGAGTTCGCCCGGAGTGTCCGAGAAGACGAAGAAGGTTGACCGGGGCGGGAGGTTTTTCGAGAGCGTGAAGGTGACCGTCTCGCCGGCGGGGATTTCGCGTGAGAGGCCCGCCGGGCGTGGTGGCGGGGAGGCGCCTTCGGCCACGACGGGCAGCGGCACGGGCTTGCCCGTCGACCAGGTGATGAGGGTGGGCTCGCCCGGGCGCGTCCAGGCGCGCAGCTGGCCATCGACGGCGGGCAGGTTGCGGCCGCCCCGTCCCGCGAACGCCTGCCCCACGCCCGATTCATCGACTCTCTGGACGAGGCCGAAGCGCAATGGCTGATCCGATCGGTTCGTCACCCGCATGGTGATGCGTGAATCGCCCTTCGCAGCCCGCGTGTAGCTCACGCGGGGGTGCAACGGTGCCCCGGGCATCTCCACCTGCACGGTCATGTATCGCGGGCCAACCCCGGCGGCGATATCACCGACGATGAACAGCACGAGGAGCGCGAAGAGCACGCCCGCCACGCCCAGGCATCCCACCGTCGCGCGTGAACGGTCCCGGTGCACGAACACCGCGACGGCCACGGCCGCCGTCGCGGCGAGCCCCGAAACGAGCGCGACCATGAGCAGGGGGAACGCCGGCCGGATGCCATCTTCGCCGAGCGCGAGTAACAGCGCCGTGTACACGCCCAGCGCCACGAGCGACATCGCACCCGCCCCCAACGCCACCCGTCCAGCGCGCGACCGCGGCAGGTCCATTCCCCGATCTCACCCTCACATCCCCGGGGGCTCACAGGGCCGAATGACCCGCATCCCGCGCCCGCATGGCACCATCCCGTCTATCGGGCAGTGGTCACCGCAACACCACACGGCGATGCTCTCACCAGGCACGCCCGGGGTTGCCCGCCTCGCGCCTCGAACCCCCTTTCCTCCTTCCTCCTTTCTCTTTCCTCTTTTCCAGTACACTTCCCGCGCCCGGGCACTTCGCCCGCCCGGAGTCCCCGCGGAGAACGCTTTCGTGCGCATCGCTCCCGGCGAAATCCGCTTCGGCATCCATGCCGGCCCGCAGCACACCACCTACGCCGAATACCGCGACCTCTGGCTCTGGGCCGAGGAGGTGGGCTTCGACTGGGTCTCTGTGTTCGACCACTTCATTCCTATCCAGACCGACCCCGAGGGCCCCTGCTTTGAAGGGCTCACGCTGCTCTCCGCCCTGGCCGCGCAGACGAAGCGCGTGCGCTGCGGGATCCTCGTGGTGGGCAACACCTACCGCCACCCGGCCGTGCTCGCGAACATCGCCGCCACCATCGATCACGTCTCCGGCGGGCGCGTCGAGCTGGGCGTCGGTGCGGGCTGGTGGGAGATGGAGCACGAGCAGTACGGCATCGAACTGCCCCCCATCGGCCGCCGCATCCGCATGCTCGGCGAAACCCTCCCCATCCTCAAAAGCCTCTGGAGCGAGCACCGCACCACCTTCGAAGGCCGCTACTACCGCCTCGAAAACGCCCTCTGCGAACCGAAGCCCGTGCAGCCCGGCGGCATCCCCCTCTGGGTCGGCGGCGCCGGCGAGCAGCTCACCCTCAAGGCCGTCGCCGAATCCGCCGACGGCTGGAACACCTTCTTCATGCCCCCCGATGCCTACCAGCACAAGCTCGATGTCCTGGCCGCGCACTGCCAGCGCATCGGCCGCGACCCCAACGAGATCCGGAAGTCGCTCGTGCTCGGCGGAGTCGTCGCCCGCACCCAGGCCGAAGTCGAGGCGCGCATGGCACACGGCCGAAACCGGGCCGGCGTCAGCGGCACCCCAGCACAGGTGGTCGAGCAGCTCCTGCCGTACGTGCGGCTGGGCGTGGGCGATTTCATCTTCGGCGCGAGGCCCCCGGCGGATACGGAAAGCCTCGAACTCATCGCGAAAGAGGTCGCGCCCCTGCTCCGTGAGCGAGCGCGTGGCCTGGCGCCGGCCTGAACCGGCGTTTCGAACCCCACGAGGAGGAACCCCCACCATGCCAAACACCGACGAATACGAGGGCATCATCGCCGAGACCACGGTCATCCGTGGCCACAACGGCGACGCCATCCACGCCTACTTCGCCCGCCCGCTCGGCGCCGGCCCCTTCCCCGCGGTCGTGCTCGTGCACCACATGCCCGGCTGGAGCGACTGGTACAAGGAGATCACGCGGAACTTCGCCGCCCACGGCTACCTCACGCTCACGCCGGACCTCTACTGCCGCACCGGGCATGGCCAGTGGGGCGATGTGACCGCGAAGGTTCGCGCCGAGGGCGGCGTCGCCGATGACCAGGTCGTGGGCGATGCCCAGGGCGCGATCGACTTCCTGCGCTCCCTGCCCACGTCCAATGGCAAGGTTGGCGTCATGGGCAGCTGCTCCGGCGGCCGCCATGCGTATCTGGTCGCCACCCTCGGCACCGGCGTCGATGCGGTGATCGACCTCTGGGGCGGCGGCGTGGTGATGAAGCCTGAGGACCTTACGGAGAAGCGCCCGGTTTCGCCCATCGACTACACGCCCCGGCTGCAGTGCCCCATCCTCGGCCTGTTCGGGCTCGAAGACCGCGCGCCGACGGCGGAGCAGGTCGACCAGCACGAGGCGGCACTGAAGGCGGCCGGCAAGGAGTACGAATTCCACCGCTACGAAGGTGCGGGCCACGGCTTCATGTATCACCACGCGCCGCAGGCCTACCGCGCCGCCGCCGCCGTGGATGCCTGGTCGAAGGTCTGGGACTTCTTCGGCCGCAAGCTCGCGTAGGAGTTCGCGTTATGTGCACCAACATCATGCACACCACGACCATCGAGGGCATGGGCAAGGGCGCGAAGGGCTGGTTCCCCGTCGCCCAGGCCTACGTCTCGTACGACCACCCGATGAACCTCGCCGCCGAGCACGCCGTCGGCATCGATTTCGTCGACCGCGTGACCGGCCTCGAACGGGTCGCCGTCGAGATCACGCTCGAGAGCGCGCGCAGCCTGGTGGCCGCACTCCAGACGGCGCTGGCGAAAGCCGACGAGTGGGAGAGTTCGTAGGGAGCGCGGCTAGCTGCTAGCTGCTGGCTGTTAGCGTAGCCGCAGGCGGCAGGGCCCCCGGCGCCCGGGGTGGCTTCCCGCCCGGGGATGCCGCCTGGGAACCGGGAACCGGGAACCGGGAACTCGCCACGGCATTGAGAGCGCGCACGGCGGGGGGCCGCGCCGGAACGCGGCCGTGCCCGCGTACGCTCGCGATATGGACGCCACGGCCGACGCACGTCTCGACCTCCTGCGGTATTACGCCGAGTACTTCGACCCCGGGATGACCGACCTCAGCGCCTCGTGCCCGCCGCCCGCCGCTCTCGCGATGGACCTCGCGGATGCGCTCACGGCGGACGGCCTGGCCTTCGTACCGCCCTCGGGCGCCCCGGAGCTGCGCGACGCGATCGCCGCACGCTACACCACCGTCACCCCGGGGGACGTCCTCATCGCCGCGGGCGCCTCCGAGGCCCTGGCCGCCATCGCGCTCGCGCTGCTCGAACCGGGAGCGCGAGCGGCCGTCGATGGCGGCGTCTACGCCAGCTTCACGGAGGCCGCGAAGGCCGCCGGCGCCGTCCTCGCACCCGAGTCCCCGCTCGCGCCCGGCACCGCCGTCGTGGCCGTCTGCAACCCGGCGACGCCTTCGGGCCGCATCCGCGACATGGCGGCGCTCGCCGCGGAAGCGCGTGCCGCCGGCGCCGTCCTCGCCGCCGACGAGGTCTACCGCGACCTTTCGGACGTGCCCATCGCGGCCGCCGCCGACCTCGATGCCCGCGCCGTCAGCATCGCCGACCTCTCGAAGCCGCTCGGGCTCGGGGCGCTCCGCATCGGCTGGATCGCCACGCGCAACGCCGCCCTCCGCGAACGGCTCGACCGCCAGCTCCAGCTCCTCTCCGGCGGGCCGTCCGCGCTCTCGGTGCGGGCCGCCCTCGGCGCCTTCGAAACCTTCGATCAGGAAGTGGCACGAACGATGGCCGCCGCGGCCGGCAACGGCGGCGCGATTCAGCGCGAACTCGCCGCCCACGGGTGGACCTTCACGTCCCCGGAGGCGGGCCTGACGGTGCTCGCCTGGCCGCCCGCGCCCGTCGCAGCCGTCGCCGAGGCACGCGTCCGCGAGGCCGGCCTCTTCCTCATTCCCTGCGATATGTATGGCGCCCCCGGCGCGTACCGGTTCGGGCTGCTCGCGCCCCTCGAATCCGTCCGCCGCGCCCTCCGCCTGCTCGCGGCACCTTAGCCGCGCGGCTCCAACAGCACCACCGTGAGCCGACCAACGCGCGCCCAGCGCGTATGGTTCGCGCATGCCCACCCTCTCGTCAGCGCTCGACCCGGCCGGCTACCCCCATCCGAAGCTGGAAGGGGCCATCCGCGATTTCGCCAGACGCCAGCCCTGGCTCGACGCGGAACTCGCCGCGTGGTTCTTCTTCGAAGTGGTTCGCCGCCTTCCGCCGGACCTCCCGGGCGAGCATCTGACGTTCGGGCGCCACGAACGCAGCCGGCCGGGCATCAATATCCTGCTCGGCAACTACCTGCTCGCGGGCATCTATCGCCCGCGGAAGGGCCGGGCGGGTCCGGAGATGGTGACGCTCGATGCGACGGCCCCGGACAGTGAAACGTTCGGCACCTGCCCGATCCCGGTCTACCTTTCGCGCCTTCCGCTCACCGGGCTCGAGCGCATCGGCGAGTGGGCGGCCTGGCGCGACTTCGGCGAGGCCTGCGCCAGCCTCGCCGCCGCCGGGAGCCATGCCACCAAACGGCCGAACGGCTGGTGGGCGAAGGTGCCGCTCGGTTCGCTGCTGAAGTAGTGTCCGCCTGCTCGCGGCTCCTTAGCCGCGCGGCTCCAGCAGCACCACCGTGAGCTCCGCCGGGAGCTGCGAACGGTTCACTGAGAGGCGCGGCTGCGGCTCCGGCTTTGCCCCCGATTCCTTGAGGAACTTCTCCACGGGGTCGAGCCCGGATCCCGAATCCGCCTCCGTGGCGAAGTTCATCGGGATGGCGATGTGCGCATCGACCGATGTCATGACGTCGCTCGCGGCCGCGCCACCGAGCGAGTTCCCGCCGCCCGCCGGGAACAGCAGAACGTCGACGCCCTTCAGCTCGTCCGGCACGGGGCCGGGCGCGGGCAGCCCCAGGTGCGCCACGCGGATGCCATCGAGCTCGTAGATGTAGGCGATGTTGCGGCGGCCGTCGGCCCGCTTCGTCGCGATGCCCGTCACGAGGATGCCGCCCACCTCGTATTCGCCGGGCGCCTCGAAGATGCGCTTGTAGCCCGACACGGCGTCGACGCATGAATACTGCGCCTCGCCCCGGTTGCTGAGCGTCACGACGTCGGCCGCAACCTTCGACAGCCGGTATCCGCTCTCCGGCGCGCACGGGTCGGTGACGATGACGCCTTCGCGCCCCTTGAGCCGGAAGCACGTCCGGCCGAGCCAGGTAATCTCCAGAGCCATGGCTTCGATGGTACCCCGCTTCGCCCCAGTGGGCATGCGCGGGCGGCATCGGCCGGGTGTAGAGTGCCGTGCGTGGACGCCGCGCTCACCGATTGGCTGCTCGAAGGGGACCCGGCCGTGCGCTGGCAGGCCCGGCGCGACCTCCTCGATGCGCCGCCCGCAACCTGGCAGGCCGAGCGCGCGCGAATCGGCCGCGAAGGCTGGGGCGCCACCATCCTCGCCAGCCAGCAGGCGAACGGCCGCTGGGGCGCCGACGCGGCGAGCAAGAGCCGCTACGCCGGGCTCTATTCGCCGAAGTGGACCTCCACGACCTACAGCCTGCTGCTGCTCGCGCGCATGGGGCTGCCACCGGGCGACGCGCGCGCCATCGCCGGCTGCCGCGCGCTCGCCGAAAACGGGCACTGGCTCCCCGATGGCGGCCTCGTGCTCTGGAGCGAACGGCCGCGCGCGCACGCCGAGGCCTGCGTGGTCTCGATGCTGCTGCACATTTTCTCCGCGAACGGGTACCCCGACGCCCACGGTGTCGCCGAACTCACGCGCTTCCTCCTGGAGCACCAGTTCGCCGATGGCGGCTGGAACTGCCGGCTCGAAGACCACCACAGTTCGTTCAACACAACCTTGCTCGCGCTTGAAGGGCTTTCCACGCTCGAACCGTCCCCTGCAATGAGCGAGGCCATCGGACGGGGCCGCGAGTTCCTGCTCGCGCACCGGCTGTTCCGGTCGCACACCACGGGCGCCGTCGTGGCCGAGCGCTTCACGCACTTCACCGACCCCATCGGCTGGCAATACACCATCCTCCGGGCGCTGGACCACTTCGCAACGACGGCAGCGCCCTGGGACGAACGCGCCGCCGACGCCATCGCCATCGCCGAAGAGCGGCGCGGGCCGGACGGGCGCTGGCGCGCGGCCACGCCGCCGGCGGGCCCGCGGCACGTGAACTTCCACGCCCCGCGCGAGGCATCGCGCTGGGTGACGTTGCGCTGCCTCCGCGCGCTGCGCTGGTGGAACGCCCGCCCCTCCGCCTGACACCGAACGGCCCGGTACTATCTTGCGCCCGCGGCCGCACCCGCCCCGCGCGCTCCTGGCTACTGGGAACTAGGAACTGGGAACCGGGAACGAAAAAGGCCCCGTTGCCGGGGCCTTCTCCATGTGTTCCGGGAAGAACCGGGTTTAGCGGCCCTTGCGAGCGACAGCCGCGCCACCCACGCCGAAGGCGAGGGCGCCGAGGCCGAGCGCGGCGAAGAGCCAGCCCAGCTCAGCACCGGGGACGGCATTGCCGCCACCGGTCGTCGGCGGGCGAGGCGTCGCCGAAGGCGAAGCCGAACCGGCCGGCGTCGGAGTCGGGGAAGTGTAGGTCAGGTCGAGCTGGTTCAGCTGGTAGTTAGCCCAGGAACCACTCTGCGCAGCCTTCTTATCCCCAATCCAGAACGAGACGCTCGCCCCATCGGTACCGCAGTTCGGCGTCGCACCGGGGTCCAGCGCGGGGACGTCGAGCACGTAGCGGCTCTGGCCGCTGGCGTTGAACGTCGTCGTCACACCGCAGGTGGAGTTCCCGACACGAGCTTCGATGCGCGTGCCGGCAACGGGAGCGACACCGTCGACGAGGACCGAACCGGCGAAACGGGCGGGCGGGTTCGGAGGCGATTCGGCCTGGGCCTCGTGGGCGCTGTACGCACCCGCGAAACCGAGGACGACGATCCCGAGCGCCGCGGCAAGTCCGCGTCCGGCGAGCATCCTCACAACTTTCGTCATGCTAGCTAGCTCCATTCCTCTCTTCACGGCCAGGGGCAGTTCCACCTCTGATAGCCGGGAACCGGGACCCCTCTCCGAAGAGAGGAGTCCCGGCTTCGGCCATCAATCGGGTGTTACTGGTCCACCTTGGTCGCGATGGTCCAGGTGACGGAGCTCGGCCCCTTGATGGCGATCCAGTAGGCCGCGCCCTGGTCGAGCGTAACCAGGTCGTTGGCACCCGGGACGTTCACACCGGTCGGGAAGTACCCGA
>JAYRRO010000003.1:0-7713 GCA_041910095.1 Dehalococcoidia bacterium
GCCCGCCCCCACCCCGACAACGCCCATCATCCAGCCGGGCTCCCAGGGCTATTCCGAATGCGTGAATGGCGATTGCGGCGCCTCGCCCTACCGCGTTGTCTGCGCCCCGAGCGGCTGGTTCCTCGACCGCGAGCCCTACTTCGATGCCGCCAAATACGGTTGGGTCGTCGTGAGTGTCGAGAAGACCGGTCAGGCCCAGTTCATCTGCGGCAACTGACCCCGCTTCGCTCCGAATCGAAAAGGGAGGCCCCCGCCCGGAGGCCTCCTCCCTCTTTCCTCTTTTCTCTCGTCTCTCCCTAATACCCCGGCAGCTCCGTGACCCCGTACGGCGGCTTCACGTCCCCATCCGAGGCCGACTTCTCGAACTCCTTCAGCCGGATCGAGCCCTTCGCGCCGCGCAACGCGCCCTCGTACATCAGGAGCGTGCCGTCGCTGTCCGCGACGCAGACCGTCGCCACCACGTTGTTGCCCGTGACCTTCCAGCAGTGGCCGCTGCGCCCGCCCGCGCGGTAGCCGTTCGCGGGCACGAAGGTCGCGGTCGAATCGTCCGCGAGCGCCTGCAGCATCGCCGGCAGCTCGAGCGCCACCGGCAGCGGCACCGGGCTGACCGCGTCCGGCTTCGTCTTCAGGCACGCCTGCTGCCCCTGCCCGTCGATGCAGAGGTAGTCCGCCCCCGGCTCGCGGGCCACGGCGATGGCGCCATCATGGCCCGCGTATGTCCCTTCCAGCGTCGCCCGCGAACGCGCTCCCTTCGCGGCGATCGTCAGCGTGCCCCCCACCGTCCCGAGGCCGCGCTCCTCCATGTTCACCACGAACGCCGCCCGGAAGGGCTGATGGCTGAAGGCGCCCGCGGCCCGGGCGATCGCTTCGCGGGGCTCGGGCGGCAATGGCGTGGCCGTGGGTGACGCGGTCCTCCGCAGGTCCGCCTGCTCCACCCCATCCCCGGCCGTGAAGATGGATGAGACGGCGGCGGGAGAATCGCCGCCGGGAGATACGCTAGTGTCATGGTTGGAGCCGCCGCACCCCGCCAGGAGCAGTGCCGCGGACGTGGCCGTCATCCCGGCCAGGGGCAAAAAACGGAGCATTCTCGAACCCAAACACCTCCCCGCGCGGCTATCGTGACGGTCATGTGATGCCAACGCAATATGGAGTGAAGGAACTGAAACCCCCGCTTATCGTTTGTGAAGGTCACCGCGCGCCCACGGGCCGCTCACCCGCCCTCCATCCCCCCGCAACCGCCGTTCCCTACCGTACACAGCACATCCACCGGGCGTTCCGAACACCCCGGGGCCGGTCAGCCCCAGGACGGAACACCCGGTACGGTTTCCTTACCTCGGTTGGTCGGACGAGCCCGGCGCAGCGCGAATGGTCAGCGCTCCCGGGCTCTTTCCCTGCCCGTCATAACGCCCTCGTACACGAGGAACCCGTCGCCAGAATGTAAAAAACTCCCTCATTCGCTTGACGCTGTCCCGGGTATCGGCAATAAAAGCCTCAGTCGTTCCGGTGGGTCGAGCCTCCGGACGGCGAGGCGTGACCTGTCACGTCGAATTCGGGCACGAACGTCCGGCGGGGTCTCGGGTCCGATGGGGGTTGCATGGCGACGCTCTACCGGCGTCTTCTCCTCGGTGTATTGCTAACCGCGTTCGTCCTCATTGCGACGGACGCTCCCTTCCCCTCCCCGGGGCGTGTACCGGCCGCATCGGCCACCACCCCGCTCGAGGTCTTCATCACCCCGGTTCCCACGAAGCTCTACGCGGGCGTCGCCTCCCATACCGGCGCCGCCCAGGGCAACTCCTCCCTCGGCCTGCGCGGCTACTGCATCGATATCCAGACCGAGGGCCACGTCGGTGTCGGCGGCGGCATCGACACCCTCCCCATCGAAGAACCCCCGAAAGAGACCGGCTTCGAGGTCGTCAACGGCGAAATCGTCTCCGTCGACAAGTTCGATAACGGCTCCGCCACCACCCTGGACGATGTCTACTGCGTGGTCGTGCGCCAGCCCGTCGTGCTCGGCTCCACGTCGCCCTCCACGGGCGCGCGCCCGCCCCTGACCATCCGCTGGCGCTACAAGGACACCGGCTCGGCCACGGAGCACGAACCGCTAACGCTCACCCTCCCGGTTGTCTATGTGAACCTCAAGGGCATCACCGGCGTCGTCGGCGGCAGCGCCGCCGTCTGCACCGAAGGCTGGGACCCCACCTTCCTCACCGGCCGCGCCTCGAACACGCCCCCCGGAACCCCGAACGCCCTCGACGTCGTCGCCCCCGCCGACTGGACGGTCCTCTCCCCGCCGGGCGTGAGCATCGTCGGTGTCTTCAAGCAGGGCAACGAGCAGTGCGTCACGCTCCAGAGCAACGCGCCGCAGTCCAACATCTCCGTGCGCCTGGATTTCTGGGCCGTCTTCGACCGCACCAACGCCGCCGACGATGTCGCACTCTTCCAGACAGGCACGACGAACATCGTGCCGGCCTCCGTGCCGGAGCTGCGCCACATCACCACCGGCGGCTCAATCTTCCCCTCGCCCGAGCCCGCGCCGAACGTCATCGGCGCCCTCCACGCGGCGTGCATCATCCCCTCCGTCCCCGGCGACGTGCTCCTGCCCCAAAACATCAGCTTCGTCAGCACCGATGGCGCCACCACCAGCAACCTGACCGTCTTCAGCGACGGCGTGAACAACCCCATCGGCCTCCCGTCGGACTTCACGGGCGTCCCCAACGGCACCCTCTGCTTCGCCTGGACCTCGACCAACGCCGGCCGCCAGACCATCACGGCGTCGTTCACCGCCTCGCCCGCGAACCCCACGAACGGCACCCCGAACCCGCGCGTCTTCGCCGTCAGCTGGGATAGCGACGGCGATGGCAACGGCAGCGGCCAGAACAACGCCCTCCTTACCAAGACCTGGAACCGCATCACCCGCACCGAGATCACGACGGGCGGCGACTACAAGCAGGGCATCGTCACCAACGGTTCCACCATCCTCCAGGTCGACCAGAACATCGCCAGCGGCGCATACCTGGGCGACCTCAGCCTGTATGAATGGGTCATCGGCAACCGACCGGGCTTCGAAGGCCCCATTGATGGCGTGCCCGTGACCATCTCCATCCTCCCCCGGCCCGGGGCCACCTTCGATGCCACAACCCCCCGCTGCGGCTACTTCGACCTCGGCGGCTCGGTCTCTCTCATCCCGCCCGCGCCCGTGCTCGACCCGCAGGGCGCCGTCATCCAGTTCAGCGCCGTCACCGTCGATGGGCGCGTGCAGTTCAACGTCTCCGTGAACAACGACCCGGACTGCAACCAGTCGAGCCACATCTACATCGATATCCGCGCCGCATACCCCTCGGGCATTCCCGGCGACAACAAGCCTTTCCCGCACGAGACCCTCGATATCGGCCTCACCTTCACCTCGAAGTCCTCGGACGCGCCGCAGGTGCTCTGGGCCGGCTCTACGGCCACCATCACCTACTCGTTCGCGGGCGATTGCCGCACGGGCCCGAACCCGAACCAGCCGCTTAACGGCCGCGCCATCTTCGTCCGGGGGACCAACCAGCGCGGCTCCTTCATCCCCGAAGGCAATGTCATCATCTCCGGCGCCGATACCGCGATCGTGCCCGTGAGCACGACCAACAACGGCTGCACCTTCTCCGTGAAGTACGAAGCCGAAAGCCAGGGCGAAGTCGATATCGCCGCCTTCCTCCAGGTCCTCGTCTATCCCAGCCCCACCGCTCCGGCGAACACGGGCACCTACGCCTCCATCGAGTACTCGAAGGTCGTCTACAACCTCTTCTTCCTCGAATTCGAAAGCCTCACGCTCACGACCGAGGCGCGGCTCAACGTGTCGGAGCTGGGCAACCTCGATGCGCAGGTGCGCGGCTGGTTCGTCGGCACGAACCCCTCCCAGCGCGAAGCCACCATCACCGCCGATGGCCGCGCCCTCCCCGCCCGCCGCTGGGTCCTCCCGGATGACTGGATGACGCTGCGCGGCCCCGAGGGCTTCCGTTCGAACTGGCCCTCCGCGCCCTCCATGCCCTCCGCCCAGGTCACCTGGTACATGGAGAACGAGGGCGTGAAGAACAAGTTCCCGGCTGGCCCGAAAGAGGGCGCCCTCGGCTTCTTCTGGCCCGACGATGGCTTCGAGTTCAGCTACAACGTCCAGCCCCAGACAAAGCAGCCCTCTATCCTTGGCAGCCTGCTCAGGCCTCGCATCATCAGCGAGATGACCGACCTCGATGGCTACGCCACCGTCGATACCTACGGCGACTACAACCTCAGCTTCGAAGGCTGCCCCGTGAATCCGCTCGGGCAGGGCGCCGATTGCCGTCCCGGCGACGTCGTGGGCCGCACCCGCTACTTCGCCCGCGTCGAATACCCGGGCCTCCGCGGCAAGCACCCGCCCATCAATTCCAACACCGTCGAGACCATCTTCGAATGGGCCGGGTACAAGCGCGTCACCATCGTCGATGACCCCCTGAACCCCCAGTACAAGTACGTCGTCGCCCACCTCAAGGACCGCGACGGGTATTGCGACGCCGATGGCCTGAACAACGTCCTCGGCATCCAGGTCCAGTTCGTGATCGACGCCGGCGACGGCATCATCGACCAGGTCCAGGGACCCCCGTCGACCATCAGCATCGATAAGCGCATCGCCGTCGCCACCACCTACGACACCGAGGACGACGCCGGCAACGCCATCCACACCGACATCGCGAAGCCCGTCATCGAGCCGGACGAATGCCAGGCCTGGGTGCGCATCAGCAACAGCCTCCGCACCGTCGTGAACGTCACCGTCATGTTCCCGCCGCCGCCCGTGCCCATCCCCGCCGAGGTGCGCCTCACCGGCCTCACCTGCGGCGCCGGCGGCACCGCGACGGTCAAGAACCTCTCCAGCCGCACCATCTCCCTCGCCGGCTTCGGCGTGCGCAGCGCCAATGGCGATTACCCGCAGTACGAGGAGCACCTCGACCTCGACGGCATCCTCGCGCCCGGCGAGACGAAGCTCATCAACGGCGCCCCCGGCTCCTGGCTCTACGCCAGCGACCCGTACCTCTTCGGCAACGTGACGAACGACTACGCCCGCCTGGTCTGGAACGGCTACGAGATTTCGCGCATCACCTGCGCGGGCGTCGCCACCCAGAACGCCATTCCCGATAGCTTCCAGCTCGAAGGCGAAGGCTCCATCTACCGCGACGTGATTGTGAACTTCACCGACCTTGAGTCCCGCCTCCTCGTGCCCGGCTGGAACCTGCTGACAACCGGCGCCGGCACCGCCGACATCGCCGCCTCGTTCGGCGCGAACGTTGGCGATGTCGTCAGCGTGCAGACGTGGGACGCCGCGACGAGCACCTGGAAGAAGTGGCTGGGCCCAGGGGACTCCGGCAACACAATCGAGAAGTTCGAACCGAACACCGTGTACTGGGTGCGGGTGAATCGCGCCTTTACGGTACTTGTGCCGAAGTAGTGCCGCTTAGAAAGGGCTCCCCTACCCTCGAATGAGGCCGTTAGTCCACATTCGAGCAGTTGCTACATGATGAATTTCACCCATTTCACGGGCGCCCGCACCGCCGTGGCGGTGGCCGCGCTGGCCGCCGCCCTCGCCGTCGCGAGCCTTGCCCGGGCCCAGGTTTTCGGGCCGCCCTCGACCTTCTTCGGCACCATCGTCGATTCCGCCGGCGAAATCCCCGAGAACACCATCGTCGAGGCTTACATCGGCACCACCAAGTGCAACACGAAGGACGGCAAGGTCCTCTACGCCACCGATGGCAAGACCAGGATTGCCACCTACATCATCGATGTCGTCTCCGACGAACAGAAGGCCGGCTGCGGCAAGCGCGATAGCACCGTTCGCATCAAGATCGGCGACCGGCTCGCCACGCAGACTGGCACCTGGGCGGCGGGCCCGGTCGAGCTCGGCATCGCCTTCGGCAGCGCCAGCCCCGTCCCCCAGCCCACGGCGGCGCCCACCGCCACCCCGAACGTCGCGGCCATCGCCACCTCCACCTCCGCCGCGCGTGCCACGAGCATCGCCAACGGCACGCCCGCCGCGGCGCTCCCCGGCGGCGGGAGCGTCGCCACCATCCCCCCGGGCTCCCCGGGCGCGGGCTCGCCGGTCCCCACCACCGCGGGCGGCCTCGTCACCTCGGGCCCCGGCCCCACACAGCAGGATGCGGGCGGCGATGGCGGCTTCCCCGTCTGGGGCGTGGTCGTAATCGGCCTGCTCGTGCTGGCCGGCATTGGCGGCGGCGCGGGCGTCATGCTCGCTCGCAGCCGGGGCGCCCACTAGCAGCCGTACGGCTTCCGCGCGCTCGAATCTCGGGGTTGCCAGCATAGGCAACCCCATTTCCTTCCCGGTACAGTGCGCCCGTGGCTACCCTCCGGGCGGACGAGAACCGCTACCTCATCGATGCCGGTCCCGCCGAGCAGGCGCTCTTGAGGCGTGTCCCCGGCGGCCGCTGGAACAACATCTCCCGCCGATGGCAGTTCCCGCGCCAGCGCGGCGTCATTCTCGCCCTCGACCTCGTCTTCGGCGCACCCGGCTGGCAGGCCGACCCCGGCCTCGAACCCGAAATCGCCGACTACCGCCGCGGCTTCCCCCAGCCCCAGGCCGCGGGCACCATCGTCCGCGAAGGCACCCAGCTCCGCGTCGTCTGCACCTTCGCCGACCGCGACCTCGTGAAGGCCGTCCCCGGGTATCGCTGGTCCGCCCCGGACCGCTGCTGGTTCGTGCCCGCCGCACCCGTCGCCCTGGATCTCCTCGTTGCCGCCTTCGGCGACCACCTCGAGGTGTCGCGCGACGTGGTCGATTACATCGATCTCAAGCGCCGCGACGAACTCGACGCTGTCGATCGCCTCCGCGCCGCGACCATCCTTGAACCGCCCCGGGCGACCCTCGCATCCCCGCCCGTGGCGCCGCCGGCAACCCCGCTCATCCCCGAAACCGCGCCCGTCGTGGTCGAGGCCGCGCGCGAGGCCGTCACCGCCATCATCGAAACCCCAGCCCATACCGGAGAAGGCGCGCAGGTTCTCGACCGCCTCGCCACGGCCGTGGAGCGGCTTGTCACGGTGATGGAGCGCCTCGACGCCCGCCTCGATGGCGCCCCCGCGCTCACTCCCGCCCCGGCGGCGCCGCCAACGCCGCCAGCCCCCGAAGAAAGCGTCTCCGGCCCCGAGCCCGACTGGGCCGACCTGCTGCGTCTCTCCGAAGAGAACGCCGCCGAGGCCGCCTCCGCCGCCAGCCGTCTGCTTCAATCCCAGGGCGAAAGCGCCAGCCGCGAACTCCGCGCCGTCGCCGCCATCTGCCTCGCCCGCTCGGGCAACGCCGACCGTGCCTTTGGCCAGCTCAGCGCCGCCCTCGGGCCTTCCGCCGAGTTCGCCAGCGCCGACCTCACTGGCATCGCCCGCCGCGAACTCGCCCATCTCGCCCTCGCCTTCCTCAACCAAACCTGCCGTCCCGCCGTCCCGGTCGATGGCGCCGTGACTCTTCGCGGCGCACTGCTCGCCGAGCTCATGAACGGCACGGGCTTCGACCGCGCCGCGATCAGCTCCCCTGCCGCCCAGGGCCTGCTCGAGCAGCTCATGGCGGGCCTTCCGCTGCGCGCCATCGACCCCCTCCTGATCGACTTCGTGCGCGTTCTCCACCTCGTCTCCCTCGCCCGCGCCAGCGTCCCCCTGCTCGATACTCGCATCGCGTCCATCTTCGACGACGAATCGCTGCGCGCC
>JAYRRO010000004.1:0-3900 GCA_041910095.1 Dehalococcoidia bacterium
TGGCCGGGCACCGAGCCGTGCTGGCCCGCCGCCCTCGCGCCCAATGCCTCCATCGCCGCGTTGCGCGCCCCCGGCATCGGCCGCGCCAGCGCGATCGAATTCGCCGTCAACGCCGTCCTTCCCACGGCCCTCGCGGCTGGCCTCTGGTCCGAGGACGAAGCCGCCGCCGCGCTCGCCGCCCTCCCCTCGCCCGGCACCTACGGCCGCCTCCGCCGCCTCGAAGGCTGGCTCGCGCGCCCCTTCACCACCGCTGCCGCGCTCCAGGGCGGCCTCCTCCTCCACGCCGACTACTGCACCCGCGGCGCCTGCGGCCGCTGCCCGCTCTCCTGAGTGAGAGAGAAGAGAAAAGAGAAACACGAAGGAGGAAAGGGGCTCGAGGCTCGAGGCGGGGCAACCCCGCGGGGAGCCCGCCTCCACCGGGGTTACCCCTGGGAACTGGGAACTGGGAACCGGGAACCCCCCCGCCTCAGCACTCAGCACTCACTTGGTGTACGGTTTGCCACTACCGCGCGGAGGGCTGTGCCTCGATGGCGACCGATGGTCAAGGCGGCAGTGGGCCGGTGATGGACGCGCGCGGGCGCGTCAGCCGCATCCGCGTCGAACTCCCGCACGCCGGGCTCGTCCCCGGCAGCGAAAGTGGCCGCCTCGAGGCCACGACCTACGCCGAGCGCCGCACCGGCTTCCGTGGCAAGTACCTGGCCGTCCGCGACCGCCTCCTCGGCACGAGCATGTCCAACGCCCGCCTGCACGAGGAGCGCCTCAGTAAGAAGGTCGCGCTCGCCATCTTCTCGTCCGACGCGCTCTCCTCCACGGCCTACGCGACGCAGGAGATCCTCCTCATCCTCGTGCTCGCCGGCTCCGGGGCGATGACGCACAGCCTGCCCATCTCCGCCGCGATCGTGCTCCTCCTCGGCATCGTCGTCGTCTCCTACCGCCAGGTGATTCGCGCCTACCCGGCCGGCGGTGGCGCCTACACCGTCGCCCACGAGAACCTGGGCGTGACGCCCGGGCTGCTCGCCGCCGCGGCGCTCCTCATCGACTACGTGCTCACCGTCGCCGTCTCCATCGCCGCCTGCGTCGAGGCGATCGTCTCCGCCTTCGAGGGCGTCCACAGCCTCGCCGTGCCGCTCGCCACGGGGCTCGTGCTGATCATCGCCCTGGGCAACCTGCGCGGCATCCGCGAATCCGGCACGGCCTTCTCGATCCCCACCTACGGCTTCATCTTCATCCTCGGCGGCACCCTCATCGCCGGCACCGCCAGGGTCCTCCTCGGGGACGACCCGAACATCTTCGCCGCCGGGCCGGTCGAACGGGACGTCCACGTCGAGGCGAGCCTGACCTGGTTCCTCATCCTCCGCGCCTTCGCCCAGGGGTGTACCGCCCTCACCGGCGTGGAGGCGATCTCCAACGGCGTCTCCGCCTTCAAACCCCCCGAATCCCGCAACGCCGGCACGACGATGGTGGCGATGGCCCTCATCCTCGGCGCCCTCTTCCTGGGCACCACGCTCCTCGCCCGCCACTTCGGCATCGTCTACGTCCACGGCGACAAAGAGACCGTGATGTCCCAGATCGGCGAGCACGTCTTCGGCCGGAACGTCTTCTACTACACCCTCCAGTTCTTCACGGCCGGCATCCTCTTCCTCGCGGCGAACACCGCCTACAACGGCTTCCCCATGCTCGGCGCCATCCTCGCGCGCGATGGCTATATGCCCCGCGTCTTCCATCAGCGCGGCAACCGCCTCGTCTTCAGCTACGGCATCCTCGCCCTCACCGCCTTCTCCGTGCTCCTCCTCGTCTCGTTCAACGCCAGCACCACACGCCTCATCCCGCTCTACGCCCTGGGCGTCTTCCTCGGCTTCACGATCGCCCAGGCGGGCATGGTGCGGCGCTGGATCACGCACAGGGACGAAGGCTGGCGCCGCGCCGCGATCATCAACGCGTTTGGCTGCGCCGCCACCTTCATCGTGATGATCATCATCCTCGTCACGAAATTCATGGATGGCGGCTGGATGGTCGTCGTCCTCCTCCCCATCCTCACCGTCGCCCTGCTGGGCATCGGCCGCTTCTACACCCGCCTGCGCCGCACCCTCTACGTCGCCCCCGATGCCGTGCTCGATATCCGCCCCCACGGCGATTCGCCCGAGCCCGCGCTGGTACCGGTGGAGGATGTGAACCTGGCCACCGTCATGGCGCTGAGCCGTGCCTGCGAGGTCTACCGCGATGTCACCGCCGTGCACGTCGCCTTCGACCCCGATGCCCCCTCCGAGGTCGAACGCCGCTGGCGCAGCCAGTTCCCCGGCATCCCCCTCGTCGTCATCGATAGCCCCTTCCGCACCGTCGCGGACCCCATCGCCGTCTACGTCCAGGAGCGGCTCCGCCAGCCCCCGCACGAGATCGTGGTGATCGTCCCCGTGATCGAAGGGCAGGGGTGGTACGCCCGCCCCCTCGTGAACCAGAGCCTCAAGCGGCTGCAGACGATGCTCGCCGCCAAGCGGCACGTGCGCGTCGAGCAGTTCCCCTTCCAGCCGGGCTCCCTCCGCCGCCCGAAGCCCGAGAAGGTCGGCTAACCCGCGTCCGGCCCGGGCAGCAGCCGCTCGATGCGCGCCGCCTCGTCGATGATGTGGCGGTAGCGGCCGAGAATCGCGCGTTCCGCCGCCGTGATCGCGGCGCCGTCCGCCGGGCCGATCGCGCCAGCCGCCGCCATCGCTTCCAGCTCGTCGCGGTCCTCCTCGATGAGCTCGCCCGAGGGCAGCACCCACCAGTCGAGCACGAGGTCGCGGTACTCCACCGTCCCCGGCGTGAACCGCACCTCCGTGGCGGCGTCGAAACGGTGCGCGATCGGCGCGCCATCCGGCCCCCGCAGCCGGTACAGCGTGTACGGCCGCCGCTCCCAGAAATAGCCATCCGAGAACGACCCAGGCGGCACCGGCACGGGTGTCGCGAACGCCCCCGCGCCCGCCGGCAGGGAGAACCGCACGACCATCAGCCCCGGCGCGCGCAGCGCCAGCGTGCACGCGTACTCCCGCCAGCTCCCGTCGGGCTTCCGCTTCCGCTCGACCACCGCGGAGCCCGCCGCCGCGGGAGTCGCGCCCGTTCCCGTCGCGGGCGTATGCTCTGGCTCCACCATCGTTCCCCCGGAGGCCGGATGCAGTTCGAGACCATTCTGTACGAGAAGCAGGGCCAGGTCGCGGTCCTCACCATCAACCGCGAAAAGGCCATGAACTCGATCAACGGGCAGACCTCCGCCGAGATGCAGCAGGCCTGGGCCGACTTCCGCGATGACCGCGACCTCCGCGTCGCCATCCTCACCGGCATCGGCGAGAAGTCCTTCTCCACGGGCATGGACCTCGTCGCCACAGCCTCGGGCGAAAACCAGTTCTCCGGCGTGGCGGCGCCCTTCGGCGGCTTCACCAAGCGCATGCCCATCTACAAGCCGATCATCGCCGCGATCAACGGCTACTGCCTGGCCGGCGGGCTCGAACTGGCCCTCGCCTGCGATATCCGCATCGCCGTACCCGAGGCCCGCTTCGGCCTGCCTGAGGTGCGCTGGGCGATCATGCCCGGCGCGGGCGGGACCCAGCGCCTGCCGCGCGCCATCCCCCAGGCCTGGGCGAACTACCTCATCCTCACGGGCGAACAGATGGACGCCGAGACCGCCTTCCGCCTCGGCCTCATCTCCCACATCG
Organism: Dehalococcoidia bacterium; assembly: GCA_041910095.1. GTDB lineage: Bacteria > Chloroflexota > Dehalococcoidia > Tepidiformales > Tepidiformaceae > Amarobacillus. The sequence continues at coordinate 3,687 of JAYRRO010000004.1, forward strand.
TCCCCCGTGAAGACCTCATGGACCGCGCCATGCAGATCGCCAACCTCATCTGCGAACGCGGCCCGCTGGCGGTGAAGACGGCGAAGGAGGCGATCCTCCGCGGCCAGGACATGCCCCTCGACCACGGCCTCGCCTACGAGGACGTGCTCCTCTCCCGCCTCATGACCACCGACGACGCGAAGGAAGGCCCGAAAGCCTTCGCCGAGAAGCGCAA
>JAYRRO010000005.1:0-3793 GCA_041910095.1 Dehalococcoidia bacterium
CCCCACCGTCACGGCAGCGAGCGTGGCCATGGAGCTCAATTGGATGCTCTGCGAAATGAGCATCACCCGCCGCCGGTTGTAGCGGTCGGCCACCGCCCCGGCGATGAGCCCCGTCATCAGGTGTGGGATGAGCCGCACGAGTCCCACCGCCGCCAGCCAGCTCGCCGACCCCGTGATCTCGTACACCTGCCAGAACACCGCGGCGTTCAGCATCTGCTGCGCCATCGTCGAAGCGGTGCGCGCCCCCGAAAACAGGAGGAAGTTCCGCTGTCGCAGGGCCGCGAAGGGGTCGTGGCGTTCGGCCAAGGGTTCCCGCCCGGGCAAGAGGTGCCGCTTACGGTAGGGTTCGTCCCCGGGGCCGGTCAATCAGGCAGCCGGTGAAACGTTTTCCCACCGCGCGCCCTCCGGTAGGCTTGCGCCCACTTCGCCATGGAGGCCCGCCATGCCCGGCCATCCCCTCGCCGATGTCGTCGTCCTCGAACTCGCGACCGGCGTCGCCGGCCCCTACGCCGGACGCCTCCTCGCCGACCTCGGCGCCCTGGTCATCAAGGTCGAACCCCCCGGCGGCGACCCTGCGCGCACCGAGATCCCCCTCGTCGATGGCGAAAGCGCCTTCTACGCCTGGCTCAACGCCGCCAAGCCCAACGTCGCCGCCTCCACCGAAAGCGACGACTTCCTCCGCCTGGCCGCCAACGCGGATATCGTCCTCCACTCCGCCCGAGGCGCCGAAGCCAACGCGCTTGAGCACCGGCTGACCGCCGCGAACGCCCACGCCGTTGTCATCTCCCTTTCTCCGTATGGCCGCTCCGGCCCCCGCGCGGGCTGGGAATGGACGCCTTACACCGAATGGGCCACGGGCGGCTTCCAGTACATCGCCGGCGACCCCGCGCGCGAACCGCTCGCCCTTCCCGGGTACCAGGCGCAGTTCCACACCGCCACCCTCGCCGGCGTGGCCGCGCTCGCGGGCCTGCGCCACGCGCGCGCCACGGGCGAGGGCCAGCGCATCGAGATGTCCCACCAGGAGGCCACCCTCAGCTGCCACGCCTGGCTCACCACGAGCTGGACCCATGGCGGCCAGGTCCAGATGCGGACGGGCAGCGCCTTCATCCCCTGCGCCGATGGCTTCATCTACCTCTTCGGCCTCGCCGCCTATCAGAACCTGCTCCTGCTCATCGAGCGGTTTGATCTCCTCGCCGATGAGACCCTCTTCGACCCCCCGAACTGGTGGGCCCGCCTCCCGGAGATCCAGGCCGCCCTCGCTGAGTGGGCCGCCACCCGCACCCGCCACGAGATCTACCACATGGCCCAGGAGCTCCGGATCGCCATCAGCCCCATCAACACCATGGCCGATGTCGCGAAGAGCGATCAGCTCGCCGCCCGCGGTTCGCTCGCCACCATCGCCCTCGCCGGCCGCGAATTCGTCGCCCCTGGCGTCCCCTATCGCATGACCGAAACCCCCGCGGGCGTCTCCGGCGGCGCTTCCGCCAGCGGCGCCGACACCGGGCGCATCCTTTCGCCCGCCTTCGAATGGCCGAATCGCGGCGTCACGTACCCGCCCCGCGCGCATGGCGAACCCGCCGCCGGCCCCCTCGCCGGCCTGCGCGTCATCGAAGTCACCGCGAACTGGGCCGGGCCCGCCGCCGGCCGCAACTTCGCCGACCTCGGCGCCGATGTCATCAAGGTCGAACTCGCCACCAAGCCCGCGACGCGCTCCCTCTCCTGGGTGGGCAACGACCGCACCTGGCCGCGCCACTACGACCGCGCCGCCTACTTCAACAAGCTCAACCGAAACAAGCGCGACCTCTGCCTGGATCTTTCGAAACCGGCCGGGCGCCAGGTCTTCCTCGATCTTGTCGCCGTGAGCGATGTCGTCATCGAGAACAATGGCGCCCGCGTGATGGGCCAGCTCGGCGTAGCCTACGACACCCTTCGCACCGTCAACCCGAAGCTCGTGATGTGCTCCATGTCCGGCTACGGCGCCACCGGCCCCGAGCGCAATTACTCCGCCTACGGCAGCAACATCGAGACCGCGAGCGGCCTTGCCAGCCTCCTGGGCTACGGCCCGGGCGAGTACTTCGGCACCGGCACCTTCTACGCCGACCCCGTCACCGGCAATCACGGCACGGTCGCCGTCCTCGCGGCGCTTCACCTCGCCCGGCAGACCGGCCAGGGCCAGTGGATCGACATGGCCCTGCTGGAAGCCGCGCTCCCCTTCTTCGCGCAGCAGTTCCTGCAGTACACCGTGACCGGCGAAGTCCCCGTGCCCATGGGCAATCGCTCGCCCGTGTTCGCCCCCCAGGGCGCTTACCGTGCCGCCGGGACCGATTGCTGGCTCGCCCTCAGCGTGCGCGACGAACGCGACTGGGCGGCGCTCTGCCGTGTCATCGGCCGCCAAGACATGGCCGCCAGTCCCGCGTTCGCCTCCGCGGAAGGCCGCCGCGCCGCCCACGACGCGATCGATGCCGCCATCGCCGCCTGGTCCGCGCCCCTTGACCACATCCATGCGGCGAACCTGCTGCAGGCGGCCGGCATCCCCGCCGCCCCGGTCATGCCGAACTGGGAGATCGTCAGCGACAACCACCTCAACGACCGCGGCTTCTTCGTTCCCGTGCGCCACCCGGAGGCCGGAACCTTCCCCTATCCCGGGTTCGCCTGGCGCTTCGAACGCACGCCCGCCCGCATCTTCCGGCCGGCGCCGATGTTCGCCGAACACAATCACGAAGTGCTGGGCGGCCTTCTCGGCCTCTCCGCCGATGCCGTGGCCGCGCTGTACGATGCGGGCGTGACCGCCGACGCCCCCATCTTCGCCGCCAGCACCAGCCTGTGAGCGTACTCCTGCTCGTTCCCGCGGCCGCCGGTCCCGTGGCGCCCCCACCCGGCGCGAACCAGCGCGTGTTCGCGACCGCCGGAGAGGCCGCGGCCGCCCTCGCCGCCGACCCCTCGCCTGCCATCATCCTCACCGACTCGGTGGACGCGGCGGCCCAGGAGGCCATCGCCGCCGCCCTGCGCGCGCATCCGCGCCCCTGCATCGAGGTCCGCTCGGCGCGCTGGGATGGCACCTCCCCGTCGCCGTTGAGCGCCGCCTGCCGGGGCGCGATCTCCGGGTTCGGCACGCGGGCGATCGCCACGGCCGTCTCGCTCGTCTCCGGCTGACGTACGAAGGCCCGGCGTTGCCGCCGGGCCTGCCCGCCGCACTCCCGCGTCTTTACTCGATGGTGATGGCGCCCCCGCTGCCCGCGAGGAACCAGTAGGCGCGCCCCTGCTCCAGCGTCGCCAGAGAGTTCACGAACGCCGGCAGCCCGGGAAAGTAGTGCGTCCAGCTCTGCGTCGCCGGGTCCCACGCGTACACCGCCACGATCGCGTTCCCCTGCGCGGCCAGCGCGCTGGCCGCGGGCTGGCTCGCGTTCGGCCACGTCAACAGGTTCACCCCCGGACGCAGCGGCAGGCTCGGGCGCGGAGTCGCCGTCGGCACTGGCGTCGGCGTGTTCGTGGGCGGCTGGCTCGTCGCCGTCGGCGTGCTTGTCGCCGTGTTCGCGGGCGTTGCCGTCTTCGTCGCCGTTGCCGTCGCCGTCGAAGTGGACGTGGGAGTCGCGCTCGGTACACCGGTCGCGGTCCGCGTGGGGGTGGGCGTGTTCGTCGCCGGGGGCGGCGGAGGCGGCGTGTTGGTCGGAGGGGGCCCGCCCGCTCCATACAGCGAGGTCAGCCCCGCGATGTCGTCCGCCGTCAGCGTCCGCTTGTCGCAGCCCTGGCAGTACGAGGCGTACATCACCGCGCTCTGCGCCTGGCTATGCGC
>JAYRRO010000006.1:0-24966 GCA_041910095.1 Dehalococcoidia bacterium
CAAGGCGACGGGGAGGGTCCGGTGCTGCCCGGGGGAGAGGCGCAGGACCAGGGTGAAGTAGAGGTTCTCGCCGGCGGGGCTGTGAAACGTGCGTCCCCGGCGGCCGCGGCCGGCGGTCTGCGCCTCGGCGAGAACGATGGTCCCGTGCGGGGCGCCCTCGTCGGCCTCGCGCCGCGCGAGGGGCATGGTCGACTCGCATTCCTCGCGGTAGACCATCCACCGGCCGATGGCGCTGGTCGTGAGCGCGCGCTGAAAGGCGGCGGCATCGAACGCGGGCCCGGGCACGGCTACTTGCCGGTGAGCTGCTTCACGCGCTCCACGAAGGGGGCGTCGGCCTCCAGCGCACCCCGGGAGATGGTGATCGCGGGGGCGAGATGAACCCCTTCGCTGACAAGCTTTTCGAGCCAGAGCTGGCCGACATGGCGGGCGGCCTGGCGGCGGAACTCCTCGCTATCGGGCTGGCCGAGCAGTTCGGCGAGGTAGGCAGCGGCCGGGTCGTTGAGGAGGACGGCCGTCTCCTGCGCGTGGTGGCCGTGCTGGGTGACGAGGAAGTTGGCCTGCATCGAGCCCCAGATCTCGGGGGCCTCGCCGTAGCCTTCGAAGCTGACGTGAATGGAGGTGGTGGTGGTCATGAGGCGTCCTCTCGCGGCATGGCGATCTTCAGGGCTTCGGGGAGTTGGCCGAGCAGCTGCTGACGGGCCTGCACCCGCGTCTGGAGGCCCCAGATGTTGATGAAGCCGACTGCCGCCGATTGGTCGTAGGTGTCGCCGCGATCATAGGTAGCGAGTGCGCGGTCGTACAGGGATTCCTTCGCCTGGCGGCCGACGACGGTGGCGGTGCCGCGCTGCAGCCGCACGCGGATGGTGCCGCTGACGTGGCGCTGCGTGCTCGCGACATAGGCGGCGATGTCCTGGTGGTGGGCGCTGAACCAGAGCCCGTTGTAGATGAGCTCGGCGTACTCCTGCGCGATGTACTTCTTGAGCTTGATCTGCTGCTTCGAAAGCGTCATCCCCTCGAGCGCGCGGTGCGCGGTATGGAAGATGATCGCCGCGGGGGCTTCGTAGATCTCGCGGCTCTTGATGCCCACCAGCCGGTCCTCGATGTGGTCGATGCGGCCGACGCCGTGCACGCCGCCGAGCTCGTTCAGGTGCTCGACCATCTGGACGGCGCTCATCGCCTCTCCGTTGAGGGTAATGGGCATGCCGTGCTCGTAGCCGATTTCGACGTAGGCGGGCTCGGCGGGCGCGTCCTCGGCGGAGCGCGTCCATTCGTAGGCCTCGGCGGGGGGCTCCTGCCAGGGGTCCTCGAGCACGCCGGCCTCGGCGCTGCGGCCCCAGAGGTTCTCATCGATGGAGAACGGGCCCTTCTGGCCCCATGGGATGTCGATGCCGTGCTTCTGGAGGTATTCGATCTGGTATTCACGGGCCATGGCATTCTCGCGCGTGGGCGCCACGATCTTCAGCGACGGGTCCAGCGTCATGATGCCCACGTCGAATCGCACCTGGTCGTTCCCTTTGCCGGTGCAGCCGTGCGCGACGGCCGTCGCGCCTTCTTCGTGGGCGACATCGACCAGGAGCTTGGCCAGCAGGGGGCGGGCGAGGGCGGTCGCGAGCGGGTAGGCGTCCTGGTAGACGGCGCCGGCCGCGAGGGCGGGGAAGGCGAAATAGCGGATGAAGTCTTCCTTGCCATCGATGACGCGCACTTTGACGGCTCCGGCGGCCATGCCACGGGACTCGACGACGGGCTGCTCGCGGCTCTTGCCGACGTCGATGTTGAGGGCGATGACGTCGTAACCCTGTTCGAGCGTGAGCCATTTGATGGCGGTGGTGGTATCGAGGCCACCGGAATAGGCAAGGACAAGCTTCGGCACGCGCGGCTCCGGCCCGGGTGATCCGGTGTGGCCAGTATCTCGCGCGCGCCCGCACCGGGAAAACGCGCCGTGCCGGGCCCGTATGATGCGCGAGCGGCCACTTGCCGCCGGGACAGGGGTTTGGAACGAATCGGCGTGGTCACGAGCATTCACCGCTACCCGGTGAAGTCCATGGGCGGAGAGCGGCTGTCCGAGAGCATGCTCACGCTCCAGGGGCTTCCCGCCGACCGCACGTTCGCGTTCGTGAACGCGGATTCGAAGATCAGCTTTCCCTGGTTCACCGCGCGCGACTACCCCGAGCTGCTGCGGTACTGCGCGCGCATGGTCCCCGGGTCGCCGCCGGCCGTGGAAGTCGAGACACCGGATGGCCAAGGGTTCGCCGCGAACGACCCGGCCTTGCTCGCCGCGCTGGAGGCGGCCTCCGGGAAGCGGCTGACGCTCCTGCACGACTATCGTGGCAACTACGACGTCGCCCCGGTGACGCTGGTCACGCACGCGACGATGGGCGCCCTGGCGGCAGCCGCGGGCATCGCGCCGGACCCGGGTCGCTACCGCATGAGCATCACCATCGACACCGGGGAGCTCGAGCCGTTCACGGAGAACGCGTGGGTGGGCCGCGTCGTGCGCATCGGGGAGGCACGCATCGCCGTGACGGAGCCGGACCGGCGATGCGCGATGATCACGCTCGAGCACCCGGGCAGCGAGGCGTCGCCGGCCGTGCTGAAGGCCGCTGCCGAGCTGAACAACGCCTGCGTCGGCGTCTACGGCGCGGTCTTTGTCGCGGGAATGGTCCACGAAGGCGACGACGTGACCGTGGAGTAGCGGTCGGGCGAAGCAGAAGGCCCGCCTTGCGGCGGGCCTTCACGGCGCGAACGTGGCCGGGCGGTTAGCCCTGCTTCGCCTTCGCGGCGTAGTGCTCCTGGCGGGTTTCGCGCATCGACCAGGGCTCGGTCGCGCCGGTCATGTCGCAGATCTGGTCGAACTGGCTCTCGAACCAGTCGGCATCCTTGAAGTTGTGGGGGTCGTAGGTGACGCCGACGGTGCGCACCATCTGCGAGCGGCCGTAGCGGCCGCCGTTGGCATCGATGCAGATGCCGCTAACGGTGCAGTTCGGGGAGGCGAGGTAAGTCACGGCGGGAGCGACGTGCTCCGGCGCGGACGTCTGCTTGCGCTCCTCGAGGTCTTCGCCGCGGCCGCCCATGAGGTTTTCGGTCATCCGCGTCATCGCGCCGGGCGAGATGAGGTTGACCATGATGTTGTACTTCTCGCCCTCGATCTTGGCGACGTTCATGAGGCCGAGCATGCCAGCCTTGGCGGCGCCGTAGTTGCCCTGGCCGAAGTTACCGACGAGGCCAGAGGACGACGTCGCCATGACGACCCGGCCATAGGCCTGCTGGCGGAAGACCGGCCAGGCGTGGTGGAGCAGGTTGTAGCACTGCTTGAGGTGCACGCGGATGACGAGGTCCCAGTCGTGCTCGCTCATATTGTGGAGGGCGAGGTCGCGGAGGATGCCGGCGTTGGCGACGATGGCGTCGAGGCGGCCCCAGGTGTCCATCGCCTGCTTCACCATGTTGTAGCAGTCGTCGTAGTTGCCGACGTCGCCGCCGTTTGCGATGGCGTCGCCGCCGAGTGCCTTGATTTCGTTGACAACCTGCTGGGCGGGGGAGTCGTCGGCGCCTTCGCCCGAGACGCTGCCGCCGAAGTCGTTGACGACGACCTTCGCGCCGTGCTTCGCGAGGTCGATGGCGTAGGCACGGCCGAGGCCGCGGCCGGCGCCAGTGACCAGGGCGACCTGGCCATCGAGTCGAACTGCCATGAACTGTCCTCCAATTGGTTCTGCGGTGCGCATCCTACTCCATCGTGCGCGTGCCCGCCCGGGCCCCGCCCGTGGGCCGGAAGGAACAGACCTCGAGCTGGCCTTACCGAAGTGGTGAGTAGTTCGTTGGCGCCAGGATGCGGTTTTCGATGTGGTGCACGAGCGGCCCGTCCTTCTCCGATTCGGCCCGCACGCCCTGCCACTCGGGATCCGCGGCGAACGCGGCCCATGCGCGCTCGCGATGCGCGAGGTCGCTGAAGCCGAGGATGTACCAGAGCTCGTCGCTGCGGCCGCCGATCGCGTTCGTCCAGTAACCGACGTTGGTCATGCCATGCTTCTCGAAGAGGGCCAGGGTATGGTCCCGGAAGCGGGCCTGGAGCGCGGGCATCTTGCCGGGGTTGGCCGTGTAAATGCGCAGTTCGTGAATCATCGCGAGTCCTCCATCAGGCGCGCATGGTACCCGGCGGGCGGCGGCGCGTAGTATCCCCGGTACATCGCACGCGAGGGAGCACGCTCATGGCCGACAGCGAACAGCCGGTCCGACTCGAACGCACGGGCGCGGTCGCCGAGGTCGTGCTCAACCGGCCGACGCGTAAGAACGCGATTACGGGGCCGCTCGTGCGTGCCGCGAGCGCGGCGCTCACCGAGGCCGCCGCGGATGCCGCCATCGGCGCCGTCGTCGTCCGCGGCGAGGGCGGCGCGTTCTGCTCGGGGCTCGACCTCAAGGAGTTCAACGCCGAACCGAGACCTGAGTGGCTGCCTTCGTTCCAGGGGACCTGGCGCGGGTTTCACGAGCAGGTGTTCGCGTTCGACAAGCCCATCGTGTGCGCGCTTGAAGGGTTCGCGATCAACGCCGGATCCGCGTGGGCGCTCTCCAGCGACTTCATCGTCGTGGGCGAGGGCGCGTTCTTGCAGGTGGCGGAGGTGCGGCAGGGACGGCCCGCGCCGATGAACCTCGCCTGGCTCCGGCTCCGCTACGGGGACGCTGTCGCCCGGAGGGTCGCGCTCCTCGGCCGCCGAATCCCGGGGCCGGAACTTGAGCGGATGGGCATCGCGCTGCAGTGCGTGGCCGATGGCGATGTCCTGGCCGCCGCGCGCGAGCTGGCAGCCGAACTGGCGGGTATTCCGGCGCAGGGCATGGCCATCACGAAGTCGGTCCTGCGCACGCTCGACCTTCCGGGCGGGCCGAACGAATGGTTCCAGCGCGCCGCCGACGCGGTGGCGGGGGCAGGGGCGGCGGGCCCGCTCCCGAGCGTGAAGGGCCAGCCGTAGCCCGGCGCCATCGACCGCGAGGATGTTGGGACATAGTCTGGCCTCGATGACCAGCGACAGGCCGGTGGCCGGTGCCGAGACCATGATCGGGCCCGTCCGGGGCTGGCACCTCCCGGACCCGCGCGAAGTGGTGCGCCATCGCGACCTGCTGCTCAACTTCGCGCGCCGCGACCTGAACGTGCGCTACCGGCAGACGTTTCTCGGCATCGGATGGGTGGTGTTTCAGCCGCTGGCGATGATGGGCATCCTCGCGCTGTTCTTCGGAGGCGTGGTGGAGCGCGCGCCGGGGCAGGCTCCCTTCCCGGTGTTCGTGCTCACGGGGCTGGTCGCGTGGAACTTCTTCAATTCGCTCGTGTCCGAATCCGCGGCGAGCGTCATCGCCTACAACACCATCGTGACGAGGGTGTACTTTCCGAGACTCATCGTGCCCCTGGCGCCGGCCCTAACCACGCTGGTGGACCTGGGCATCGGGATCGTGATCGTGCTGGTGATCATGGCCATCGCAGGATACTACCCGGCGGTGCGGACGCTGCTGCTGCCGGTGTTCGTGCTCCTCCTCGCGGTGGCCGCGCTGGCGCTTGGCGTGTTCCTTTCGGCGCTAAACGTGCGGTACCGCGACATCCGCTACGCCATCCCCGTGATGATGCAGGCGCTGTTCTTCTCCGCACCGATTATGTTTAGTCCTTCGGTGCTCCATGCGCCGTTTTCGACGATCTACCGCATCAGTCCGCTGGCACCGCTGATCGAGGGGGTGCGGTGGTCGCTCATCGGCGGGCCGGACGTACCGGGGGTGGAGCTGCTCTATGCGGTCCCTGCGGTGATCGTCGCGTTCGTCGTGAGCGTGGCGTACTTCGAAACGGCCCAGCAGTCTTTCGCGGACATCATCTGAGCCAGGCCGTTGTTATTCGGCGCTGAGCATCGGAATCGGCTGCCAGATGGGCAACACCGTCCCGGCGAGGGAGACGCTGCGATTGTGCGGGCCGGCGCGGTTCCACGGGTCGGGGAACGGGTACTGCGCCACCAGGTGCCCGGCCGGGCAGGCGAAGTTGGTATCGAAACCGTGGTCGTAATACTGCGAGAGTCGCACGGGCCCGCCGGCGAAGGCGTAGGCCGGGTCGCTACAACGACGGCGCGCGTCCTCGACGCCCTGGGCGCCGGCCGTCCACACGGGCACGCCGGGGGCATAGGTCCCGGCGATGATGCGCCACTGGCGGGGCGTGCTGTACAGCCCGACCGGCAGCCTTCGCTCGCGGAAGTAGTCGAGCGTGGCCCGCACGACCTGGGTGTTGTAGGTGGGGTCGTCGCTCCAGTAGTTGCCGGTTTCGACATCAAGCCACCAGAACGAGGGAACGACGCCTGCGGCACGGGCGCGCGCGGTCACCTCCGCGCCGATGGCGTATCCGTAGTTGTAGGCGCGGCACCACTCGTCCGTGGCTGCGCAGGCGCCGTAGGGACCGGTCGCGGCGGGCAGGTCGCGCCCGGCCTTGGGGTAATCGACGTTCAGGTAGACCGCGGGGTTGCGTTCGAACCGCTGGGCCCAGCGGTACTGATCGACGAAGCAGGGGTTCGCGGTGAACGGGCGGCCACCATTGATGCCGACCACCGTGAACGCGACGCGCGAGTTCGGGTAGACCCTGCCGGGGCACTGGGGCCAGGAGATGTCGTAGCCGGGCACCTGGTCGGGGACGTGGTCGGCGTGTGCAGCCGGCGTGGAGGCCGGTATCAGCATCGCGGCGCCCAGGAAAGCCAGCGCCACAGCCACGATGAATCGCGAACGCATCACCGTCGCGCTCCTCGGTCCCCGCGGACGGCAGGGTACGGGGCCGCGGCGAAAGGCGGAAGGAAGCCCTGGCATGCGAGGCGTCCGGGCTGGTGTTGCATGCGGATTCGAATGGGGCTTGAATGTGCGCCTTCACGGCGGTGGGGGCCCACCGCGCGGTTGCCGGAGGTGTCCCGTGATCCGATCCGAACTCCAATCCGGCGTGCGGCTGCTCACCCTCGACCGCCCCGAGGTCCTCAACGCCTTCAACGTCGATCAGTTCGAGCTGCTGGCCGAAAGGATGGTGGAAGCGCGCGAGGACCCCGGGACGCGCGTCGCCGTCCTTACGGGCGCGGGACGGGCCTTCTCGGCGGGCGCCGACCTGAGCGGACGGCCGCTCTCGGGCAAGACCTACCGGTACGGCTTTCGCGGCATGGTCGATGTCGTCATTGACTTCCCGAAGCCGTTCATTGTGGCGGTGAACGGGCTGGGCGTGGGGTGGGGCGCGACCATGGTGGGGCTGGCGGACCTGGCGTTCATGGCCGAAAGCGGCCGCCTCCGCTGCCCGTTCTCGACGTTGGGGCTCACCGCCGAGGGCGCGAGCACGTATACCTTCCCGCGGCTCATGGGCGCGCAGGCGGCGGCGCGATTCCTGCTCGGCGCCGAATGGTGGCCCGCGGAACGCTGCAAGGCCGACGGGCTCGTGCACGAAGTGCTGCCGGACGAGGGCTTCCTCCCGCGGGTGCTGGACGAGGCGCGCAGGCTCGCCCGCATGCCGCTCGCGTCGCTCCTGGCGACCAAGGACCTGCTCGTGGGCCCGCACCGCGAGGCGATGCACCGCGCGAACGCCGCCGAGAATGAGGCGCTTGGCCGCCTGAGCGGGGGGCCGGCGAACCTCGAAGCCGTGGCCGCCTTCCGCGAGAAGCGCGAGCCTGACTTCGCGGGCCTGTAGGCGGGAGCATACCGTGGCGGACCAGGATGAGATACCATTTGAGCGGCGTTGCGAGCCCTATCTGAACGGTTGGGGCCCCTACCGCCTCACCCGCGACCCCGTCAGCGCCACCGCGATTCGCCGCTTCTGCGAGGTCGCGGAGGACGGCAACCCCGTCTACTGGGACGAGGCGTACGCGCGCACCACCCGCTTCGGGCGGCTGATCGCGCCGCCGCAGTCGCTGTTCGCGATGACCTTCGGTGCGTGGTGGACTCCGGACCATGTGCGGGAGCGGCTTGAAGCCGACACCGCCGCCCTGAACAAGGGCGAGGGCGACGGCGGGCAGGCCGCGATCTTTGCGCTGTGTGACCGGTTCGGGTTCGTGGTGAACACCGTGGCTGGCCAGGAGGTGGAATATCTCGCGCCGTTCGGGCCCGGCGACGGCCGCCTGAAAGTCCGGAGCATGGTTACGGCCGTCAGCGCCGAGAAGCAGGTACGCGCCGGCACCGGAGTCTTCGTCACGAGCGTCACGGAGTACCGCACCGAAGCCGCGGACGTTGCCGTGGGGCGCTCGACCATGGTGCTGTTGCGGTACCGGCCACGGGAGGGCGCCCAATGACCCGGAAGGTCGAAACTCGCCGCTGGGACGATGTCCGCGAGGGCGACGTGATCGGCTCGGTCACCTTCCCGATCACGCTGCGGACGCTCATAGTCGACGTGGCCGGCACGCGCGACCTCTACCCGATCCACCACGATCGCGAGTTCGCGAAGGCGAGCGGCGCGCGCGACATTTTCGTGAACACGATGTTCTACGAAGGGCTGTTCGGGCGCCTCGCAACGGACTGGGCGGGGCCGGAGGCGTTCCTGCGGAGGCTGCGCTTCACGATGAAGTCGCCGAACTGCCTCGGGGACACCATCACCTCCCGCGGCCACGTGTCCCGCAAGTACGAAGCGGAGGGACAGCGGCTGCTTGACCTGGAGATCCACCTCGACAACCAGCTCGGACCGGATGCCACCGTGGCAAACCTGACGCTCGAACTCCCCGCCTGAGGGCCACGCACGCGGGAAACCCCTCGCGGGCGGGTCGCGGATGGTCTAGGCTTGCGCCTCGCCGACGGCCGTTCGCCGATGCAACGATTCACCGCGCCCGTGCGAGCGGCCCCGCGAGCGCCCATGCCGGGATGAGGGTGCCTTGTGCCAATGTCTGCGCCGCCGCTCCACGACATCGTCGTCGCCGACTTTTCGACGTGCCGGGCCGAGCTGGCCGGCCGGCTGCTGGCCGAACTGGGCGCGACCGTGGTGAAGGTGGAGCCGCCGGGCGGCGCCGAGGCGCGCACGATGCCGCCATTCGCCGATGCGAGCGGCGAGTCGCTGTACTGGATGTCTGTCGGCGGCGGCAAGAAGAGCGCGGTGGCTGATATCCGGACAGCGCGGGGCCGCCAGGCCGTGGCGGGGCTGCTCAAGCGGGCCGACATCCTCATCGAGAGCTTCGAACCGGGCGAAATGGACGCGATCGGCCTCGGGTACGACGCGGTCTCGCGGGCGAACCCGGGTATCGTCTACGTCTCCGTTTCGCCCTACGGGCAGAATGGCCCGGATGCGCACAAGCCAGCGACGGACCTGACATTGCAGGCGGCCGGGGGCCTGCTCGGCCTGCAGGGCGACATCGACCGGCCGCCCGTGCCGATCGGCTTCCCGCAGGCGGCGTTTCACGCGGGGGCGCAGGCGGCGGCGGATGCGCTGATCGCGCTTCGCGCTCGCGGTGAATCGGGCCGCGGCCAGCACCTCGACCTTTCGATGCAAGCCGCGATGGTGTGGACGCTCATGCACGCCACCGGCTTCCCCAAGGTCACCGGCGGGGACCCGCCGGGGACGGGCGCGAACCGCCAGACGCCGGCGCAGCCCATCGCCGGGTTCACCATCCCGCCCATCTGGCGCTGCGCCGATGGCTACATCACGTGCGTGCTGCTGGGCGGGCGCACGGGGAGCACGCCCCTGCAGACGGTGCTGACGCTGGCGGCCGCCGAAGGCAAGGCCGGCGACGAACTCATGGCGCGCGACTGGTCGGCGTGGGTGGCGGACTTCGCCGCCGGACAGATCCCGCTGGAGGAGGTCGAGCACGCGTTTGCCGCGGCCGGCCGCTACTTCGAGGGCCACACCCAGAACGACCTGCTCGCGATCGGGGTCGAGGCATCGCTGCTGCTCGCGCCCGCGTACACAATCAAGGGACTCATCGAGGACCCCCAGCTGAACGCGCGCGAGTACTGGCGGAACCTCGCCGGGCGGGTCGTGCCGGGGGTTCCCGCGCGGCTTTCGGCGACACCGCTGCTGGAGCCGCAGCTCCCGCCCGCGCTCGGCGAGCACCAGGCATTGCTTGCGTCGTTCGCTCCGAGGCCGAAGCCAACCGCGACCACCCGGCCCCGGCGGCCGTTCGAGGGCCTGAAAGTGGCGGACTTCGCGTGGGTGGGCGTGGGGCCGATCGTGGGAAAGGCGCTCGCGGACCACGGCGCGACCGTCATTCACGTGGAGTCGCCGTCGAGGCCGGACATCCTGCGCACGGCGCCGCCGTTCAAGGACAACGTGGCCGGGCTGGACCGCGCGCAGTTCATGGCGAACTTCAATTCGAGCAAAATCGGGCTGAACCTGAACCTCGCCACCGAGGCCGGCCGCGAGGTGGCGGCAAAGCTCATCGATTGGGCCGACGTGGTGATGGAGAGCTTCACGGCGGGCCGCTTCGATGCGATGGGCTTCAGCTACGAGGCGTTGCGAGCGAAAGACCCATCCATCATTCGCTTCAGCACCTGCCTCCGCGGACAGACCGGACCGCAGCGAACGTACGGCGGGTATGGCAGCCAGGGAGCGGCGATGGCGGGTATCTACGCCATCACGGGGTGGCCCGACCGCGCGCCCGCTTCCCCGTGGGGGGCCTATACCGACTTCATTGCGCCCCGGTACGGCGTCGCGGCACTCACGGCCGCACTGCTGCACCGCGACCGGACGGGCGAGGGCCAGTTCATCGACCTGGCCCAGGTGGAGGCGAGCATCCACTTCATCGAGCCGCTGGTCCTGGACTACACGGTGAACGGCCGGGTGGCGGGGCCGCAGGGGCACGAATCGCCGTACGCGAGCCCGAATGGCGTGTATGCGACGGCCGGCACCGAGCGGTACATGGCGATTGCCTGCGAAACCGCCGGGCAGTGGCGCGCCCTGACCGGCATCGCGCCGCTTGGCGCCTTCGCGGGGAGCGAGTTCGACGACCTCGCGACGCGCCTCCAGGCGGACGGCAAGATCGACGCGGCCCTGACCGAATGGTGCCGCGACCAGGAGCCGTTCCCGCTCGCCGAGCGGCTCACGCGCGCCGGGGTCCCCGCATCGGTCGTGATGCGCCCGGGCGACCTGTACGAAGACGCTCAACTCGCACATCGCGGCTTCTTCGTGACCTGCGACCATGCGGTGATGGGCCCGACGCCATATGACGGCCCCGCGACGATCTTCAGCGAGACGCCGGCACGCCTGAGCGCCGCCCCCACGCTCGGGCAGCACACGCGTGAAGTGCTGACGGACGTGCTCGGGTACGACGCGGCGGGGATAGAGGAGCTGGTGAGGCGGGGCGCGCTCAGCTGACGGGGTTTCGTACCAAGAAATCCAGGAGCAGCTCCGCTGTCGCCTCCGGCTGTTCCTGTTGCACCCAGTGCCCCGCGCCGGGGAGCAGGTGGACTCCCTGGAAGTCGGCGCAGGCGGCGTCGCGCATGCGATCCAGCGCGCCCGGCGACTGGAATGGTCCCCAATCGTTCGCACCGGCGATGAACGCGCACGGGACATCGATGCGGCGGCCGGCGTAGAGGTCCATTTCGGGCGCTCCCAGGCTTCCCGAGCGGTACCACTGCAGCCCGCCCTGGAATCCGGTGCGTTCGTACTCGGCGGCATAGATCGCCATCTCGGAATCCGGGAGCCAGGTGTTGGCGGCGATCTCGGCAGGCGAAGGCGCGACGCGCGCGACGGTTTCGGCCATTCCCTGGCCGCGGTCCATCACATAGTAGGTGGGCAGCAGGGCGAAGGAAGCCGCGCTGCTGTCGGGGAGGGGGTATGGGCGGTTGCCCTCCCAGCCGGCGCTCTTGTAGTGGTAGTAGGCACGAAGGAAGGCGTGGATGCCCTGCGGCGCGTGCCACATGTTCTCGTTCGCCTCGGGCGACTGGTAGTAGTGCTGGTAGTGCATCCGCGGGCGGGGCAGGGCCGCGAGCGCCGCATCCAGCCCTTCGCGTGCCGGCGGCGCACCAGCGGGAAGCGGCCACGGCGCGGTGCCCGCGAACGGCGCGCTCATGAGCACGGCCGAGCGAAAGATGTCCGGGCGGGTGACGGCGCACCAGGCGGCCACGGGAGACCCGAAATCGTGCCCTACGACACATGCCACGGAACGGTACCCGAGCGCGGACACGAGTCCGAGCGCATCGCGCACGAGGTTGAGCCGCCGGTAGGAGTACAGGTCGCCGTCGTAGGCAGGGTCCCAGCCGGTGGTGCGGCCGTATCCGCGCTGGTCCGGTGCGACGACGTGGTAGCCGGCGGCGGCGAGGGGGAGCATCACCTTGCGCCAGCTGTAGGCGAGTTCGGGGAAGCCGTGCAGGAGCAGCAACAACGGCCGCGAGCCGTCGGCCGGACCGGCCTCGAGGATGTGCATTCGCAGGCCGTTGATGCCATCGACGAAACGCGAACGCACGCCGTCCGGGAGCCACATGGGGGGATAGGGTTCGAGAGCCATCACGGGCGGCCTCCGGCGCGGTGCGCGCATTCTAGAGCGAGGGAAAGACGTTCACATTAGGCCAATGCGGCGGCGAATGTGGGGCCTTCGACCATATGGGGGGCCGTCCACGCACGCGAGCCTCAATCGTGGGGCCGGCGCGCCATGCCGCCGGTCACGCCACGGAGGGGTCCCCGGGGTGGTTGCATCGTGAACTACACATCCATCACCGTCGACGGCAACGAAGCCGCGGCGCGAATCGCCCACAAGGTGTCCGAAGTCATCGCCATCTATCCAATCACGCCGTCATCGGCGATGGCCGAGCTGTGCGACGGCTGGTCGGCGGAGGGGCGGACCAACATCTTCGGCACCGTGCCGCGCGTGATCCAGATGCAGAGCGAGGGCGGCGCGGCGGGGGCGGCGCACGGCGCGCTCATGGCCGGTGCACTGACGACCACGTTCACGGCCTCGCAGGGCCTGCTCCTTATGCTGCCGAACATGTTCAAGATCGCCGGCGAGTTGACGCCGGCGGTGTTCCACGTCGCCGCGCGGGCCGTGGCGACGCACGCGCTCTCCATCTTCGGGGACCACAGCGACGTGATGGCTGTGCGCAGCGCGGGCTGGGGTATGCTCTGTTCGGGCTCGGTGCAGGAGGCCCAGGACTTCGCTCTCGTGGCGACGGCCGCGACGCTGCGCAGCCGCGTGCCGTTCGTGCACTTCTTCGATGGCTTCCGCACCTCGCACGAAGTGAACAAGATCACCCCGGCCGAGGACGACGTCGTGGCGGCGATGATCGACGAGGATCTCGTGCAGGCGCATCGCGACCGGGGCCTTTCGCCCGACCACCCGGTGCTCCGCGGGTCGGCGCAGAATCCGGACGTGTTCTTCCAGGCGCGGGAGGCCGCGAACCCCTTTTACGCGGAAACGCCGGACCTGGTGGAGGCCGCGTTCGACCGGTTCGCGGCGCTGACGGGCCGCCGCTATCGCCTGTTCGACTACTCTGGCGCGCCCGACGCCACCCGCGTCATCGTGATGATGGGGTCGGGAGCGGGAGCGGCGCAGGAAGCCGTGGAGGCGCTCCAGGCCCGCGGCGAGAAGGTGGGCCTGCTCCAGGTGCGTCTCTACCGGCCGTTTTCGGCGCGCGCGTTCGTGCGTGCGCTGCCGCCCTCGGTGCGCGCGGTCGCGGTGCTCGACCGTACGAAGGAGCCGGGCGCGACGGGCGAGCCGCTGTACCAGGATGTGGTGACCGCGCTGGCCGAGTCCGTGGCGACGGGCGGCCTGGAGGCGATGCCGCGCGTCATCGGGGGGCGCTACGGGCTCGCATCGAAGGAGTTCACGCCGGCGATGGCGGCGGCGGTGTTCGCCCAGCTGGACACCACCTGCCCCAGGAACCACTTCACCGTGGGCATCACCGACGACGTCTCGCACACCAGCCTCGCGTTTGACCCAGCATTCACGACGGAGGAGGAGGGGACGGTGCGGGCGCTGTTCTATGGCCTCGGCAGCGATGGCACCGTCGGCGCGAACAAGAACTCGGTGAAGATCATCGGTGAAGGCACCCCGCTGCACGCGCAGGGGTACTTCGAATACGACTCGAAGAAATCCGGGGCGGTGACCGTCTCGCACCTTCGGTTCGGGCCGAAGCCGATCCGGTCCACGTACCTGATCCGGAGCGCGACGTTCGTCGCCTGCCACCAGTTCCGGCTGCTCGAACGGACCGACGTGCTGAAGCACGCGGAGGCGGGCGCCACCTTCCTGCTGAACAGCCCGTATGGCGCGGATGCCACATGGGAGCATCTCCCGCTTGAGTTGCAGGAAACGATTATCGCAAAGGGCATCCGGTTCTTCGTGATCGACGGCGACCAGGTGGCCCGCGACGCAGGGCTGGGCAACCGCGTGAACACGGTGCTCCAGCCCTGCTTCTTCGCGCTGGCGAACATCATGCCGCGCGATGCGGCGATTGCCGCGATCAAGGGCGCGATCAAGAAGACCTACGGCCGCCGCGGCGAACTCGTGCTCGAACGCAACTATGCCGCCGTCGATGCGGCGCTGGAGGCGCTGCACGAAGTCCACCCCCCGGCCCACGCCGGGAGCCAAATCCGCCGCCTGCCTGCTGTCCCGGAGGACGCGCCGGAGTTCGTGCAGCGCGTGACGGCGATGATGCTGGACGGCCAGGGCGACCTCCTGCCGGTCTCGGCCCTGCCCGTGGACGGCGCCTTTCCGACGGCGACCTCGCGCTGGGAGAAGCGGGGGATTGCGTCCGAGGTGCCGGTGTGGGACCCATCGATCTGCATCGACTGCGCCAAGTGCGCGCTCGTGTGTCCGCACGCGGCCATCCGCATGAAGGTGTACGACCCGGAGGCCCTGGACGGGGCGCCCGAGGGGTTCCAGCACCGGGCATGGTCCGGCCGCGACCTGCCCGGGGCGGCGATGACGATCCAGGTGGCGCCGGACGACTGCACGGGATGCGGCATCTGCGTCGATGTCTGTCCCGCTCGCAGCAAGTCCATGCTGAAGCACAAGGCGATCAACATGGAGCCGCGGGAGCCGCACCTTGAGCGCGAAAGGGCCGGGTTCGCCTTCTTCGAGGCGCTTCCCGACGTGGACCGTTCGGCAATCCAGGTGGCGACGATCAAGGGCTCCCAGATGGTCACGCCGCTGTTCGAGTTCTCGGGCGCCTGCGCGGGCTGCGGCGAGACACCGTACCTGAAGCTGCTCTCGCAGCTCTTCGGCGACCGCGCGCTCATCGCGAATGCGACCGGGTGCTCATCCATCTACGGGGGCAACCTGCCGACGACGCCGTGGTCGGTGGACCGTGAGGGGCGCGGCCCGGCCTGGGCGAACTCACTCTTCGAAGACAATGCCGAGTTCGGCCTGGGCATGCGGCTGGCGTTGGACCAGCACGAAGAACTGGCGCGCCAACTGCTGCAGCGGCTGGCGCCGGAGGCGGGCGAAGAACTCGCGGCCGAGATCCTCGCCGCGCGCCAGGATTCTGGCGGGGCCATTGAACAGCAGCGCCGGCGGGTGGCACAGCTGAAATGCCACCTGGAGAAGCTCGGTACGCCGGACGCGCGGCGCCTGCTCGGTGTCGCGGACGTGCTGGTGAAGAAGTCCGTCTGGATTGTCGGCGGCGATGGTTGGGCCTACGACATCGGCTTCGGCGGGCTCGACCACGTGCTCGCGAGCGGGCACGACATCAACATTCTCGTGCTCGATACCGAGGTGTATTCGAACACGGGCGGGCAGGCGTCGAAATCGACCTCGCGGGCGGCGGTGGCGAAGTTCGCGGCGGCGGGCAAGCGCGTCGGCAAGAAGGACCTGGGGATGATCGCGTCGGCCTACGGGAACGTGTACGTGGCGAACATCGCCCTCGGCGCCGATAACGCCCAGGCCGTGAAGGCGTTCGCGGAGGCGGAGGCGCATACCGGGCCTTCGATCATTCTCGCCTACAGCCACTGCATCGCCCATGGCATCGACATGCGCACGGCCATGAGCCACCAGCGGGACGCGGTCGCGAGCGGGTACTGGCCGTTGTACCGCTACAAGCCGGCGCCGGAGGGGTCCGACGACCACCCGTTCCACCTCGATTCGAAGAAGCCCAGCATCCGCTTCGAAGACTTCGCGATGAGCGAGGCGCGCTTCGGGATGCTGCGCCTGGCCAACCCGCAGGACGCGGACCAGCTCATCCACCTCGCGGCCGACGATATCGCCGAGCGCTGGCGGCTGTATGAGCAGCTGGCGGACGTGGAGCGGGTATCGCCGCCCATCATCGCCGTGGACCAGGGGCACCCGGCGCCCGGCACGGAGGAGGCAGGCCATGGTTGACATGAGCACCCGCTATCTCGGGCTCACGCTCGCTTCTCCGGTGGCGGCCTCGGCCTCGCCGCTCTCGGATAGCATCGACACGCTCAAGCGCCTGGAGGCGGCGGGTGTCGGAGCGGTCGTGCTGCGGTCGCTGTTCGAGGAGCAGATTGTGCACGAGTCGCTGGACCTGCACGAACTGCTGGAGCAATGGACGGAGAGCTACCTGGAAGCGCAGAGCTTCTTCCCGGCCCTGCCGGAGCACTCCACCCGGCCCGCCGCTTACCTTGAGTCCATCGAGCAGGCGCGGCGGGGGCTTTCGATCCCGGTGATCGCGAGCCTCAACGGCATCACTCCCGGGGGCTGGACGCGGTATGCCCGCCAGATCGAGGAGGCCGGCGCGCACGCGCTGGAACTGAACGTGTACTTCGTCGCCGCCGGCGCGAACGAGACGGCGGAGTCCGTGGAGGCGCGGTATGTCGACATCGTGCAGGCGGTCCGAGACGTGGTGCGCATCCCGATCGCGGTGAAGCTGAGCCCGTTCTTCACGGCGCTGCCCGCCGTCGCCCGGCGCATCGCGGCGGCGGGAGCGGACGGCCTGGTGTTGTTCAACCGCTTCATGCAGCCGGAAATCGACCTGGAATCACTGACGGTGGTGCCGGCGGTGCGGCTGAGCACGCCGGCCGAGCTGGCCCTGCCGATTCGCTGGATCGCCATCCTCCGCGGTTGCGGCGTGGATCTCTCGCTGGCGGCGACCAGCGGCGTGCACGAGCCCGACGACGTGCTCAAGGCGCTCCTGGCCGGGGCGGACGTGGCGATGATGGCGTCGGCGCTGCTCATTCATGGCCCGGAGCACGTGCGGGGCGTGGTCCAGGGAGTCGAGACCTGGATGCGTGAGCGGCACTACGACGCCGTGCGCCAGATGGTGGGTAGCCTGAGCCACGCCACGAGCCCCGATCCGGCGGCGTTCGAGCGCTCGAACTACATGAAGGCGCTGGTGTCGTACTCGGGCGTGCCGGGCGCGCCCTGGAGCGGCTGAGCCGGCCGGTCTCCGAAGGTGGGCATGGGCGCGACGGTGAAGCGGAGTCCCCAATAGTGGTGCGCCGCGTGCCTTGACAGCGCATTTCTGCGCCGGATAGCGTGCCCCTTGCCGCCGTGGCGTGAATAGGGCCTAGCAACGGCACGAATCGATGCATGGCGGCGCGGCCGTTCGGGCCACAATCGAATTTGGGGGGAAACCACATGACCACGACCGTCGAACGGCCGTCTATCTCCGCTGACCACGATGTCCTCATCGTCGGCGCGGGCTTTGCCGGCATGTACCAGCTCTACCGGCTGCGTGAGCTGGGGGTGCGCACCGTCGTCATCGAAGCCGGCAGCGACGTCGGCGGCACCTGGTATTGGAACCGCTACCCGGGAGCACGCTGCGACGTGACCAGCCTCGAGTATTCCTACAGCTGGTCCAAGGAGGTGCAGAACGACTGGGTCTGGAACGAGTTGATGGCCTCGCAGCCCGAGATCGAGCGGTACCTGCAGTATGTCGTCGACCGCTTCGACCTGCGCCGCGACGTGCTCTTCAACACGCGCGTGCAGTCGGCGCATTATGACGAGACGGCGAAGGGCTGGACGCTGACGACGGACCGCGGCGACACCCTCCGCGCGCCGTTCACGATCATGGCGACCGGGTGCCTCTCCGCCCCGATGCTGCCGAACATCCCGGGCATCGATTCGTTCCAGGGCACGTCCGTGCAAACCAGCCTGTGGCCGAAGGATGGCGTCGAACTCGCCGGGAAGCGCATCGGCATCATCGGGACCGGGTCGTCGGCGGTGCAGGCGATCCCGGAGATCGCGAAGGTTGCCGGGTCGCTCACGGTCTTCCAGCGCACGCCGACGTACACGTGGCCCGCGAACAACCGGCCGCTCACGGATGAGGACCAGCGCAAAGTGCGCGAGACATACGATCAGCTCCGGGAGACCGAGCGGAATTCGCTCGCAGGGATCGCGCTCGGGCTCGGTGGCGCGCTCTACGCGGCGCCGACGACCAAGATCATGGACCTGACGGAGGAAGAGCGCCGGGCGGCGCTGGACCAGCACGGTTTCGCCGTGACGCGCATGTTCGCGGATGTGCCCACGAACATGGAGGCGAACAGCGTCGCGCGCGAGCTCTATGGGGAGATGGTGCGCCGTGTGGTGAAGGATCCCGAGACGGCAGCATCGCTCATGCCGACCGAGCACCCCATCGGCTGCAAGCGCGCGGTCATCGACACGAACTACTTCGACACGTTCAACCAGCCGCACGTCTCCCTCGTCGACCTGCGCAAGGACCCGATCGCGGAGATCACGCCCGCGGGCATCCGCACCACGAGCCGCGAGCACGAACTCGACGTCATCATCTACGCGACGGGCTTCGACGCGATGACCGGCGCGCTCAACCGGATCGACATCCGCGGCCGGGATGGCGAGCGGCTCATCGAGAAGTGGGCGGACGGCCCGCGGAACTACCTCGGGCTGATGGTCGAGGGGTTCCCGAACCTGTTCACCATCACCGGTCCGGGCAGCCCCTCGGTGCTCAGCAACATGATGGTGTCGATCGAGCAGCACGTGGACTGGATCACGGAGTGCCTGGGCCACCTCCGCTCGCAGGGCATCGAAACGATGGAGCCCGAGCTGGGCGCCGAGGACCGCTGGGTCGACCACGTGAACAGCGTGGCCAGCGGGACCATGTACGTCGCGCCGAGCTGCCACTCGTGGTACCTGGGCGAGAACGTGCCGGGGAAGGTCCGCCAATTCATGCCCTACATCGGCGGGGTCGGGCGATACCGCCAGAAGTGCGACGAGATCGCCGCGAACGGCTACAGCGGGTTCGTGCTCGGAAAGGCCGCGCTCGCGGCGGTCTGAACAAACCGGGACTTCCAACTGCCGCCGGGCCCGGTGCGTGCCGGGCCCGGCGCGCGTCCGCCACATGCCGCGGGAGGTAGAGGGATGAGCGATACCGTGCTGCTCGAAAGCGCCGGAGACGGCGTCGCGATCGTGACGCTGAACCGGCCCGATTCGCTGAACGCGATGAATACGGAGATGCTCGCCGCGATGCCGGCCGTTCTCGGCCGCGTGGCCGAAGATGCTGCCGTACGCGCGGTCGTCATTACAGGGGCGGGCCGGGCCTTCAGCGCCGGGGGCGACATGAAGGACCGCGGCCTGCCGACGGGAGCGCCGCAGCCCGGCCGCCCCTCGCTGCGCGACGCCGAGGAAGCGTCACGTCTTCTGGCGGAGATGCCCAAGCCGACCATCGCGGCGGTGAATGGGCCCGCCTTCGGCGCGGGCATGAGCATGGCGCTCGCGGCCGACTTCCGCATCGCGAGCGAACAGGCACGCATGGGAACGGCGTTCGCGCGCATCGGCTTCAGCGGCGATTTCGGGGGCACATGGTTCCTGCCGCGGCTCGTTGGCCCGGCCCTGGCGCGCGAACTGTATTTTCTCGCCGAGCCGATCGATGCGGCGCGCATGCTCGAGCTGGGCCTGGCACGCGCTGTCGTGCCAGCGGAGCGGCTCATGGCAGAAGCACTCGGGCTCGCGCGGCGGCTGGCCGCGGGCCCAACCGTTGCCTACGGGCTGATCAAAGACAACCTCGCGTTCTCGGCGACGGCGTCGCTGGCGGAGCAGCTCACGCGCGAAGCCGAGAACATGGCGCGGGCTTCCGCTACGGAGGACCACCGCGAGGCTGTCGCGGCGTTCGTGGAGAAGCGGGAGCCGCGGTTCCGAGGAGTCTGAGCGCGCTCGGCTTCAACCAGCGTGTGCAGTGAACGCAGTGAATGCCGCGAACAGTAAACATTGAAAAAGGCCATCAAACCGCCAATTGTGGATGAACTGGCTGTGTAAACGGAAAAGGGAGCTAACATCCCGCGTTCGAAGGGGATCTCTTTCCGTTGCGCAACGAGCCACCAGAGCGGGCCAACCACTCCACCGGAAGCCAACTCCCGGGCGACCCGCCTGCACTGACGGCGATGCAGTACCGGCTCTTACGATTGCTGAAGACCGCGCCCCAGCGTGACGCCTTCGGGCTCGCGGAGCGGCTCGTGCTGACGGACACCGCCGTTCGCCAGCACCTGGGCGTGCTGGAGGCGATGGGGCTCGTCGTCGGGTCTGCCGCGCGCGAGGGGCAGGGCCGCGGCCGGCCGAGGATGATTTACACCACCACGCCGCTCGCGGACCAGTACGTGCCGGATGCGTCGTTCAGGGTGCTGGTGACGCTGGCACGGCATTGCGCGGAGACACGCCCGCAAACCGTGGCCGGCTGGCTGCGGTCGCACTTCCGGGGCGTGTTCGCGGAGTGGCTCCAGGGAGGGACGATGCCCTCAGGAGCGCGGCGGGCGGTGGAGTTCGCGGCCGCCGAAGGGGCGGTCATGTCGTTCGAGGAAGCGCCGGGCGGCGACCTCACGGTGCGGGTCCACCAGTGCGCCATCGGTTCGCTCGCCCGCGAAGTGCCGCTCGTCTGCGACATCGAACTCGAGGTGATTCGCGAACTGCTGCCCGGCTACGAAACCACGCGTGAGACGTCGAAGCCGGGCGGGCATGTGTACTGCGAGTTCCGCGCGCGCAGGAAGAGGGACTAGGCGGGCACCTCGCCGGCCAGGGCCCGCGCAAGCACGACCAGCTCCGCCTCCGCGAGGGGACGCTGCATCTCGAGCGCCATATGGAGCCGGTCGGCGATCGTGTCGACCTCACCGTGCGTCTGCCAGCGAGGGCGGTCGGGCGCTTCGACCACGAAGTGCAGCTCCGCGGCGAGGGCGCGCAGCTGACGGATGAAGTTCGTGCGGCGGCGCAGGGTTTCGCGCTGCTGTTTCCGGCTGACGGAGAAGTTCTGGTAGGAGTGCGGCCCGTACACCACGAACTGGACGCCTTCGTCGCGAAGGACGGTCCGGGCGATCTCCTCGATGGTGTCGTAGAGCTCCTGCGTGGTGAAGTGCGGGTCGCCGCCGACGGTGCGCTGGAGCAGCCGGCGGCCGCTACGGAAGACCACGTTGTGGGCGAGGAGAGGTTTGTCGGCGGCCTTGAAGCCTGCATTCGCGGCCAGCTTCCCGGCACGGCCGAACCTGCGGGCCAGCATCTTCGGCACCGAGAGATACTCGAACCAGAAGCTCGGCACGACCATCCAGACGACATCCGGCCGCTCTACAGCGACCCACTCGGCGACCTTGCGCGGGAGGCGCGCGTCCGGCCAGACGGTCCGCGAAACGATCTCGAAGGGATCGCCGTACTGCTCGCGACCGAGGCGGCCGAGCCAATCGAGCCGGGAACCTGGCCCCTGGTGAATCAGTTCGTTGCTGGTGGTGAGACGGAGGATCTTCACTCCTTCAGGGTAGCGTCGCGTCCGGGAACGGGCGCGTTTGAACTGGCGGCAATCGGGCGAAGCAGGTCCGCGGAGCCGCGCAGCGCGGCCACCGAGGCGACACCCAGGGCGAACATCGCGACGCGCAACTGCTCGACCACCACGCGCAGCGCGAACTCTCCATCAGCCTCGGAGCGCAGCACGGCCTGGATGGCGGGGGCGGCGAGCCCGCACAGGTTCGCGCCGAGGGCGAGCGCCTTCGCAACGTCGATGCCATTGCTGATGCCGCCGCTCGCGATGATGAACCCGCCCGGAACGGCCGCCCGGGCATCCATGAGTGCCTCGGCCGTCGGAATCCCCCAGCCCCGGAAGGGGGACGCGACCGCCCGCAGCAGCGGGTCCGTGGCGCGGTGGCGTTCGACTTCGCTCCAGGATGTGCCGCCGGCGCCCGCGACATCGATGCCGGCGGCGCCCACGGCCGCGAGCTGCCTTGCAACGTGCGCTGAGAGGCCCCACCCCACTTCCTTCACGACCACCGGCACCGCCAGCCTTCGGCAAACTTCGGCAATCCGTTCGATGAGGCCACGGAAGCGCGTGTCGCCGCCCGCCTGCAGAGCCTCCTGCAACGGATTGAGATGAAGGATGAGCACGTCCGCGCCGAGGGCGTCGACCAGCCAGGCGCAATCGCCAGCCGTGAACCCATAGTTGAGCTGCACAGCCCCGAGGTTCGCGAAGAGCAGGATGTCCGGGGCGGTGTCGCGTACCGCGAAATGGGTGATGTCGCGTGGAGCCTGGAGGGCGATGCGCTGCGACCCGACGCCCATCGCCAGCCCGAGGCGCTGCGCCACGGCCGCGAGCCGCCGGTTCACGGCCGCCGTCTCGGGCGTGCCGCCGGTCATGGACGAAAGCAAGAGGGGCGCCGCCAGCCGCTTGCCGAACGCCTCGACCTTGAGCGTGACATCCGCCAGGTCAATCTCGGGCAGGGCGTTGTGGACGAACCGGAATCGATCCCATCCCGCGCTGACCGCGGACGTCACATCCTGGTCGCGCACGACATCGAGATGGTCCTGCTTGCGGCGCGCGATGTCATCGGTCAATGCCACTTCCGGGCCCGGGGTAGCCGGGCAGGACCATCATAGTGGCGGGCGGGGCGGGGGCGGATCTCACGCTCAGGGGTAGGTCAGCGCGAGCGCCATGGAGTGTGAGACGCTAAAGCCGTTCCAGCCCCACGACCACACCCAGAAGAAGAAGAAGCTCCCGGGGCTCCGGCCTGTGTCCTGGTACGACGACGTTCCCGCCCGCCGCGATGGCGCAGGTGTGTGGGTCGCCCCCGCGGCGAGTGAAATGAACACCCGGGGCCCTGGTGCCGCGGCGAGCAGCGCGGCACCCTCCGGGATCCCGCACGTGAGGAGCGCACAGGCGCCAACGCAATCGCCCCGGGGACCGCTCCCGCGCGCATCCGGCCGGTATCCAACGCGACCGGCGGAGCACCCGGAAGCCCCTGATTGTCCGCAACTTGTCTGCCAACGGGGCGCTCCGGCGCGCCGGTGGCCGATATGCTTCCGGCGGTTTCATCCGCCCGCGACGGAGCCCCGGGAGCGCGCCACCATGGCCCTTGCCTACGCCTACGCCGAAGTCGATTTCATCGCCGCTCGCTATGGTCCGGAGGAACTGGTCATGGCAGGGCCCGGGCGACGGTTAGCCGGGGCGATCCTCGATAGCCTGCTGCTGACGGTGCCGCTCGTCATTCTCCTGCTGGCGATGGTCTCGATGTTCGTGAGTTGGTCATCGAGCATGGTGTTCGTCTGGATCGCCCTCATCGCGCAAGTCATCGGGATCGCGTGGCTCATGTTCACGGCGCAGAACGGGCAGAGCCCCGCCAAGCAGCTCCTCGGGATGTACGTGATGAAGGCCGACGGCACCCGGGCCGGCGGCCTGTATGTCGTGATGCGAGAACTCGTCGTCAAGAACTGGCTCACGTGGACTCTCAGCTTCCTCACGGGGGGCGTCTACGGCACGGTGGCGCCGCTCTGGTGCATTTGGGACAAGAACAACCAGTGTCTGTGGGACAAGCTGGCGAGCACCTACGTGGCCTATTCGCCGTACGGGTACAAGCCGCTCACCGCGAACGAAAACCACGGCCCCAGGGGGACCGCCCTTCGAGGGCCGGCCGGACCTGCCGCGCAGCCACAGGTGGTGGTCAACAACCACCTTCAGGTCGGCGACAACGACAACCGCGTCTTCGCGCCGCGGGTCAACAACGTCCATTTCGCAGGCTCGGGCCGCCTGGGAATCCTCGATGGAGGCCGGCCCCAGCCGGAGATCGGCGTTAACCCGGGGCGTTCGCTCATCGTCGGGCGAGGCGCCGAGGCGGACATTCAGATCAGCGAGCCTACATCCAGCCGGAGGCACTTCGCGGTGCGGCTCGACGGCGCCACATGGGTGCTGGAGGACCTGGGTGCGATGAACCCGGCATACGTCTTCGCCGGCGGCGGTGAATCGCCGCTCCTCCCGGGGCGGCCGATGCGCGTGCCTGCCGGGCAGGTGACCATCGGCAGCTCCATCATCACCCTCTACCCGGCGCAGGGAGGCTAGCGACTTGGCCGCGCTCGTGCCCGGAGCCGTGGTCGGGGGCTACCGCCTCGTCGAAGTGATCGGCGCGGGCGGCATGGGCACCGTGTGGCGCGCAAGCGAGCCCGGCGGACAGGTGGCGCTGAAAACGATGCACCCCCATCTCGCCGATGACGCGGAACTCGTCCGGCGGTTTCAGAGGGAGTACGCCGTCGGGGCGAAGGTTCGGCACCCGAACCTCATCCGAATGCGTTCGCAGGGACAACACGACGGTGTTCCCTACCTGGTGATGGACATCGCCTCCGGGAAGTCGGTACGCCGGCTCATCGACCTCGGTGGGCCGTTCCGCGAGTGGGAGGCCGCGACCATCGGACAGCAGGTCGCCTCCGCGCTCGCGGCGCTCCATGGCGCGGGCGTCGTGCACCGGGACCTGAAGGCATCGAACATCGTGCTCGACCGGGACCTCCACGCGGTGGTCATCGACCTCGGCATCGCGCGCGTCGATGGCGAGCAGACCCGCGCCGATGGGGGCTTCATGGGCAGTGCCGAGTATGCCGGGCCGGAGCCGTATCTCGGGCGGCCGGCGGGCACCCCCGCCGACATCTACGCGCTGGGTATCGTGCTGTTCGAACTGCTCACGGGCGACGTTCCCTTCCGCGCGAGCAGCTACGCGGACGTGCTGCGCATGCATGCCGAGATGCCCGCGCCGCGCGTTTCGACCCGGATGCCGCTGGTGAGCGAGACCATGGACTATCTCGTGTTTGCAATGCTCGATAAGAAGGCCGAACGCCGCCCCAATGCGACGCAGGTGCAGATGGCGTGCGCGTCGGTCCTGACGTTGCTGGGGCGCGCGCCGGCCGTCTCCGCGCCCGGCGCGTCCTTCGC
>JAYRRO010000007.1:0-3694 GCA_041910095.1 Dehalococcoidia bacterium
CGCTGGGCGAGCGCGGCATCGTGCTTGCCCTGCATCATCTCGTCCTCTTCGGCGCCAACGCGCTGGGCGAGCGCGGCATCGTGCTTGCCCTGCATCATCTCGTCCTCTTCGGCGCCAACGCGCTGGGCGAGCGCCACATCGTGCTTGCCCTGCATCATCTCGTCCTCTTCGGCGCCAACGCGCTGGGCGAGCATGCGCGCGACCTGCTGGTTGCCGAGTTGACGCTGCATGCGGAGGACGGGGTGGCCCGGGGCCGCGGCTTCGGCGGCGCGCGTCTTGCGGCGGGCCGCGCTGCGCTGGGGATCGGAAGCGTACTGGGACTCAACCATGGCGGTACCTCCGGGGCGAGGTCCCGGCGGCTCTGGAGCGCCGGGATGGCCGTGCGTCATCGTAACGCGTTCGCGCGATCATGTGGGGCGCAGGAATCCCACGTAGGAGCCGAATTCGGCATCCGTCACCATCCTGCCGAGCTTCTGATACTCACGCCGCACGCCGCGGATGAAGTGGCCCATGCGGACGGTCTCGCCTTCGGCCGCGGCCATGAAGGCGGCGGCGAGGACGATGTTGCGGATGTTCCCGCCCGCAATCTTGAATTGGCGGGCAAGGTACGCGAGGTCGACATCCTCCCCGACCGGCAGCGACGGCGGAATCGTTGCCTTCCAGATGCGAAGCCGGTCTTCTTCCTCGGGCATGGGGAAGTCGACGACGAAGTGGAGCCGGCGGAGGAAGGCCTCGTCGAGGTTGCTCTTCAGGTTCGTCGCGAGAATCACCATGCCCGAATACTCCTCCATCTTCTGGAGGAGGTAGGCCGTTTCGATGTTCGCGTAGCGGTCGTGCGCGTCCTTCACCTCGGAGCGCTTGCCGAAGAGGGCGTCGGCTTCGTCGAAGAACAGGATCGCGTTCGCGGTTTCGGCCTCGGCGAAGATGGTGGCCAGGTTCTTCTCGGTCTCGCCGATGTATTTGCTGACGATGCCGGAGAGGTCGATCTTGTAGAGATCGAGGCCCAGCGTGCCGGCGATGACATCGGCGGACATGGTCTTGCCGGTGCCGGAGCTGCCAGCGAAGAGGGCGAGGATGCCCTTGCCCATGGCCAGCTTCCGCCCCATGCCCCAGGTGTCGTACACGGTGTGGCGGTGCTCGACGAAGCCGCACATTTCGCGCAACTGCTCGCGGGCGTCCGCGGGGAGGATGATGTCGTCCCACGCGTAGTGGGGAACGATCTTGCGGGCGAGGTCGCTCAGGATCGGTGTCGACTGGGTGCGGGCGGCGGCCTGGAGATCGTCCAGGGAGACGCGGGGCGAGGCGGGATCGCGCCAGCGCGCGTGGCCGCGAGCGCCCTCGACGGCGGCGGCGATGGCGTGCGCGGTGAGCCGGAACTTGGCGGCGAGCGCGGCAACGTCCGCATCGGAGACGGACTCGCCGGCGAGGAGCCCCGTCCAGCTCGCGCGCTGGGCGTCGAAGTCCAGGCCCGGCAACTCGATACGGACGCCGGGCCAGTTGAAGGGGTCGCGCGATCCGAGCAGCACCAGCGGCGCGAGCGGTGCACGCGCAAGCAGCTCACGGAGCCGTTCGCCATCGGCCTGGGAGAGGGCATCCACGCCATCGAGGACGACCGCCGCTTCGCTGAAGGCGCCCTCGCGCAGCGCACGGATAGCGGCTTCTTCGAACCCCAGTTCACTCGCGGCGGCCGCGAAGTCGACGCGCACGAGCGTGAGGTGCGAATCGCGGGAGAGCGTCGCGGCGGCCGACTCGCGGGCGGCGGGATCCGGCCCCGAGAGCGCAACCACCGGCGGCCGAAGGGAGGCGGCGGGCAGGGCCGCGAGCGAGGCCACGCGCTCCGCCAGCGCCGGCTCCAGCGCGACCGCGGGGGATTCGGCGACGGGAATCACGAACGCGTGCAGGGCTTCATCGATCTCGCGCTCGCCGAGCAGATACCCGGCGACGCGCGGGTCGAGGGCGATGGTCCGGCCCAGCAGCGGCGTCTGGGGGGTGCCCGGCTCGTCCAGCAGCGACACCAGGTGGAGCCGGCGAAGGGGCGCGCCAGGCGCGAAGTGGTCGCGGCGGGCGTGGAACTCGTTGGATGCGGCGAGCATTCGCAGGGCAAGCTCGACACGCGGCCGCTTCTTCGTGACATCGTCCTGGACGTAGCCGATGAGCCGCTCGGTGCCAAGGTCCGCCTCGGCGGCGAGGGCCAGCAGCAGCACGCCCAGGTCGAACGTATCCAGGACGCCCAAATCGCGCAGGCGTGCGAGCGGGCCCGTGCACTGCGCATGGAGAAGCGCGACATCGTTGCGGTAGGCCGCGTGCGTCGCGCTCTCCGCGAGCGGTCCGGGAAGCGTCGCGGCCAGGCGGTCGGCCTCGGCGTCCGAGACGTAGAGCCCGCGGTAATCGTCCTCGCCGACGGGCACGCCGGCCTCGCGCATGCGCGCGACTTCGAGCACAAGCAGGCGATGGATGAGCGCGATCCCGCTGTCGACGTCCGGGTGGAGCGCGGCGCCCATCAGCAGGTCACCGTCATGCCGGAGCGGAAGACCTGCCGGCCGCCGTAGAGCACGTCGATGGCGTGAATGCCCGCGGTGGGGCCGTAGGCCGAGGGCGTGAAGGAGGATCCGCCGCTCAGGGTCGAGGGGCCGCCCTTGGGCACGCCGTCGATGAACCACTGGGCGTAGCCCACGACATCCGAGGTGAAGGAGACGCCGCTGCAGCCGCCGCTGAGCGGCGCGCCCGCCAGGTATTGCACGTTCACGGTGACCGAATCCGGGGTGACGCAGGTCGTGAAGTTGCAGATGGTCGCCGTGACGGTGATGGCCGTGCCCGCGGCGCCCGGCGCGAGCGGGCTGACGGTCGTCCAGGTTTTCACGCCCGTGTCGCCGGAGGGCGGGCTCGCCTTGGGAGCGTTCCACACCACGGTGGTGAACTGGCCCACGAAGCTGGTTTCGCAGGAGATCAGGCCGCGCTTGAGGTCGTACGGGTCGTAGGTGACATCGCAGAAGAGGCGCGCGTCGCCGACCGCCGGCGGGGGCGCCGTCGTCGGCGTGGCCGAGGGCGTGCCGGTGACGGTGGGCGTGCCCGGCGGCGGGAACTGCACCTTCACTTCGCTCGTGGTGGACTTGCAGGCCGAGAGGTTGCACGCCGAAAGCACGACCGCAACGGTCGTGTCCTGAGGGAACGAGAACGAGAGCGTGTTCTTGTTCTGGCCGGATGGCGCGGGCACACCGTTGATGGTCCAGTTCTGGCTGGTGATGGGCCCATCGATGGCAGCGTTGCAGGCGACCGTGGCGTTCTTCGGGTCCTGCACGTAGGTGGTGGTACAAACCACGGTGACATTGTTCGGTGCGCGCGGCGGCGTGGGCGTGGGCGCGGCGGCCGTGGGCGTGCCTCCGGTGGCCGTTCCCGTGGGGCTCCCGCCTGGGACCGGGGTGCCGTTGGCGGGGGTGCCCGGTGTCCTGATCGACGTCCGCGTGCAACCGCGGGCGTCGCGGCCCGGCCCGGCGGGAATGCACGGAGGGCGGCTGCGCATCCGGCTCTCCTCTCCGCCCGTCGACGGACGGGCGAACGAGGAACTGGTGGCGCTGCTGGCCGACGCGTTCGACGTGCCGCGCGCGCGGATCAACATCGAGCACGGAATCGCAGGACGCGACAAGCGCGTGCGGGTTCGCGGCGCTGCAGCACTTCCGGCGTCCCTCGCTCCTGC
>JAYRRO010000008.1:0-2342 GCA_041910095.1 Dehalococcoidia bacterium
ATTCCGTCGTGTGGTGGTAGGCCGCTCGCCTGGGCCTCCCGTGGACCGGGCGCCGCGTTCCCCGAGCAGGGACCGCCGGCGCCGTTCATCCGGGAGGCTGTTCCATGCGCGCTCTGCTCGGCGTCTACGACAAATCCGGTATCGAGGACTTCGCCCGCGGCCTGGCCGCACTCGGCTGGGACCTCATCTCCACCGGCGGCACCTTCGCCACCATCCAGGCCGCCGGCATCCCCGTCACGAAGGTCGAGGATGTCACCGGCTTCCCCGAGATGCTCGACGGCCGCGTGAAGACGCTCCACCCGGGCGTCCACGGCGGCATCCTCGCGCGGCGCGACCTGCCCGCTCACATGGCCGCCATCGCCGAGCACGGGATCGGGGCCATCGACCTCGTCTGCTGCAACCTCTACCCCTTCGTCGCGACGGTGACGAAGCCCGGCGGCGTGACCTTCGAAGAGGGCATCGAGAACATCGACATCGGCGGCCCGACGATGCTGCGCGCCGCCGCCAAGAACCACCAGGATGTCGCCGTCGTCGTCGATCCCGCGGACTACGCCGGCATCCTCGACGCGCTTCGCGCCGGGGGGCTCGATGCCGCCGCGCGCCGCCGCCTCGCCTGGAAGGCCTATGCCCACACCGCCAGCTACGACAGCGCCGTCAGCGAATGGCTCGCGGGCGTGATCGATCCGGGCGCGATGCCCGCCACCCTCACCATCCCCCTCGCGCTCGACCAGTCCCTTCGCTACGGCGAAAACCCGCACCAGGCCGCCGCCTTCTACCTCGACCGCTCCCTCGGCGAAGTGGGCCGCGGCGGCATCGCCACCGCCGTCCAGCACCACGGCAAGGAGATGTCCTACAACAACTACCTGGACGCCGATGCCGCCTGGAACTGCGTGAACGAATTCCCCGGCCCGACCTGCGTCGTCGTGAAGCACACGAACCCGTGCGGCGTGGCCACCCGCGAAGACCTCCTCGAAGCCTACCGCCTGGCCGTCCGCGCCGATGCCACGAGCGCCTTCGGCGGCATCGTCGCCTTCAACCGCGTCGTCGATGAAGCGCTCGCCCGCGAACTGCGCGAATTTCGCAGCCCCAACGACGGCGAAACGCGCATGTTCTACGAAATCGTCGTCGCCCCCGGCTACACCGAGGAAGGCCTCCGCATCCTCAAGGGCAAGTCGAAGGACCTCCGCATCCTCGAAGCGCAACCGCGCGCGCGGGGCGGGCGATCCTACCGGCAGGTGGGCGGTGGCTGGCTCGTCCAGGATGCCGACGACCGCGGCCCGGACGATGTCGAGTTCAAATTGGTCACGAACCAGGATGTCCCCGCCGGCCTCATCGACGACATGAAATTCGCCTGGCGCTGCGTGAAGCACGTGAAGAGCAACGCCATCGTCGTCGCGAAGGACGGGCGCATGCTCGGCATGGGCAGCGGCCAGCCGAACCGCGTGAAATCGGTCGAAATCGCGATGGAGAAGGCTGGTGCCGAAGCCGCCGGCGCCGTCCTCGCCAGCGACGCCTTCTTCCCCTTCGCCTGGGGCGATTCCATCGAGAAGGCGTGCCAGGCCGGCATCGGCGCCATCGTCCACCCCGGCGGCAGCATGCGCGACCAGGACGGCATCGATTGCTGCAACCAGTACCACGTCGCGATGGTGCTCACCGGCACGCGCCACTTCCGCCACTGAGGCGAAGCGGGCACACGCGGCGCGGAGCCGCGCCGCGTGTGCCCTCTCCCTACGCCCGCCGCACGATATCGACCGAGACCTCGATCGCCGGCACCGTGCCCCGGTTCTCAAGCCAGTGCGTGGTGTTCCGGTCCTCGGGCCAGCCGGGGCCGGGGCCGTACTCCGTCGCGATGCCGTCGCGGTGGTCCGTGATTGTGCCCTCGAGGATGTAGACCAGCCCCGGCCGGCCCCGGTGGTCGTGCAGCGGCCCGAAGACGCTCCCGGGTGCGAAGGTGAACCTGCGCATGCGGAGCTCGTAGCCTGCCATCCCCTCGACTTCGGGCCCCAGGTCGACGGTCGGCCGTCACCCCCCGGGTTTCGGGGACGGCCTCTTCCTCGTTGGTTTCCATGCTCTCTCCCGTGGGTTGGGCTCGTCATCGGCTTCGGCAGGTGGAGCATAGCGCGCGGCCCGCGCGGCGAGGCTAGTGGGCGGCGCCGCTCGTCCGATCGCGCATCGAACCGGTCTGTCCCCGGTGCACGCGCACATCCAGGCCCATGCGCCACTCCGCGAGCCAGGCCACGTCGCCCGTTTCGAGCCGGAACGGCGGCCGTCCAAGCCCGCCGCCGAGCACCAGGCCCAGCGTGCCGCCGCCGTTAGCCAATCCCGCCGCGCGCACGCCATCG
>JAYRRO010000009.1:0-26301 GCA_041910095.1 Dehalococcoidia bacterium
CCTCGGCCTCGAGATCTTCCCTCCCGACCTGGGCGGCACCATCACCACCGCTGCCTTCACCCGCGCCGTCATCGCCCAGATCTTCCCCGAGTGACGCCCTGGTCGACGCTCGCGCCCGCGCGCGGCATGCTTCCCCGTCGGGGCGGCCCCGCACGGAGCGCCCGGGAGGTTTGCATGACCGCTGAGCCCGTCCAGCGCTTCGTCGAATCGCAGCGTGTGCGCATCGCGTTCTGGGACTGGGGGAACGAGTCCGCGCCTCCGCTCGTGCTCGTCCACGGCGGCCGGGACCACGCCCGCTCCTGGGACCGCACCGCCGAGGCCCTCCGCGACGCCTTCCATGTCGTCGCCTTCGACCTCCGTGGCCACGGTGACAGCGGCTGGACGCCCGGCGGCAACTACGGCCTTCCCGACAACGCCCTGGACCTTGTCCGCGTGATCGAGACCGTCGGCTCTCCCGCGACGGTCGTCGCCCACTCCTACGGCGGGTCGGTGTCGTTGCTCGCCGCCGGGTCCTACCCGGAACACTTCGCCTCGCTCGTTGTCATCGAAGGGACGCACTCCCTCAATCCCGGCGAGACCGACCGCGTCGGGCCGGCCTGGGTGCGCCGCTGGGGCGACCGCCTTCGCTCCTTCGAAACCCAGGAGCCGCGCGTCTACCCGGACCTGGAATCCGCCGAGCAGCGCATGAAGGAAGCGAACCCCCGGCTCCCCGGCGAGATCCTCCCCGGCCTCGCCGGCTACGCTTCGAAGCCCGTCGAGGGTGGCTACATCTGGAAGTACGACCTCTGGGTCAACGGCCGCACCTCGATGGAGGTACGCCGCAGCGAGCTCCCGGCCTTCTGGGAGGCCATCACCTGCCCGGTGATGCTCCTGCTCGGAGGTGAATCGGCCTCGCGGCGGCGCCAGCATCCCGCCCCCGAGAATCACATCAAGGGGCTCCGCACCGTCGAAATCCCCGATGCCGGCCACTGGATCCATCACGACCAGCCGGGCGCGTTCCTGCGCGAGGTGCGTGGCTTCCTCGGCGTGTAGCGGCGGCTCGCACCGTCCCCGGCCGCTATATTGGCCGCTGTGTCGTCGCGCCTCCGCGTCCTGATCCCCATCCTCGTCGCGCTCGCCGTCCTTGTTGCGGGGATCTGGCTTACGGCCGCCCTCGGCACCGGCGACGGCGGGAACGGCGACGCGCTCGTTGCCGCCGAACAGACCGCCGCCCGCGAGGATGCCGAGGGCACACCCACCGGCGCGCCCGGCGCCACCCGTGCTCCCGCCCGAACGCCCACCTCTTCCGCTGCCACCACTCGAACGCCTGGCGGCCCCACCGCGACGCGACCGGCGGCGACGGCGACCCGCACGCCGCCCGGCACCTCGGACATCCGCCGCGACCTTGAAGCAGACGAAGCCCGCGGCGGCCACACCCTCTCCCGGCACGTCGGCAAGAGCGACGACGAACTCCGCGACCGCCTCCGCCGCGAACCAGACATCTCCGCCGCCTCCACGTACACCGATCAGGACACGGCTGAGCGAACCGTCGGGCAGGCCGTCCGCGACGAACGCACGAAGGTCACCAGCTGGGAGAAGTCCACGTCGCACCCGAACCTCGTGCTCCGCGTCACCATGCCCTCCACGGTCGGCCGCAGCATCCGCCAGGGCAGTTCCGCCGCGAAGGATGTGAAGTCGGCCGTCGTCGTCCTCAAGTGGAGCGGGCAGGGCTGGTATGTGCTCACGAGCTACCCGGAGGACCGCTGATGGCCGCGCACCCCACGGCCGCCGACTTCCCGGCTCTCGCCACCTTCCTCGATGGCTACTTCCACGAGGACTTCCGCGCGCTCTACGGCTCGCCCGCCGAGGCCGCCCTCGAGTTCACGCGCGATGCTGACTTCGGCCTCCGCGCCGATGTCGATGCCGAGTTTCGCGCCGTTCGCCGCATCCTCGGCTCGCTGGGCGAACCGGCCTGGATCGATGTCCTCCCGGGCATCGGCGGCGCCTGGCGCCCCCGCTCCCTCCCCGACGTGGACGCCGTCCTGGACGTCCTCGAAGCCTCGCTCGACTGACCGGGTGACCGCGATGGAACCAGCGCCAGCGGCCCCGGGCCAGGTTGTCGTCCTCAACGGGCCCCCTCGCGCCGGCAAGACAAGCATCGCGCTCGCCCTGCAGGAGCATGCAGATGTCGCCTGGATCGCTCTCGGCGTCGATGGCGCCATGCACATGACGCCCGCCCATCTCCTCCCCGGCGTCGGGCTCCGCCCGGGCGGGGAGCGCCCGGACCTCGAGCCCTTCATCCGCGTCCACTTCGCCGCGCTGTACGACTCCGTGGCCGCACATGCCCGCCACGGCCTGAATGTCGCCATGGACCTCTCGGGCCACGACGCCTACTCCCGGCCGCTCGGCGTGCACCGCGATGGCGCCCTCCGCCTCGCCGGGCTGCCGGTCCTGTTCGTCGGTGTGCACTGCCCGCTCCCGGTCATCCTCCAGCGGCGACGCGAAGCCGGTTACCTCTCGGCCGAAACCGTGGAAGCCACGCCCGAGCCTGTCCTCCGCTGGCAGCGCGAAGCCCACACCCCGGGTGTCTACGACCTCGAATTGGATACGTCCGAACGCTCCCCCGCCGAGTGCGCCATCGCGATCCGAGCCCGCCTCGCGTCGGGACCTCCCGGCACCGCGTTCTGGCGCGCCTGGCCCCCGTGACCGCTTGCCTACGGCAGCCGGCCCCGGTAGCGTTCGAACTCCGGCGATGGGGTCCTGCCGTTAACCGCCCCGGGGGCCTTCCCGGGAGCTGATGACTCCTACGATTCCGTAGGAGCCCGTGCCCATGCCAAACCCGCGTTTCCACCTCCGCCCCGGGATGCACTCCGCCAGCCTCCGTTCGGCCGCGCGCTCCACGGTGACCTGGTTCGTGCTCGTGACCCCCGTCGCTGCCGCCGCCGGCTCCGCCGCCGCACTTTTCCTCTGGGCTTTGGACCGCGTCACCCGTGAGCGCTTCGAACACGCTTGGCTCCTCTTCCTGCTCCCGGTGGCGGGGCTCGCCAGCGCCGCGATCTATCACCGCTTCGGCCGCTCCGTCGAAGGCGGGAGCAACCTCCTCCTCGACGAGATTCACGAACCCCGCGGGGGCGTGCCGCCGCGCATCGTGCCCCTCATCTTCCTCACCACCGTCGGCGGACACCTCTTCGGTGCGCCCGTGGGCCGCGAAGGCACCGCAGTGCAGATGGGCGGAGGCATCGCCGCAGCGTTCGCGCGCGCCGTCGCCGTCTCGCCCGGGCGCCGCCGCACGCTGCTCATGGCCGGCATCGCCGCCGGGTTCGGGGCTGTGTTTGGCACGCCGTTTGCCGGCGCCGTCTTCGCCATGGAGGTCCTCGCCATCGGCCGCTTCGAGTACACCGCCGTCGTGCCGGTCCTCTCTGCCGCCCTCGCCGCCGATTTCACGGCCACGGCATGGGGCGCGCACCACACGCCGTACGAAATCACCGGCCCCGGCGCGTCCGGGATCCTGGACACCGTTGTGCTGCTCGCGAAGACCGCCCTCGCCGGGGTCGCGTTCGGGCTCGCCGCCCTGCTCTTCGCCGAGGCCGCGCACGGATTCTCCGCGGCCTGGCGGCGCGCGATCCCCAGTCCGCTCTTCCGGCCGGTGGCGGGTGGCATCGTCGTCATCGCGCTCGTGTTCATCGCCGGCTCGCGAGACTACCTCGGGCTCGGGGTCACCTCGCCGGACGCCGGCGCCACCACCATCGTCTCCAGTTTTCGCCCGGGGGGCGCCTCCGATTGGGCCTGGGCCTGGAAGCTGCTCTTCACCGCCGTGGCTGTGAGCAGCGGCTTCAAGGGCGGCGAAGTCACCCCGCTCTTCTTCATCGGCGCCGCTCTCGGAAACCGACTCGCCGCGATCCTGAACGCCCCGGCCGCGCTCTTCGCGGGCGCCGGTCTCGCGGCTGTGTTCGCCGGCGCCGCGAACACGCCGCTCGCCTGCACGGTCATGGGCATCGAACTGTTCGGACCGGCCGCGACACCCTACCTGGCGGTCGCCTGTTTCGCCTCCTACGTCGCGAGCGGCCATTCGGGCATTTATCTCTCACAGCGCATCGCCCGGCCGAAGCCGTTCGCCGCCCACGCGCCAACGCTCCGCGCCTACCGCTCCGGGCGATCGCAGGTTCCGTGGCGGCGCGGCCCTTCCTGAGGTCGGAAGCGCCGCCTTTTCCGTCCTTCATCCGCCCTTTGCTCGCCACGCGTATACTCCCATCCGGATCACTGCTCGGAGGGAAGGCATATGGCTAAGTACCTGTTGGTCTACCACGGCGGCAACGACGGCTCCGCCGAGATGTCCCAGGAAGAAGGCGCGAAGGTGATGCAGGCCTGGACGGACTGGTTCGCCAGCCTCGGGGCCGGCG
Source organism: Dehalococcoidia bacterium (assembly GCA_041910095.1). Lineage (GTDB taxonomy): Bacteria > Chloroflexota > Dehalococcoidia > Tepidiformales > Tepidiformaceae > Amarobacillus. Next base: position 4,380 of record JAYRRO010000009.1, read on the forward strand.
TCGCGGATGCCGGCAACCCCATCTCCCGCCACTGGACCGTCACCAGCCAGGGCACCATCGAAGGTGGCGCCGCCGACCCCGCCACCGGTTACAGCGTCCTCGAAGCCGAGAACATGGATGCCGCGCTTGTCATGGCGAAGGGCTGCCCGCACCTCGCCGCAGGCGGCAGCATCGAACTCAGCGAGACGTTCGAAATCGGCTAATCCGCCCGCACACACGAAGGCCCCGGCTCATCCCGGGGCCTTCGCCATTTCCACCGTATCGACGCCGCCGCGGCGACGAGCGCGCACGCCCTCGAACCCGCCACGGCGCGTGGTAGCAGGGGGGAGACTTGAACTCCCGACCTCACGATTATGAGTCGTGCGCTCTGACCGGCTGAGCTACCCTGCCACGCGTCCCATCAATCTAGCAACGCCCCCACTCCCGGGCAACGCGATCACACCACCCGCACCCGCGACCCTCCCGTCGCGTCCTTCGTCACCTCGATTCGCCGCTCGAAGCGCTCCCGCAGCTCCTCGACGTGCGTCACCACCAGGATAAGCTCGAACGGCTCGTGCGCCGGGCCCGGCCCCGCCGAGTGCACTCCGCTGATCGCGTTGATCGCCTCCACCAGCCGGTCGATCCCCTCCGCGTCCTGCGACCCGAACCCCTCGTCGATGATGAGCGTCGGTAGCTCCGCCCCTGCCCGCCTCGCCAGCAAGCGCGCCAGCGCAATCCGCAGCGCGAAGTCCACTCGGAACGCCTCGCCGCCGCTGTACATCGCGTAGTCCCGCGTCCCCGCATCGTCCCTCACGAGGATCTCCAGGCTGTCCACCGTCGTCCCCGACTGCTGCTGCTTCTGCGTATGCAGCCGCACCGAGATGCGGCCGTTCGTCATCTGGTCGAGCCGCCGGTTGGCCTCTTCCTCCAGCTCCGGCAGCGCCTGTTCGATGAGCATCGTCTGCACGCCATCGCGTCCGAACGCCGACTCCAGCTCCCGGTACGTGAGCGCCTCTTCCTTTTTCGCCTCCAGCAGCGACCGTTCCAGTTCGACCTGTGCCTCCAGGTTCAGCAGCTGCTTCACTCGGAAATCCACGGCGCCGAGTTCCTCGCGCAGCTGCCCGAGGCGTTGCCGTGCTTCCGCCAGCATTGCCGTCGCTTCGTCCAGCCGTGGCCGCACATCCTCGGCGATGGCCACGGCCGCGGCCGCCTGCTCGCGGGCCTTCGCCGCGGCCTCGACCGCCCGCTCGCAGCGCTGCAGGTCGGCCTCCACGAGCCCCATCTGGTCCTCGATGCCAGCCCGCTCCTTCTCCGAAACGAGCAGCGCCTGGTAGCGCGATTCGAAGGGCGCCAGCTCCCGCGCCCGGACCACGACCATCGCGTGCGCGGTCGCGTCGTAGCCGAGTTCCCCGAGACCCTCCCGCGCCCGCGCGACGACCAGCCGCTCCTGTTCGGCGAACGCCTCCGTCGCGATTTGCTCCTTCAGCCGTACCACGCCGGCTTCCACGGCGGGCAGCAATTCCGCCGCTTCGCGGGCCCCGCCCAGCCGCATCCCCACCTGCTGTAGCTCGGCTTGCAGGCGGCCGCGATCCTTCTTCACGGCCAGCGCGATCTCACTGGCCCGGTGTTCGAACGCCGTCGCCGCCGCGGTCGCCGCCTTCGCCCGGGCTTCCGCTTCGGTGAAGCGGTCGCCGAGCGCCTTCCGCATACGGCTGTACTCCGCGCGGATGTGCTCCACGTCACCCGGCCCCAGCTCCGTCCGGCAGAGCGGGCACTCCGGCTTCCCCTCGATCTGGTCCTGCTTCTCCTTCAGCTCGCGATTCTCGGCCTTGCACCGCCCCATCTCCGCCATCGCATCGGCCGCCACCTGGCGCTCCGGCTGCGCCTGGGCCTTCAATTCGTCCGCCTCCCGTTCGCGATCGTCCAACGCGATGAGGGCGTCACCCAGTTCGCGGTTGCGCGTTTCCAGTGATGGAAGGAGTGCGACTGCCTCCCCGAGCTGGTCCGCCCGGGCCGACCCGTTCTTCAGCTCCGTCTCGAGCCGCGCGCGCTCCGCGCCGATGGCCGCTTCGGCGCGCTGGATCACGTTCTCGAATCCCTGCGCGGCCGTCGCCTGCTGCTTGTACCGATCCTCCTCCCGGCGAGCGGCCGTCAGCGCCTCATAGCCCGCGCGCGTTTCCGCCCCCCGTTCGAGGTCGGCCGTCACCTTCGCGAGCCCTTGCCGCAGCGCCGCCAGCCGCACCCTCGCGCTCGCCGCCTCGGCCTCCGCCGCCTCGCCGCGCTCCCTGGCTTCGCTCACGGCTTGCACCAGCTGTTCATACTGGTTGGCCGCGTCCCGAAGCTCCTGCGACGCTGCCTCCTGCACGCGCTGCTCCGCCTCCACCTCGTCGCATTGCTCCACGAGCGCCGCCCGCCGCTCCCTCAGCGCCGGCAGCTCCTCCACTTCGCGGATCTTGTCCGCCATCGACCCGTCTGCGAGCTTCACCTCGCTCTCCGCCGTCTTCCGCCGGTCGCCCGCGGCCTTCGACCACACCTCCCATTGCTCCAGCCCGAGGATCTTCCGGAAGACCTCTTTGCGCTGTGCCGGCTTCTTCGACGTGAACTCGTCCGCCCGCCCCTGGGCGACGAACGCGCTGCTCACGAAGGTGTCGTAGTCCATCCGCACATGCTGGTTGATGGCCGCCTGCGTCTCCGTCACCACCCCGCCCGTCAGCGTCGTCCGCGAACCGTCCTCATGCACAAGGAAGAAGTCCAGCGTGACCGACTTCCTCCGTGACTTCCGCCGAATCACCAGGTAGCGGCGCGCGTGTTCCCCGACCCCGACATCGAACTCGAACTCGACGACCGCCTCCGTCTCTTCCCCCCGCACGATGTCGTCGTCGTTCGATCCGCGAGCCTGCTTCCACAGCGCCCACGACATCGCCTCCAGCAGCGATGACTTGCCGGCGCCGTTCTTGCCCCAGAGCACGGCCACGGCGGTCGCGGCGTCCCGGCCTTCCCGCCGCAGCGGTAGAAAGTCGACCTCGCACTCGCGGTAAGAAAGGAAATTCCGAAGCTTCAGCCGTCGCGGGATCATGCGTGCCACTGCTCCCGCGGGTCGACCCAGCGCAGCTCCCAGCGCACCCCCGCCGCATCGAAGTCCACGAGCGCCGCCCAGCCCGCCTTCTTGTTGGCGTCGCTGAGCGCCAGGGGCGCGCCGCTGTACACGGCCGTGAGCCCTCCGGTGCTGACGTCCGCGTGCGGTTCCCAGTGCCCGAGCGCGAGATAGTCCCAGTGCTCCGCCGCCGCGTGCAACTCCGATTCGTGAATCAGGAGCGACCGGTGCATCTCGCCGCCATCCCGCACGAAGTGCCCGTGCGCCATGGCGATGTGCCAGCGGTCGTCGAGCCGCGCCGGGATGCCGTTCAGCGGCTTGAAGTGCCAGTCGCTGTCGATGTACGCCCGTCCCCACAGCACCAGGTCCAGCTCCTCGGCGTGGATGTATTCCCCCGCGTGCGCCCGGACGATGCGCAGGTTCGGCGCCATCGCCTCAAGGTCATACCGCCAGTAGATGCGCCCCGCGTCCATCGGATCGTGGTTCCCCGGCAGCAGGAACGCCTTCCCCCGGAAGCGTGCGATCTGCTGGCCCGCGAACTCCACCACCTCCGCCGCCACACGGTCGTTATCGAAGAAGTCCCCCGCGATGAGCAGCGCGTCCGCCCGTTCCTCGTTCGCCAGTGAAATCACGTTCGCGAAGGCCGCTTCCATCAGCGATCGACGGTCGGCCCACGTCCCATCCTTCCCGCTATACGCACCCAGGTGCACATCCGAGGTGTGCACCACACGCAGCGGACGGCGGCTCACGACGTGGTCTCCATCAGGTCCCGCGCGGCCGCCCTCAGCCGAGCCAGCTTCTTCTCCTCCGTCTTCTTCGCCCGGAAGTACAGGTCGAGCGTCTCCAGCGCGGAGAGGCCGTCCGTCGTCACGCCGGCCGGCAGCAGTGCGCGGCCCTCGCGCGGCTTCACCGTCCGCACCCCGGCCACGTAATGCGCCGGCTCGAGCAGCTTGCGCGCATCCGGGATGCGGAGGCTCCGCTCCTGCTTCGCCGCGAGCTCCGGGTCCCCGTCATCACCCTTCGCGCTTCGCGGGCGCCCCAGCATCACCTCAACGCGCACGATCGCGTCCGAAACGCCCGCTCTCTCGATGGCGGTGCACACTTCGGGTGTCGGGTCGTCCTCCTTCGGGCGCACCGTCACGGTGACGAACCGCCGCGAGGGCACATCCTGCAGCCGCGGGATGCCGCTTCCCCCGATCCGGCTGCCCCGCGGCTTCGCCGGGTCGATATCGAGCACCATGAACCCCTTCTTCTGCCCTTCCTCCCCGAAGTCCACCGCCTGCATGGACCCCGAGTACCACGTCGGCGTCTGCTTCTGGAGGTCCATGTTGTTGTGGTGGTGCCCCAGCGCGATGTAATCGAACACGCCATCCGGCAGCGCCGACTTAAGCAGCGTCGGCGCCGTGCCCACCGTCATCCACTGCTCGCTCCCCGGGTTCTCCCGCACCAGGAAGTCGTTGATCGAGACATGTGCCGCGAGCACCGCTGGCACCCCTGGGTCGAGCGCCTCCGCCTGCGCCATCACGTGCTCCGTCATCCTCCGTTCGACCCTGGCATGCAATTGGTCAATCGACATGCCGTCGCACTCAGGGAAGTTCGCCACGAAACGGCTCACCTGCGGCCACGGCAGGAACGCGATCTGCAGCGGCCCTGACCGCGTCTCCAGCACGTACGGCTTCGCGCCCTGCTCTTCGAACCATGCGTTGTCGCCCACCGTCACGCATGGCACATCCAGCGTCCGGTAGATCTCAAGCGCGTGTGCCCGGCCCTCCGCGTTCGGGAGGTCGTGATTTCCGACAAGCAAGAACGACGGGATGCCCGCCGCGCTCAGCCGCCGGATGCGCCGGGCGAACTCCCGCTGGTGCGTCTGCGAAGGCTCACGCGCCTTGTAGGCATCCCCCGCGAAGATCACCGCGTCCACCCGCTCCGCCTCGGCATACGCGACCAGCGCGTCGAAGGCGATGAGGAAATCCTCCATCCGCGACGACCACCCCTTCTCGGTCGGCCGCCCGTAGTTCTCGACTCCGATGTGCAGATCGGCGAAATGGATGATGCGCATTGGTGTTTATCCTACCGGGATAGGTCCGCCCCGGGTACCTCGTCAGCCTATCTCTTGACCTGCGAGCAGGGGCGGCTTGCGGTACACCCGCAGCTCCAGAAGCCCCGCCGCGATGCGCCGCCGCGCGAGCAGCACGAGCCCCCGGATCGGGTCGTCGTGCCACGGATGGTCGATGACCACCGCGACACCGCCTGTCGCGAGCACCCGTTCCGTCTCCGCCGCGATGGCGCGCCCTGCCTCCCCCGGCACGTGCCCCAGGACGTGGCAGGCCGTCACCGCGTCGAACGCCTCGTCCGGCCACGGCAGCGCCGCTGCGTCCGCATGTACGAGCGCCGCCGATGGCGCCCGCCGCCGGGCCCGCTCCAGCATGTATGGCGAAAGGTCCACCCCGGCCACCGTCGCGCCCGGGAGCTGGTCGCGCAGCGCACGCAGCAGCGTCCCCGGCCCGCAGCCGATGTCCAGCACGTTCGCCGTCCCGCTCGCCCGCAGCGCACGGGCCACCATGCGGAAGGCCCGCGCCGCCGACAGTTCCCAATACAAGAGTGAGATCAGGTGCTCGTATGCCGCCGCGCTCCGCCGCGAAAGGTACCCCTCGGGCAGGAAGTGCCAGCGGTGGAGGTACCATTCCGGGTAGTCCACCTCCCGGTTGGCAAGGGGCAGCTTTGCCGCGGCCAGGACATGGCGCGCACTCCGGGCCGGCGAAATCCGCTTGATCGGCAGCATGCCCGCATCCTAGTAGCACGCGCGCCCGCCCGCCACGCGACGCTCGCCCGGCCCCTCGCTAGAATCGCCCGAACTCACCCCGGGAGAACCCATGCTCACCGTCGTTGCGAAGCTCCAGGCCGCCGAAGGCAAGGCCGATGAACTCAAGGCCATCCTCACCGACATGGTCGCGCAGGTGAAGGCCAACGAGGCCGGCGCCGTCCCCGTCTACTCGCTGCACGAATCCAGCACCGAACCCGGCCTCTTCCTGTTCTACGAGCAGTACCGCGATGCCGACGCCCTCGCCGCCCATGGCAAGACGGACCACATGGCCGCCATGAACGCCTCCCTCAAGGGCATGCTCGGCGCCCGCCCCGTCATCGAGCGCTACACCCAGGTCGCCGGCGTCTCCTGAAACCCGGCCAGGCATCTGCAAGGGCTGCGTCCCCTGCCTAGGGGCCAAGGACCTCGCCGTTGTGCTCACCCAGCAGCGGCGGCCGCCGGTAGACCCCCGGCGGCGTCGCTGTCATCCGGATCGGGCTGTTTGGCAAGACCACCGGCCGCGCGATGCCCGGGTGCTCCACCGCCACCAGCACGTCCCGCGCCCGTGTGTGCGGGTCCGCGAAGATCGCCGCCGCGTCGTTCACCGGTCCCACCGGCACGCTTCCCGCCAGCAGCCCGACGATGGCCGCCGTCGTGTGCTGGCGCGTCCACCTCGAGACCACCTCGCGCACGAATGGCGCGTTCCTCACGCGGTCCTCGTTGCTCTCGGTGCGCGCGTCGTGGATGAGGTCCGGCCGCCCCATCAGCGCCGCCAGCATCGCCCAGTGGTTCGCCGTCGGCGCGGCGATCGCGCAGTGCCCGTCCGCCGTGGGGTAGATGTCGAACGGCGTCAGCTGGGTGTGGCTGTTCCCCTGCGGCCGCGTCACCACGCCGTTGTACGAATACCGGTACACCATCGATTCGCACAGCGCGACCACCGCGTCGTACATCGACACATCGACGAATTGCCCCTGCCCGGACGCCTTCGCATGCAGCAGCGCCGAGACAATGCCCACGGCAGCCACCGTCCCCGGAAACAGGTCACCGACGCTCGGGCCGGCCTTGAGCACGTGCTCCGCGTCCGTCCCCGTCATGCTCACGACCCCACCCATCGCCTGCGCGACGATGTCGTACGAGGGCCACTCGACGTAGGGCGAGACGCCCGTGCGCGGGTCTCCGAAGCCACGGATTGCCGCGTAGACCAGCCCCGGATTCCGCTCCGCCAGCGCTTCGTACCCCAGCCCGAGCCGCTCCATCACGCCCGCGCGGAAGTTCTCGACCACCGCGTCCGCGCCATCGATGACCTGTCGCAGCCGTTCGCGGGCGTCCTCCTCGCGAAGGTCGAGCATCACACCCCGCTTGTTCCGGTTGATGCTCGCGAAGTACCCGCCGAACGCCTTCAGCTCGTCACCCGCCGTGAATGGCTGCGAATACCGCGAGATATCGCCCTCCGGCGGCTCGACCTTGATCACATCTGCGCCCAGGTCCGCCAGCAGCATCGTGCAGAACGGCCCCGCAAGCGCCCGCGTGAAGTCCACGATGCGCAGACCCTTGAGCGGCCCCGTCGCGGCCTCAGCCATGGGAGCCGCCCACTCGTGTGCCCGCTCCCACTCCTGGGCTTCGCTCACCGCCCGCCCCAGTGCGACCGCCGCTTCACGAGCACTGTCCGTTCGCCTTCGAACACGACCCGGTCGTCGTGCGTCACGCCCCAGTGCTTGAAGGTGACCAATCCCGCGTCGCCGCGCTCCGGCGAAGGCTCCGACGCGATCACTTCGCTGAAGGCATAGATGGTGTCGCCGTGGTGCACAGGGCTCGTGAACCGCAGTTTGTCCAGCCGCACCTCGGCGATCGCGTTCTCGGCCGTGTCCTGGCTCGCCAGCCCAATCACCATCGAACCCGTGATGAGCCCGAAGACCACCCGGCCCTCGCCCAGCGGTGAATTCCCGCCGCGCGTCGCGTGCTCGTTCCAATGCGCCTGGGCCGTGTTCACGACCGCCTTGCTGAGGTAGTTGTTCTCCACTTCGTCGACCGTCGCGCCGCGTGCATGCCGCATCTTGCGACCCACCGGGAAGTCCTCGAAGTACGTGCCGGTGCCTGTGAGTGCCGCCACCCGGTCCATCACGCATCCCTCCGCTTCGCCACCAGGTTCGTCCGGCGGTAGGTCAGTACCACCTCGCCGCGCTGGTTCTCCACCGTCGTTTGCCACGTCACGATCCCGCTCGTGGGCCGCGACGTGGATTCTCGCTTCTCCAGCACTTCCGACCGCGCGGTGATCGTGTCGCCCGGGTATACCGGCGCCAGAAAGCGGCAATCCTCGACCCCGAGGAACGGGCCGCCCGCTTCGCTCAGGTCCTCCACCGACATCCCCACCGCGGTGCAGAGCACGAGCATCGGGTTCACCACCATCCCCGGGTGGCCGAGCGCCCGCGCGTACTCGGAATTGATGTACAGCGGGTTCCAGTGGCACGTCGCCGAGGAGAACGTCACGTTGTCCGCCTCGGTGATTGTCCGTCCCCAGTGGTGAACCCAGGTTTGGCCCTGTTCGAAGTCCTGGAATTGGTTCCCGTGCCGTACCAGCGGGAACGACGCCGCGTCGAAGTCGCCCACGAGGCCTCCCTGCGCACCGCCCGGCCGGGGCGGCCGCCAATTCGATGCGCGAAGGCTACGCACCCGGCGCGTCTTCGTGAAGGCCCGGTCTCCTGTTACGAACAGTTGAACTCCTGTCCGGCGGGGTTCCGTTTCGCCCGGATTGGTGACAGACTCTATCAACAATGTCCCACTTGCAGGCCGAATCCGGCTCCCTGTACGGATGCTGCTGGAGCACGATCTCCTGCTCGGCCGGCGAGGTAGCCCGCGTCCAGCGAATGGCAGCCGAACTCCACCCCGGCGCCGCCGTCGTCGTGAGTTGCCAGCGCGTCGAGGCCTACGGCACGGTGCCCTGCGCCTGCGAGGCACCCCTGCACGCCGCCGGCGATGACGCCCTTCGCCACCTCGCCGAAGTCGCCGCCGGCCTTCACTCCGTCGTTCTCGGCGAAGAGCAGATCCTCGGCCAGGTGCGGCGCGCCTTCGATGAAGCCGGCCCGGGCCAGCGCAAACTCGCCGATATCGCCCTCGCCTCCGCTCGCGAGCTGCGCCGCGAGACCGACTTCAACAGCCACGCCGGCGCCCTCCTCGACCGCGCCCTCCGTACGGCCGGCATGAAGCCCGCCGGACGGCTGCTCGTCCTCGGCGGGGGCCAGCTTGGCCGTCTCGTCGCGCGCCGCGGCGTCGAGACCGGGTTCGGCGAGGTCATCATCGCCGCGCGCACCCGTCCGGCCGATATCTCTGGCATCCGGTATATCCCGCTCGACCGCGCTCACACGCTCCAACCGGTGACGGTCATCGCCGGGTGCCTTGGGAGTTCCGCCGGCGAAGTCGGCGCCGAGGCGCTGCCCCAGGCCGCGCTGCTCGCCGACCTGGGCACTCCCCGCAATTTCGCGGATGGCCAGGCAGCCCCCGTCGTCACCCTCGCTGCCATGCTCGCCGATGAGCACGCCCGCCCGCACGCGATGAAGCGTCGCGGAGAGCTCCGCGAACGGCTCGGCGCCATCCTCGATGCCCGCATCGCTGCCGCGATCCGGGCCGGGTCACCCGTAGCCGGCCTGCGCTTCGAGGTCGAACGCGTCCGCCAGCGCGAGCTCGCCCGCATGCTGAAGCTGCACCCCGAGCTCCCCGCCGAGACCCTCGACGCCTTCGCCCGCGCGCTGGTCAACCAGCTCTTCCACCTGCCTTCAGCGCGCCTGAAGGCAGACCCCGCCCTGGGCGCCCGCGTCGCGGACCTCTTCGCGCCCGCCTGACGCCCTACTCCCGGCCGATCCCGAGGTCCTCGATCGTGGCCAGCGCGTCCGAGAGCCGCCGGATGCGGTGCACGCGCGGCGCGTCCAGCCAGCGGTTTCGCCACCAGTCCACCAGGAACACAGCGTCCAACTCCTCCGCAAGCCACGCCGCCGTGTGCGGGTCGTCCTCGAAGTGCGCCACCGCACCCAACTCCGTAGTCTTCCGCGCTTTGAAAGCGGCCGGCGTCTCGTGCCAGTCGGGCCGCAGGTGCAGCTCCGGCACGAACCCGAACTGCTTCAGCAGCCAGCGCTCCGTATGCCCCCTCGCAACTTCACCCCTCGCCGAGAGCACCTTGCACTCGAACCGCCGTGCCAGCTGGGAGAGCCCCTCCCGGGCGCCGGGCATCGGCCCCCGCCCGTAGTATCGCCATCGTTCCGTGCGCCAGAGGATGCCGCGCGTGCCGGGCGTGTCGCGCCGCTTGTTCTTGCCCCGCCCCGGGTTAATGCCCAGCGGAGGGTGACAGAGCACGCCATCCAGGTCGAACGTGAGAACCCGCACTTCGCCACCTCCGCCGCCGCGCGTCCCGGGCAGTGTGCCCGCAACGCCCGCCCCCGCGCCAGTGGCGCGTACCGCCCGCCCGCGCGACTGTTTCGCCCATGGAGATCCTGACCGGCGCCGCGCTCTTCGGGGCGGCCTTCGCCGCCGGGGCCATCAACGCCGTGGCCGGCGGTGGGTCTCTCGTCAGCTTCCCGGCCCTCGTCGCCGCCGGGTACTCCACCAAGGCAGCGAACGTCACGAACTCCGTCGCCCTCTGGCCCGGCTACCTCGGGGGCACCTACGGCTATCGCGCCGAGGTCGCGTCCCAGCGCACCCACGTCCTCGCGCTCACGCTCCCGAGCATCGCTGGCGCCTTGCTCGGCGCGGTCATCCTCCTCGCGACACCCGAATCCGCCTTCGACCTCATCGTCCCGTTCCTCATCCTCTTCGCCTGCGGGCTGATGGCCGTCCAGGACCGCCTCAGCCGCTTCGCCACCACCCACCGCCTCGGGGCCCTCCACGCCGAGCACGTGCCCTTCACGCTGATCGCGTCGGTGTTTGTCCTCTCCATCTACGGGAGCTACTTCGGCGCCGGGCTGGGCATCCTCACCCTCGCCGTGCTCGGCATCCTCCTTCCCGACGACATCCAGCGGTCGAACGCCCTCAAGGGTTTCCTCTCGCTCGTCATCAACGGCGCAGGCGTGCTGTACTTCGTCTTCTTCGGCCCCGTGCGATGGGCCCCGGCCGCCGTGATGGCCGTTGGCGCGCTGGCCGGCGGCTACCTCGGTGTCGGTGTCGCCCGCCGCCTGGGAAAGCGCTGGCTCCGCCTGGCGGTCATCGCGTATGGCGTCGTCGTCGCCCTGGTGCTGCTCGCGAAGGCGCTGAACTGAAATACGCCAAATTCTGACGTTCGCGTTAACGTGCGTTGTGTATAATGCCGCCAAATGGGCCGTGAACCGCGCGAGTTCTTTCAGATCGGCGATGCCTCCGAGCGAACGGGGCTGACCCAGCGCACCCTTCGCTACTACGAAGAGAAGGGGCTGCTCCGCACCCCTACCCGGATGGAGGGCGGCTTCCGCCTGTATTCCGAGGACGACCTGCAGCGCCTTGAACGCATCAAGGAACTCCGCGAACTCCTCGGCTTCTCCCTCGCCGACATCAAGGAGATGCTCGACGCCGAGGAGGTCCGCCTTCAAATCAAGGCCGAATGGCGTACCGACGCCGACGCCGCGGAGAAGGCCCAGAAGCTGCGCGCCGCCCGCGAGATCACCCTCCAGCAGCTCCAGTTGATCGACCAGAAGATGGAAAAGATGGCCACCATGCGCGACCAGCTCGCGGAGCGCATCGCCAGGTACGACGCGAACCTCCACCAGTACGCCGAGGGCGCCGCCGCCGAGCACGCCAACTAACCAGCGCGTGACCTTCGTCGCCGCCGCACCTGTCTGATACCGTAAGCTGGATAGGCCATGTCGCTTCTCGACGCGCGCCAGCGCCCCCTCCGCGACCTCCGCATCTCGGTCACCGACCGCTGCAACTTCCGCTGCACGTACTGCATGCCGAAGGAGCTCTTCGGACCCGATCACGCCTTTCTGCAGCGCACCGAGCTCCTCTCCTATGAGGAGATCACCCGGCTGGCCCGCATCTTCGTTGCGCACGGCGTCGAGAAGATCCGCCTCACCGGCGGCGAGCCTCTCGTCCGCCGCGACCTGCACACACTCATCGCCCAGCTCCGCGACGTCCCGGGCCTCAAGGACCTGACGCTGACCACCAACGGCTCCCTCCTGCGCGCCCAGGCGCGCAAGCTCAAGGACGCCGGCCTCCAACGCATCACCGTCTCCCTCGACTCCCTCGACGACGCCACCTTCAAGAGCATGAACGATGTCGGCGTACCCGTGGCCACCGTGCTCGATGGCATCGAGGCCGCCCGCGAAGCCGGCTTCTCGTCCATCAAGGTTAACGCCGTCGTTGAGCGAGGCGTGAACGACGCCGGCATGGTCGACCTTGCACGCCACTTCAAGGGCACCGGCATCATCCTCCGGTTCATCGAGTTCATGGACGTGGGCACCACCAACGGTTGGAAGCTCGACCGTGTCGTGACCCTCCGCGAGATGGCGGACCGCATCAACGCCGAGCTCCCCATCGAGCCCGCCGAGCCGAACTACCGCGGCGAAGTCGCAAAGCGTTGGCGATACCGCGACGGCACGGGCGAAATCGGCTTCATCTCCTCCATCAGCCAGCCCTTCTGCGGCGATTGCACCCGCGCCCGCCTCTCCCCCGAGGGCGAGCTCTTCACCTGCCTCTTTGCTGCCCGTGGCCACGACTTCCGCACCCGTCTGCGCGATGGCTCCACCGAGGCCGAGATCGCCGCCTTCCTCGCCTCCGTCTGGCACGTCCGCGACGACCGCTACTCCGAAATCCGCACCGCCGAAACGAACGGCTCGGTCCCCCGCGTGGAGATGTCCCACATCGGCGGCTGAGCATCGCCAGCGCGTTCTCCCGCCCTTCGTGCCGCCTTCGCCGCGCGCACTGTCTCGCGCGTTGCCGCCGCACCCGCCGCTCCGTACCATCGCCGCCAGCACCACAGGGAGGCTCTCATGGCTGACGGCTTCGAGTTCCCGGTCGATCGCACACAGGTCATGCTGTTCGCGCGTTCGGTCCTGGATGGACGCCCCGAATTCACCGACCCACACGACCCGGCGACGATCGCCCTCGGGGGCATGGTCACTCCGCCCACATTCGTGCAGTGCAGCGCGCACTACCAGCCCGATTACGCCCTCGACCTCACCCGCCCGCGCAAGGGCCCCGCGCCGGCGCACCGCGGCGATGCCCCGGGTGGCGGTGGAGGCGGCCTGGGCCGCGGTCTGCACGCCGAACAGCACTACGAATACCACCACCCCATCCGCGTGGGCGATGTCCTCACCGTCACCAACCGGCCCGGCGAGCGCTGGGAAAAGGAAGGCCGCCGCGGCGGCAAGCTCCTCTTCAGCGAATCCATCACCGAATACCGCAACCAGGATGGCGTCCTCTGCGTCACCGCCCGCAGCGTGGGCGTGCAGACCGAGAAAGCCGTCGAGCAGTAGGAGCACACCTATGACGCTGAAGGTTGGCGACAAGCACGAAGCGGTCGTGATCGAAAAGGTCAGCCGCACCCACACCACCAAGTACGCCGGCGCCAGCGGCGACTACAACCCCCTCCACCACGACGACGGCGTCGCCCAGGGCCTCGCCGGCTACCCGAGCGTCTTCGCTCACGGCATGCTCTCGATGGGCCTCACCGGCCGCATGCTCACCGACTGGCTCGGGCCCGTCGCCCTCCGCAAGTTTGGCGTGCGCTTCACCCGCCAGGTCTGGCCCGGCGATACCCTCACTTCCAAGGGCGAAGTCATCTCCGTCGGCGAGTACAACGGCGAGCCCGTCGCCACCATCAAGGTTTGGACCGAAAACCAGAACGGCGAAGCCGTCGTCGAAGGCGAAGCCGTCGCCCTCAACGCCTGACGCGTCGCGGCCGGCGCCCGCGGGGGCTCGCTCCCCGCGGGCAGGCCGTGGCGAACGTCCAGCGCGCCAGCCTTTCGCCGCCCCGGCCCGTCGCGGCGTAGTGCTTCCCCGGCAGCGCATGCCGGCGGCACGTCTCGCGCTGCCCCTCATTCCTCATTCCTCTCCCGCTGCTACCATCGTGAGACACCCACCGCCCACGGAGCCCGCCCATGAGCGTCCTGTCGCAACGCGACCCCGAGATCGCCGCCATCATCGCCGACGAGCGCGTCCGCCAGGTCGAGACCCTTGAGATGATCGCCAGCGAGAACTACGCCTCCGCCGCCGTCCTCGAAGCGACCGGCTCCGTCTTCACCAACAAGTACGCCGAAGGCTACCCCGGTAAGCGCTACTACGCCGGCAATCAGCACAGCGACCGCCTCGAAAACGCCGCCATCGACCGCGCGAAGGCGCTGTTCGGCATGGCCCACGCCAACGTCCAGCCCAGCTCCGGCGCCGAGGCGAACATGGCCGCCTACTTCGCCACCATCCAGCCCGGCGATACCGTCATGGGCCTGAACCTGGACCAGGGCGGCCACCTCACGCATGGCTCGCCCGTGAACTTCAGCGGCCGCCTCTATAACTTCGTTCCCTACACCGTGGACCGCGAGTCCGAAGCGCTCGACCTCGCCGCCATCCGCCGCCAGGCGCTCGAATGCAGGCCGAAATTGATCGTCGCCGGGTATACGGCCTATCCCCGAAAGATCGACTTCGCCGGCTTCAAGGAGGTCGCGAAGGAAGCCGGTGCGCTTCTCATGGTCGACATGTCCCACATTGCCGGGCTCATCGCCGCCGGCGAGCACATGTCCCCACGTGACTATGCCGACATCATCACCACCACCACCCACAAGACGCTTCGCGGCCCTCGCGGAGGCATGATCCTCACCACGGATGAGTGGGCCGAGGCCGTCGACAAGGCCGTGTTCCCGGGAACCCAGGGCGGTCCCCATCTCCACACCATCGCCGGGAAGGCCGTCGCCTTCGGTGAAGCCGCCACGCCCGAGTTCAAGGCCTATGCCCGCAAGATCGTCGAGAACGCCGCCGCCCTCGCCGATGCGCTCCAGGCCGGCGGCCTCCGGCTCGTCTCCGGCGGCACGGACAACCACCTCATCCTCGCCGACTGCAACAGCGTCGGCATCAGCGGCCTGAAGGCGCAGAACGCCCTCCAGGGCGCCGGCATCATCACCAACAAGAACACCATCCCCTACGACACCCGCTCGCCCTTCGTCGGCAGCGGCCTCCGCCTGGGAACGCCCGCCCTCACCTCGCGGGGCATGGGCGCGGAGGAGATGAAGCGCGTCGCAGCCTGGATCCTTCGCGTGCTCAAGGACCCTGACGGCGACGGTGTCCGCGAGACCGTCCGCAACGAAGTCGCGGAGTTCGCCCGCCCCTTCCCCGTTCCTGGCATCACGGACGCAGCCTGACGCCCGGCCAGCGCGACACACAGCAAGAAGCCCCCGTTTCCGGGGGCTTCCTGGCGTCTTCGGCACTGCTGGAGAGGTAGGAGAGGGCGCAGTTGCCGGTCTGGACGGTGGGCCGCCCCGCTGACCGGCGAGACGGCGAATTGGAACGTTGAGTTTTCGGTAGCGGGGTTGTCGCAGCATGCCACCGGGCCGGTGGCGGTGAGCGGGGAAGGATGTCTGCGACAACCCCGTCTCCCTGATCACTACAGTAGGACTCCCATGTGAAACTCATTCGCGCTTCGTGTAAACGCTCTGCAAAACATCGTCAGGTCCCGTTAACCTTTCGGCCACGCGCCGCAACGCCCGCTTAACACCCGCTCAACCGCCATCCGCCTCGCGCTCTCCCGCCTCAACTGGAGCCATTCCGGGGCCCCGTGCTATGCTCGCTGAGCCTGCTTGGGGACTCGTCTAATGGTAGGACAGCAGATTCTGGATCTGTACGTGGGGGTTCGACTCCTCCGTCCCCAGCCACTTCCCCCTTCTCCTCGGCCCCTCTTCTGATTCCACGTCGGGGCCTGCGCACCCTCGGCATGCGGCGCCTCCCGCCCTTCGCGTATCCTTCGCGGACTCACCCACCCGCGAGGTCCCCATGCAGTTCGGTCTTCACATCGGCCAGCAGAACATCTCCATCGACGAGTGCCGCCGCCTCTGGCGCTGGGCCGATACCGCCGGCTTCGACTGGGTCGACGTCTGGGACCACTTCTACGAAGCACCACCCATCGATGGCAACGGCAGCTGCTTCGAAGCCACCACCTGCATGGCCGCCATCGCCTGCGAAACCACGAACTGCCGCATCGGCGTCCTCGTCCTCGGCATGAACTACCGCCATCCCGCCGTGCTCGCGAACGCACTGACCACCATCGACCACCTCAGTGGCGGCCGCCTCGAAATCGGCCTCGGCGCCGGCTGGCACGAGATGGAGTACCGCGCCTACGGCATCCCCTTCCGCCCCATCAAGGAGCGCATGGACATCCTCGAGGAGGGGGTACAGGTCGTGCGCCTCCTCACCACGCAGGAGCGGTCGGACTTCAACGGCCGCTACTACACGCTCGAAAACGCGGCCAGCTACCCCCGGCCGGTGCAGCCACGTCCTCGCATCTGGATCGGGGGCAATGGCGAGAAGCGAACGCTCCGCATCGCCGCCCGCCACGCCGACGGCTGGAACACGCCCTACACCTCGCCCGAGGAGTTCAAGCGCCTCTCCGGCGTCCTCGATAGGTGGTGCGAAAAGGAAGGCCGTGACCCCGCCAGCATCGAACGCAACGTGAACCTCAGCTTCCACATGGCCGCCAATGCCTCCTGCCTTGCCGCCGCCGACCAGCAGTATCGCGAGACCTGGGGTGCCGCCGCCGAGCCCATGCGCGCCCGCGGCGTTGTCACCGGCCTCCCGGGCCAGGCGATCGAACTCGTGTCCCGCTACGTCGAGGCCGGCGCCGCCCGAGTCAACATCGCCATCCGCCCGCCCGTCGATTGGGACGCCCTCCACGCCTGGTCCGAGACCGTCATCCCCGCCTTCGCCGCGAAGTAACGCCCGCAAGCTCCGCATGCCGGATACTCGCTGACAAAGGAAGTGACATGAAGACCTACAGCCTGTTTGTGATGGATTACGTCGTGGTCGAGGCCGAGGACGAAGAGGAAGCGAAATCCGAGGCCCAGGCCTGGCTCGCCGACCTCATCGCCAGCGGCGAAATCACCTGGGACGTCGTCGAAGGCGACGCCAGCGAAGGCGAAGAAGACGACGACGAAGAAGAAGAGGACGGCGAGGAATAGCGCCGATCAGGCTCCGCCGCGCCCCCGTTCGGGCGGTAGCGGCTGCCCCTCGACCAGCGGCTGGCACCTCGGGCACCACGTCGTGTAGCGAATGTCGACCCCCTGCCGGTTGGTGCGAAGCCGCGTGAAGCACCGCCGGCAGGGCTGCCCGGGACGCGCGTACACCCACATCGTTGGCCGCTGCGGCCTCGTGCCATCCGGCCCCGCCTTGCCCACGCTCGCACGCAGCAGATCCCGCGCCTTCGCAATCAGCCCCCGCACCGTCTCGTCGTCGAGGCTGCCAACCGTGCGCCACGGGTTCAGGCCGCAGTGGAAGAGCGTCTCGTGCTTCCAGATGTTGCCCACGCCCGCGAATGCCCGCTGGTCCATGATCGCGTCGCCGATTGTGAGACTTGCTCGCCCGGGCTCGCGCAGCCGCCGGAACGCCTCGTCCGCGTCGAAGTCGTCGTCGAGCAGGTCCGGCCCGAGCCCCGCGATGGGCTGATGCGCCACCAGTGCCCGCTCCTCGATGAGTTCGATCACGGGCGCACTGAAGTTCACCACCACCGCCGAAGGCACCTGCAGCACGAGCCGCGCCTCGCGCTCAGGCTTTCGCCACGGCTCGCCTTTCGCGTACACATGCCAGGTGCCATACATCCGCAGGTGCCCGCGCAACGCCAGCCCGTTCTCGAAGCTGATGATCAGGTTCTTCCCCTGCGAACGAACACCCGTGCAGCGCTGCCCCACGATGCGCTCCACGCGCGGTACCGGCCCCGGACCGTGGCTCCGTGCCGCCTCCACCACCTCTCCCTCCAGGACCGGACGCAGCATATTCGCGAACCGGTAGAGGCTATCGCCCTCGGGCAACTGCTCCCTCCCGCGCTGGCGCCGGCCGGTAGGTCAGGCCCCGGTACGCGGCCACGAACCCCGCCTCGACGAACACCTCCGCGTGCGGCGATTTCGAAGCCTCGATCGCGTCGATGCGCTCGAAGGTGAGCCCCCGGCCGCCGGGCGGCTCGTTCGCGGCCACCGCCACGACCGCCGCTTCCGCCATCTCGGGCTCATCGAAAGCCGGCAGCGTGACCACGCCCTTCCCGCCACGCTCCAGGTACAACACTGGTTCGCCATCGACCAGTACCACCCGTGCCCCCGCCGCGCGCTGCAACGGGCGCGTTTCGCCTTCCCGCCGCGGCCAGGCCAGGGTCGCGCCGTACGGGTTCGCCGGGTCCGTCGCGCTGATCACGAACGTTCGCGGCTCCTCCGGCCGCTCTCGCTCGGCGCGCAGCCGTTCGACCGCGGCCGGCAGGGCGAACTGCGCCCCCCCGAGCCCCTCGATGAAGTAGCCCCGCCGGATCCGCCCGCCCTCCTCCATCGCCTTCAGCACCGGGTACACCGCCGCGAATCCGCCGCTGATACCCTCGGCGGCCGCCGTCTCTCGGGTGACGACGCCATAGCGCTCGAGCAAGGCGGTCGCGGTCGCATGCGCGCGCGCCGTCCCCGATTCGCTCCCGCCGGGCCCTGGCCGCGTGAGCGACCATCGCCCGGCCGCCTCCGGCGGCACCAGTGATGCCCGGCTGCGGGGCGCCGATGGCGGTCCGCCCTTCCGTGGGTGGGCCAGCGCGCGCACGGCCGAGAACGTGTCATTCGTCACCCTGCCGTCCCACGCCAGCTCCCACAGCGCTTCCAGCACGTCCTTCGGGTGCGAACCGGTGCCGCGCGCGATCTCCGCAAAGAACGACGCCCCGCACGCCGCCAGGTGAGCCACGATGACCGACTCCAGCGCCGGGAGTTCGCGCGGTTCCGGCCCCGGCAGGTCGAAGAGCCGCTCGCGCCGGTACATCGCGAGCCGTCCGTCGTCACGGCCGAGGCTGCCGCGTCCCACCCACGCCACTTCGCCCGCGGCGCCGAGTTCGTCCAGGTAGCGCGGCTGGTAGTTCGCAACCCGCGCCGGCAGGACTTCCCGCTCGATGACCGAGGCCGGCAGCGGCAGCCCCTCCAGCTGGAGCAACACGTCCCGCACGCGCTCCGTCCCACCGTGCGCGTTCCCAAGCCCCTGCCAGCCCGCCAGGAAGCGCGCGTAGGCCGCGGGCGGCACTGGCTCCACCTCCTTTCGCAGCTTCGCCAGCGAACGGCGCCGGAGCCCACGGAGAACCTCCGGGTCGCACCACTCCCGTTCGTTGCCACCTGGCCTGAAGTCGCCATGGAGCAGCGTCCCGCCCTCCACGAGCGCCTCCAGCGCCCCCCGCACGAGCGACTCCGGCAGCGCCCAGCGGTTGGCAGGCGAGGCCGCGACAAAGGGCGAATGCGTCCGCGCGTACCGTGAGAGCAATCCCTCCAGCGGCCGCTCCGTGCGCTTCAGGAACGCCTCCGGAACCCCGAGCGGAGTCGCCACCCCCAGTGCGTCCCGGTAGCGGCCGGCATCCTCGATAGGGATCCAGCGCTCCTCCCCGGCGATGCGTACACAGCAGGCCCGGCGGCTCGCTTCGAGAAGCGCAAGCCACTCCCGCGCGCGCTCCGGTTGGCGGCTCCGCGCCGCCACCTCGTTCGCGCTCAGGTCGCCAATCCGCCGCAGCAGGTCCTGTAGCTGGTCTTCGTTGCGGACCTTCCGTTGTCCCGTGAGCGCCTGCAACTCCAGCTCGAGGTCCGTCACCGCGCCCGGGTCCAGCAGCTCCCGCAGCTCATCCTCGCCCAGCAGGTCGCGCAGCAGGTTCCGGTCGAGCGTCAGCGCCTGGGCGCGCCGTTCCGCCAGCGGCGCGTCGCCTTCGTACATATATGCGGCGACATAATCGAACAGGAGCCCGCGCGCGAACGGCGACGCTTCCTGCAGCTCGACCGAATGCACCCGCACCTGCCGCGCGCGCACCTGCGCGAGCACCTCCACCAGCCCGGGCAGGTCGAACACGTCCCGCAGGCACTCGCGGTACGTCTCGAGAATGATCGGAAATGACCCGTACCGTGCCGCAACCGCCATCAGGCTCGCCGAACGCTGCCGCTGCAGCCACAACGGCATGCGCGCACCCGGCCGCCGCCGGGGCAGCAGCAGCGCCCGCCCCGCGTTCTCGCGAAAGTGTGCGGCGAACAGCGCCGTGTCCGCCAGCCGCCCGATGATCAGCTCCTCGACCTCTTCGGGCGTGGGGAACAGCAGGTCGTCCCCGGGCGGCTCCTCGCCCCCGGCGAAGCGGATGGCGATGCCGTCATCGCTCCACAGCGTCTGCACATCGAACCCGCTCCGTTCCACGAGCACCGATTCAACCGCCTGCGCCCATGGCGCATGCACACGCCCCCCGAATGGCGTGAGAATGACCGTGCGCCAATCGCCAAGCTCGTCCCGGTATCGTTCGACCACGATCGTCCGGTCGGTCGGCAAGGCCCCGGCGGCGTCCTTCTCCTCGGCCACGTAGTCGATCAGGTTCTTCGCGGCAAGGGCATCGAGCGCGTGCTCCTCGGCGAGCATCCTCGCTGCCGCCGTATCGTCCCTCATGCCGTCGAGCTTGCGCGTGAACTCCCCAATCGCCCGCCCGAACTCGAGCGGCCGGCCCACGCCGTCGCCTTTCCAGAAGGGCATCTTCCCCGGTTCGCCCGGCGCCGGCGAGACGATGACCTGGTCCCGCGTGATCTGTTCGATGCGCCACGTTGTCGCCCCGAGCAGGAACGTCTCCCCGGGGCGGCTCTCGTAGACCATCTCCTCGTCCAGCTCGCCAACCCGTGGCCCACCTTCGCCGAGGAACACGCCGTACAGCCCCCGGTCCGGGATCGTCCCCGCGTTCACCACGGCGATCGTGCGCGCATCCCGCCGCGACGACAGCACGTTCGTTGCCCGGTCCCAGAGGATTCGCGGCCGCAGGTCGGCAAACTCGTCCGACGGGTACTGCCCCGCGAGCATCCCGAGGACGCTTTCCAGCACATCGCGGCTCAGGTCACCGAACGTGTACGTGCGCCGAACCACCTTTTCCAGGTCCTCGACCGTCCAGTCGTCGGCCGCGCACATGGCCACGATCTGCTGCGCGAGCACGTCCAGCGGGTTCTTCGGCACCTCCGTGCGTTCGATGAGCCCCTTGCGCATCCGCTCCACCAGCACCGCGCACTCCAGCAAGTCGCCCCGGAACTTCGGGAAGATGCGCCCGATGCTCGGCGCGTCCACCTGGTGCCCGGCCCGCCCAACCCGCTGCAGCCCGCGCGCCACCGACTTCGGCGATTCAACCTGGATCACGAGGTCCACGGCACCCATGTCGATGCCCAGCTCCAGCGAGCTCGTGCACACCAGCCCCGGCAGCATGCCCGCCTTCAGCCGCTCCTCGATGTCGAGCCGCTGCTCCCGCGAAACCGAACCGTGGTGCGCGCGCAGCAGCTCTTCGCCGGCCATCTCGTTCAGCCGGGCCGCGAGCCGCTCCGCCAGCCGCCGGTTGTTCACGAAGATCAGCGTCGAACGGTGCGCCTTCACAAGTTCAAGCAGCCGCGGGTAGATCGCGGGCCACGCCGAGGTCCGCGCCTCGATGTCTCGCCCGTCTGGCGTCGCCGCGTGCTGGACCGGGTTGTCGTAGGGCCGCGACATGTCCTCCAGCGGCACGATCACCTGGAGGTCGAGGTCCTTCCGCGTCCCTGCATCCGCGATCCGCACCGTACGGTCGCCGCCGAGGTACCGCGCCACCTCCTCCAGCGGCCGCTGTGTCGCCGAAAGCCCGATGCGTTGCGGCGGCCGCTCGGTGATCGCCTCCAGCCGCTCGAGCGATAGCGCCAGGTGTGCGCCACGCTTCGTCGCCGCCATCGTATGGATCTCGTCCACGATGACCGTGTGGACCGTGCGTAAGACCTCGCGTGAACGCGACGTCAGCATGAGGTAGAGCGATTCCGGGGTCGTGATCAGGATGTCTGGCGGGTCGCGGCGGATATCCTCGCGCTCCCGCGCTGGCGTGTCCCCCGTCCGCGTCGCCACCGCGATCTCAGGTGGCG
>JAYRRO010000010.1:0-10911 GCA_041910095.1 Dehalococcoidia bacterium
CCCGGCCGCGCATCAAGTTTTCTGGTTCGATTTGAAAATTGCGAATTTCAATGTGCCGCAGGGAGGCCATACGCGCCAGATAGTCCCCGGCTCCCAGGGGATCGGCCCCGGGCTAGAGCTTCGGCGGAAGACGGCGAAGGGGGTGCTCCGGTTGGAGCACCCCCTTCCCTGCCCTGCAAAACGGGGAGGAGGCGGGCGGAAGCCCTTTCCTCTTTCCTCGTTTCTCTTTTCTCCCCTAGTAGTCCTCGGGAGGCGGCGGCGCCGCCATCGGGGGCTGCGGGATCTCCGCCACCAGCGTCTCCGTCGTCAGCACCAGCGCGCTGATGCTGGCGGCGTTTTCGAGCGCCGAGCGGCTCACCTTCACCGGGTCGACGATGCCCAGCTCGAACATGTCGCCCCAGCGGTCCTTGTCCGCATCCCAGCCTTCGTTCAGGTTCTCCAGCTTCTTGATGCGGTTGACGATGACGGCGCCTTCGAGGCCCGCGTTATCGGCAATCATGAACGTCGGGTATTCCAGCGTCTCCGAAAGCAGCCGGATGCCCGTGCGCTCGTCGTTGTCCTTCGTCTCGGCGGCGAGCTTTTCGAGCGCGCGCTGCGCCCGGATGAGGGCGACACCGCCGCCCGGCACGACGCCTTCATCGACGGCGGCGCGGGTCGCGCTGAGGGCGTCCTCGACGCGTGCCTTCTTCTCCTTGAGCTCGACCTCGGTGGCCGCGCCGACCTTGATGACGGCCACGCCGCCGGCCAGCTTCGCGAGCCGCTCCTGCAGCTTCTCGCGCTCGAAGTCGCTCGTGGCGTCGTCGATCTGCGCCTTGATCATCTTGATCCGGGCCTGGATCGCTTCGTCCGTGCCGAGGCCTTCGATGATCGTGGTGTCGTCCTTGCTCGAAACGATGCGGCGGGCGCGGCCGCAGTCGGCCACCGTCGCGGTTTCGAGCTTGAGGCCGATGTCCTCGGTGATGAGCGTGCCGCCGGTGAGGATCGCGATGTCCTCGAGCATCGCCTTGCGGCGGTCCCCGAAGCTCGGCGCCTTCACCGCGAGGATGTTGATCGTGCCGCGGAGCTTGTTCACGACCAGCGTCGCGAGCGCCTCCGCCTCGATCTCATCCGCCACGATGACGATGTCCTTCGTCACCTGCAGGCACTTCTCCAGCAGCGGCAGGATCTCCTGCACCGCCGAGATCTTCTTATCGGTGATGATGATCAGCGGGTTCTCGGAGCTCGCTTCCATGCGGTCCGTATTCGTCACGAAATACGGCGAGATGTACCCGCGGTCGAGCTGGAGGCCATCGACGAACTCCGTCTCGAACTTGATCCCGCGCGATTCCTCGACGGTGATCACGCCATCCTTGCCGACCTTCTCCATCACATCGGCGATGAGCAGGCCGATTTCGCGGTCGTTCGCCGAGATCGAGGCCACATGCTCGATCTGCTCCTTGCTGAGCACCGGGCGGGCCTGCGAACGGAGGTCGGCGACGGCCGCCGCGAGCGCCTTGTCGATGCCGCGCTTGACGAACATCGGGTTCGCGCCCGAGGCGACGACCTTCAGGCCACCCCGCACGAGCGCCTGGGCAAGCACCGTCGCCGTCGTCGTGCCATCGCCCGCGACATCGTTCGTGCGCGTCGCGACCTGCTTGGCCAGCTGCGCGCCCATGTTCTCGAACGGGTCTTCGAGCTCGATCTCGCGAGCGACCGTGACGCCGTCCTTGGTGATGCTGGGAGCGCCGTACTTCTTATCGATGACGACGTTGCGGCCGCGCGGCCCGAGGGTGACCTTCACGGCGTCGGCGAGCGCGTCCACGCCGTCCTTCAGCCGCCGGCGCGCGATCTCGTCGAACACGAGTTGCTTGGCAACCATGGGTTCCTTCTTTCCTTCGAACAGTCCAACAGGGACGGCGACGCGGGCCCGCGAACACCCGGCCCTGCGGCCGGCACGGGGCCCGCGTTCGCGAAACCCGGACTAGACGACGAGCTTGGCGAGGATGTCCTTGTCGTTCAGGACGATGTAGTCATCGCCATCGAGCTTGATTTCCGTGCCCGTGTACTTCGCATAGAGGATGCGGTCGCCGACAGCGACATCGAGGGGAACGCGCTTGCCATCGTCATCGAGGCGGCCCGGGCCAACAGCGACGACTTCGCCCTGCTGGGGCTTCTCCTTCGCCGTATCCGGGATCACGAGGCCGCTCGCCGTCACTTCTTCCTGCTTGAGGGGGGTGATGACGATGCGGTCCGCCAGCGGGACGAGCTTGGTCTTCGCCTTGGGGGCGGCAGCGGCAGCCTTTGCGGCCATGGGGAATCCTCCAAAGAGTGGGTGGTGAGTGTTTGCGACGCCGATATTAGCACTCTCCGGTTGTGAGTGCTAGGCCGCGCCGCGGCGCAGCGTCAGAAAGGAGAAAAGAGGAACGATGAAAGGGAGGGGTTCGAGGCTCGGGGTTCGAGCCGGGGCAAGCCCAGTCGCGGGCACGTGCGCGTGGGATTGCCCCACCCGGGACTCAACACTCAGCACTCAGCACCCAGCACTTCCAGCCCCAGCTCGCGCCGGACGGCCTCCCAGGCCTCCGGGCTGATGGCGGCGAGGAGGCCGGTGCGGTTGTCGCCGGCACGGTAGGGGGAGCCGTCGAGGCGGGCGGCACGGCCGCCGGCTTCGCTGAGGAGGAGGGCGCCGGGGACGTGGTCCCAGGGGTGGGTGCGCCAGTAGACGGAAAAGTCGCGCGCGCCGGCGGCGAGGTCGCGGTATTCGTGGCCGGCACACCCGAGGCCCCCGAAGGTGCTCGCGAAGGCGCCCTGCCGGGCCTCGACCACCTCGCGCACGGCGGGTGGCATGAAGCGGCAGTGGAGCGCGCCGTGGAGCTTCGCGGGCTCGGGCAGGACCGCGGGCACGCGCATCGCGATGCCGTCCATGGCCGCCCCCGCGCCCCGTTCGGCAGCCGCGAGCGTGCCCGTGACCGGATCGAGGATCCAGGCGGCGAGGGCGGCGCCGTCGCGCAGGAGGGCGGCCATCACGGCAAAGCGCGGGCTGCCGCTGACGAAGTTCGCGGTGCCGTCCACCGGGTCGACCAGCCACGCCAACCCGCGGTCCAGCCCCTCCAGGAGGCGTGGGGCGGCCTCGACGGCCTCTTCGCCGACGACGCGCGAACCGGGGACGAGGGCGGCGAGCCGCGGCGTGAGCCACGCCTCGGCCTCGCGGTCGGCGATGGTGACGACCTCGCCCGGGGACTTCTCCTCGACCTCGCCGTGGGCGAGGGCGCGGAAGCGGGGCAGGATGAAGCGGTCCGAGGCCTCTCGCAGCAGGATGCCCGTGCGGTCGATGAGGGAGCCCGGGATGGTCATGGCGTCTCCTGGTTGGCGGCGAGGCGGTTCGTGGCGGCGATGATGGCGGCGGTGAGCGAGGGCGCACTGGCGGCGTGCCCGGCATCCTCCACGACCACGAGTTCGGATCCCGGCCAGGCGCGATGCAGCGCCCACGCGTTCGCGAGCGGCGATTGGAAGTCGAAGCGGCCATTGACGAGCACGGCCGGGATGTGCCCGAGGGCGGCGGCGCCGCGAAGGAGTTCGCCGTCTTCGAAGAAGCCGTCGTGGGCGGCGTAGTGGGTCACCAGGCGGGCGAAGGCGTACGCGAAGGCCGGGTCCTCGAAGCGGGGCGCGAGCCCGTCGCGGGGAGGCCACCCTGGCGTGACCGACTCCCAGAGGCACCACGCGTGGGCGGCGGCGGCGCGCACCGCCGGGTCGTTGTCCGCGAGGAGGCGGGCGAAGGCGGCGGGGAGGTTGCCCTCGCGTTCGGAGGGCGGCAGGGCGGCGAGGAGCCGTTCCCACTCGGCCGGGAAGAGGCGCGCGAGGCCCCCGCGGAAGAGCCATTCGAACTCCTCGCGGCGGCCGGTGGCGATGCCGAAGAGGACCGCGCCGGCCACGCGCCTGGGGTTCGCGACCGCGTAGGCGAGGGCCAGCGCGCTGCCCCAGGACCCGCCACAGAGCAGCCACCGTTCGACGCCCAGGTGTTGGCGCAGGGCCTCGATATCGCGCAGGAGGTGGGGCGTGGTGTTGCTTTCGAGGCTGACGGCCGGGTCGCTCGCGTGCGGCCGGCTTCGCCCGCAGCCGCGCTGGTCGAGCAGGACGACGCGGTACCGGGCGGGGTCGAAGAGCCGCCGCCACCAGGGGGTGCAGCCGGACCCGGGGCCGCCATGCAGGGCCAGCGCGGGGATGCCACGCGGGTTGCCGGAGACCTCGAAGCACAGCTCCTGCCCGTCGTCCGTTCGCAGCCGACCGCGGTCCATCGGGCCAGCTTACGCGAGTGCTGAGTGCCGGGTGCTGAGTGCTGAGTGGGCAACCCGCGGTTGCAGCCGCCCCCGGGCGGAGCCGGCCTCTGGGAACAGGGCACGGGGGACTGGAACTGAACCGGGACGCGCGAAAGGGGCGCCATGAGCGCCCCTTTCGTGCCCGTGATCCCGCCCTCGGTGGGTGCGGGTCGGTTGGCTGGTATTGGCCGCCGGCTCTCGGCCGTGGGCTCTCGGCTCCCGGTCCTTCGGGGCCGATCCCCTGGGAACTGGGAACTGACGACCGGGCACTACATGTGCGGGTCGTCGACGTGCGAGTGCGTGGTCGTGGTCGTGCGGCTGCCGCCCACCGGGAACGGCGCGAACGAACTCCAGAAGAGCATGGAGAGGGCGAGGCCGATGCCGCCCACCACCATGAGGATCACGCCCACCGTGTTGATATCGATGCCCGAGGCGGTGTAGTTGATCGCGAAGGCGAGGATGGCGCCGATCGCGATCAGGAAAATGCTCACTCCCATACCCATGGCCGGGTCTCCTTTCACTCCGCTCTCCCTCCATTCATGCACGTCCGGTCGCGCCTGTGGGCGGTTCTTTCCGCGCTGAAACTCGCTTGCAAGACACTCGCTCGCGATGTCAGCGGGCCGTCACGGGGGCGGCGAATTCGGCAAGGTCGAGGACGTCGCAGCCCAGTTCCTCGATGAACCGCCGGTCGTGGGTGACGGCGAGGATGGCGCCCCCGAAGCCCCCCAGGGCGCGTTCGAACGCTTCGCGGCCGGGCAGGTCCAGGTGGTTGGTGGGCTCATCGAGGAGCAGGAGGTTGGCGCCGCCGAGGATGAGCAGCGCGAGGCTCAGCCGCCGCCGTTCGCCATAGCTCAGCTCGCCCACGGGTGTGCGCAGCGAGCTGTGGCCGAGCAGAAAGCGGTGCAGCGCGTTCGCCGCTTCGGCCTCCGTCATCGGCACTGCCCGGCGGAGGAGTTCGGCCGGCGTGCGGCGCGCTTCCGCCGGGCCGAGTTCGCGCCCTTCGTCCTGCGGGAGGTACCCCACGTTCGCCGATGCCGCGACCGTAACCTCGCCCGCGGCCGGGGCCTGGCCGCCGAGGAGGGTGCGTAGCAGCGTCGTCTTGCCGATGCCGTTCGGGCCGGTGATCGCCACGCGGTCGCCGCGGTCGATCGCGAAGGTGAGGCCTTCGATGAGCGTGCGGCCGCCGGCGGCGATAGAGGCGCCTTCGACGGTGACCAGGCGGCTCGCGCCGGCCGTGGCCGTTCCGAACCGGCCCTCGATGCCGCGCATGCGCGTGTCAGGGCGGTCGATGTGCTGCGCGGATTCGAGTTCGCGCTCGAGGCGCGCCTTGAGGGTGACGGCGCGCCGCGCCACCTTCGCCGCCTTCTTGCGAATGGCGAAGTTGATGGTCGAATTCTCGGTGGCGCGCGAGCTGGATTCGATCCCGGAGATGACCTGCTTGAGGCGGCGCTCCTCGCGTTGCTGGCGGCCGTATCGCTCCCACTGGTCCGCTTCCCGCCGAGCCTTTTCCCCCGCGAAGCCGCTGTACCCGCCGGCGAAGGCCTCGATGCCCGGCTTCTTCGGGTCGAGCTCGAGGATCGTGGCGGCGACCGTGTCCATGAGCACGCGGTCGTGCGAGACGAAGAGCACCGGGCCCGGGAAGGTGGCGATCAGCCGTTCCACGCGCTCGATGCCGTCGAGGTCGAGGTGGTTGGTCGGCTCATCGAGGAGGAGCACGCCGGGGTGGCGCAGGAGCAGGTCGATGAGGCCGAGCTTCGTCTGTTCGCCGCCGGAGAGGGTGCCGAGGGCAGTCTCCGCGGGCGGGACGGTGATGGCGAGGCTGGCCGCGAGCCGCTCCGCTTCGCCCGCGGGGGGCGCCTCGGCCAGGCGGGCGAGGTCATGGTCGTAAGCGGCGGCGAGGGCGTCGTCGTGGGGTGCCGCGGCCAGCGCATCGGCGAGGGCGGCGAGGCGGGCATCGCCGTGGAGGGCGAGGTCGAGCACGGGAAAGGCCTGTGCGACGGTTTCGGCCTCGCGGCCGGCGTAGCCCTGCCGGAGGAAGCCGATGGTGGCGCCGCGCGGGAGCTGCACGGCGCCGCTATCGGCCGCGATCTCGCCGGCGATGATGCCGAGAAGCGTGGTCTTGCCGGCGCCGTTGGGCCCGGCGAGGGCGGCCGGTTCGCCATCGTTCACGGTGAACGTGACATCGCGCAGCACGGGCCGGCCGCCCAGCTCCTTCGAAACAGCGGAAACGCGAAGCATGCGGTGCTCCCTCTCCTCCCGCGCGGGAGGCGGTGTGGGCAGCAACGGGGCGGTGCGCGCGAGGGGCGCCGGCAGGGCGCGGGAGGACAGTGGGACAGACCGGGCGCGGGACCACGGGCCTCAGGGGCCACGGGTTCAGCCGATTCGCACGCCGCCGGTCTCAGTCAACCAAGGGAGTCCTCCGGGATCCAGTATGAAAGAGAAATGAGGAAGGAGGAAAGAGGAAGGGGAGCCAGGCCATCGGCTATCGGCCCTTGGGGTGGCCAGTCGCGAGCTGCCCGGACGCTCCGCGGAGGCCCCGTTTCTCTTTCCTCCTTTTCTGTGTTCTTCTTCTCAGGCCAGCCAGGTGAAGTCGGCGTCGCGAGGGCGGAGGTGGCGCCGTGCCGCGCGAACGCCTTCGGCCGGGTCGGCGGCCGCATCGACCACGACCTCGGTCCCGGGGCGGGGCGCCTGCCGATGAGCGAAGAACCAGAGCTGACCGAGCCTGTCATCCTCGACGGCGGCGAGATCGTAGGCACCGAGGCCGTCGCAACCCTCTTCGAAGCGGAGGCCATACGCGAGGGCGAGTTCCGCGGGGGTGCGACCAAGAATCGCGACCGTCTGGCCTTCGCCGCTGGGCCATGTCGTGAAGGGTGGAACCTGCTTCATAGCGCCGGCTCACCTCCGCCGGGTGGTCTGGTCTTCGTCACCCTGATCTTGATTATGGCGTAATCGCCGCGAATTTCCACGTCCGGCCGGGCCGGACCACCCCAGCGCACTTCATACGGATGCCGCGTCGGGTTGGGCGGCAGCTGCGTCCAGAACTCGATGCCGCCCGTAGAGCCAGGCAGCGGCCCACGGTAGGCTTGAACCTGTGGCCAGGCACTCCCGCGTGGTGCCCTTCCCCACAGTTCACCCGTGGCCGCCTGGCGTATGGCGTCTCGCGCCGATTGGGTGGAGCTTTCGAGCCGATGGAATGGGCCGAACGGGAACAGGCCGCCGTCTGGTTCCGAGGCGCCACTTCCCACGCGCGCATCCTACATGCCCGTTGGCCAACATCCGCCCCGTTTCTCTTTCCTCCTTTCTCTTTTCTCTCGCTTTCGGCCTAAGCTCGTTCCATGGATGATGCCTTCGCTGAGATCAATGGCCACCGGCTGCGCTACCGCGTGCGCGGCGAGGGCCCGCTCGCCGTCTTCGGGCACGGGCTCATGGGCTCGATGGATGCCCTCGGTATCGATTTCGGCGAGCTCGACGCCCTCGACGAGCGCATTCGCCTGCTCATGTACGACGCCCGCGGCCACGGCCAGTCGGAGGGCCCGGAGACGCCCGAGGGGTACAGCTGGGAGGCGCTCGGGCGCGATATGGCGGCCTTCGCGGCGGAACACGCGCCCGGCGAACGCGCCATCTTCGGCGGCGGCTCCATGGGCGCGGCCACGAGCCTCTGGGTGGCCCTCGAACGGCCCGAGCTGGTGCGGGCGCTGGTGATCGTGGCGCCGCCGCCGCTCGGGCACCCCCACATGCGCGGCCCCGAAGAGCACCAGGCACTTCAGCTGTTCGGCGTCCTGAGCGCGGCGATCGAGAACTTCGGGTTCGAAAAAACGGTCGAGCTGGCGGCGATGATGCCGGCCGCTTCGCCCGCCGAGGTGGACACGCGCCGCCAGTGGTTGACCGCGCAAAACCCGCGCACGCTGCGGCACGTGCTCCGGGGGGTGGTCGCCTCGCCGTACCACGACCCGGAGGAGTACCGGCGGATCGCCGTGCCGGCGCTGATCGTCGCGCACGAAGGCGACGCGCTGCACCCCGTGCGGGCGGCGCAGCTTCTGCACGAACGCGTGCCGGGTTCGCGGCTGCGGGTGGCGCCTTCGAGCGCCTGGTGGGGCGAACACCGCACCGACTTCGTGCAAGAGGTGGCGGAGTTCCTGGACGCCGTGGGCTGAGCAGCGCCCGGGTCCGGATGGGCCCGCCGGGTGGCCACCTTCGAGCCCTTCCTTGTGGCCGGATGGACGGGCCCCGCGGGCGCAGGCGGGCGTAGCCTCGGGGTATGTCCGCGCTCAGCGTGTGTGTGTTCTCATCGTCGAGTGCGACCATCGATGCGGCCTACTTCGAGGCGGCGGATGAGCTTGGCCGCCTGATCGGGGACCGCGGGCATACGCTCGTCTACGGCGGCGCGAGCGTGGGCCTGATGGGGACCCTCGCGCGGGCGGTCCACCGCCACGGGGGGCGCGTCACCGGGGCGCTGCCGGAGCCCCTGCTCGAGCGCGAACTGGCCTACACGGAGGCCGACGAGCTCGTCATCACGAAGGACCTGCGAGCGCGCAAGGCGTTCATGGAGGCGCGCGCGGACGGCTTCGTGGCGCTGCCGGGCGGGCTGGGCACGCTCGAGGAGGTGGTCGAGATCCTCACCCTCAAACAGCTCGGGCTGCACGGCAAGGCGGTCGTCTTCGTGAACACGAATGGGTTCTGGGAGCCGCTCCTGCACCTCTTCGAACACATGCGGAAGGCGAACTTCGTGCGGCCGGAAGCAAGCCGCCTGTTCGCGATCGCGGCCACCCCGGCCGCCGCGCTGGACCTGCTCGAGCGCTACGAGCCGCCGCCGAAGGGCACGACGTGGTACTGAGAGAAAAGAGAAAAGAAGAAGGAGGAAAGGGGGCTCGAGGCTCGAGGTTCGAGCTGGGGGCAACCCCGGGGGCGACCGGCTCCCGTTGGGGTTGCCGGCTCAGCACTCAGCACTCACTTGGAACTGGGAACCGGGAACCGGGAACTTGACAACCGCCGCTCGGCCGCGCGGATGGAGGCGAAGAAGAAGAGGTAGCCGGCGATGAGGCACGCGGCCATCGCCGAGAGCAGGATCGCGGCGAATGGCTCGTTCGCCGGGTGGCGCAGCGGTTCGAGGAAGCCGCTGACGACGGCGCGGGGGCGGATGAAGGCGTCCCAGCTGTTGTAGCGGAGCACGCGGCCGAGGTAGATGCCGCCGCTGCTGAGGGCCCACGCGGCGATCGTCACGCCCCAGGCCGTCGCCTGCCCGAACCGCCGCGCGACCATCGCGTGCACGAGGAAGACGGAGACGTAGCCGAGCAGCAGGCCGGTCAGCGCGAACGTGCCGAACATCGCCGCGTCGTACCAGATCGGCACCCCCACCCAGGTCGTCCCGAGGTGCACGAGGTCGCTGGCGAGGTAGGGCGCGTTCGGCAGGAAGGCGATCCAGCCGGCCGCGAGGACGGCGAGCACGGGCAGCGGCGCGCGCAGCCGTTCGGCCAGGCTCAGCACCACGGCGATCGCGACCGGGAACCAGGCCAGGACCAGGTTCCAGCGGAGGAAGCTGAATTCCCGCGAATCCGTCCGTTCCATGCACAGGTGCACGGTTGCCAGGCACCCCGCCGATGCGATGAGCGCGGCCAGCAGCAGGCCGAACAGCACGGCCGGCCGGGGGTTGCGATGGCGCGATGTCTGCGGCATGGGCGTTGGAGTGTACCGCAGGGCGCGCCCCGAAGGCGCAAGAAAGTGCTTGCGAATCCTTGCCGGTGCACGCTTCTTAACTCTTGGCGGCCGCCGGGCGGAGGCCTCAGTGGTACCGTTCGTGGCGCTGCCAGGCGGCGTAGAGGCTGTAGTTCGCGGTCGTCGCGGCGGTGATGCCTTCGTGTACGGCGGTCGCGACCTGGTGGGCGAGGTCGCGGGTGACATCGCCCGCGGCGAACACGCCGGGCACGGTCGTGCGCTGCTCCATATCGGTGACGATGTAGCCGAGCCCGGAGGTTTCGCAGCCGAGGGAGACGGCCAGCTCGCTCGCGGGGGTGACACCCTGGAGGCTGAAGAGGTAGTCGGCCTCGAGCGTGCCGCCGCGCTTCAATTCGACCGCGCCGAGGATGCCATCGTGGCCGAGGACGCCGGCAATCTCGTCCTCGATGAGGCGGATGCCGCGGGCTTCGAGCTCGTGGCGGACCTTCGGCCCGAGGCCGCACTGCGCCGCATTCGAAAGCACGGTGACGTGGGCGGTGAACTGGAGGAACTGCAGCGCGGTGACGCCGCCGTCGTCGTCGTTCGCGACTACGACGATGCGGCGGCCGCGGGTGCTGTAGCCGTCGCAGACGATGCACCAGAAGATCGAACGGCCGACATAGGTCTGCCAGCCAGGGAAGGCCGGGAAGCGATCGCGGACACCGGTGGCGAGGACGAGGGTGCGGCCGTTCACCTCGATGCCGTCGCGGGTGCGGGCGACGAAGCAGGAGCCCTGGCGGCTGACGGCCGCGGCGGCGTCGTCGATGAAGGCGATGGGGAGGCGTGATGCCTGTTCGCGGCAAAGGCGGCGAAGGTCGCGGCTGCTGATGCCGCCGGGGAAGCCGAGGTAGTTGTGATTCACCTGGTGATAGCTGGAGCGGCCGCCGCCTTCATCGAGGACGAGGAC
>JAYRRO010000011.1:0-8048 GCA_041910095.1 Dehalococcoidia bacterium
AACGCCGGGGCCCGGCGGCACCCCATGGCCCGCCCCCGCCGGCCTGCGTATCGCCGTCACCGCACACCCCCTCGATGCCGAAAACCGCCCGCTCCCGCTCGAACGCCGCCCACCCGACGAGATCGCCGTCAGCTGGCAGGTGCTCCCCGGCTACACCGGTGTGTTCGAAGTGCAGCGCGCGATGGTCCCGCGCGGTTCCGCGGCCCGCGAATGGGGCCAGTTCGCGACCGTGCCCGCCTCCGCCGCCTCCGGCGGCCGCGCCAGCGCCGTTGATACCGCTCCAGCCGCCGAGTCCGGCAGCACGCAGCGCTGCTACCGCGTGCGCACCGTCATCGCCGGTGAGACGGGCCCCTACTCGCCCGAGGTCTGCACCGTCCTCCCGCCCGTGAGCGTGGGAAGCGCCACCCCGCCGGTCACGGTCACCGTTACGCCCGCGCCTCCCGGCACCGGGAGCGGCACGCCCGCCGGCCCGGTGGGCTGGTACGGACTTGCCTGCGTGGTGCTCGGCGCGATCGGCTTCGCCGGCGCGGTGGCTGTGGCGGCGAGCGCGTTCACGCGGGGCCGGTCCTGAGCGCACAGACCAGGTGGATGTCCTCCGGCTCCAGCGCGAAGAGCCCCGGGTGCGGCGGCTTCGCGAGCACGCTCCCCCGGCGAAGGTAGAAGTTCACCGCCGCCCCGGCCGGCGTCGCCGACACGTACAGCCGCGTCGCTGAAGCCGCCGTGGCCAGTTCGATGGCCGCCCGCCAGAGCGCGCTGCCCACCCCCGAGCGGCGGAACGGCCGGCCGACGTGGAGGAAGGCGAGCCATGCCACCGGCGGCTCGAAGCGCGGCTCGACGACCGCCACCCCGGCCACCTCCCGCAGAAGTCGATCTTGTCCGCGACGCTGTGCGGACCGTCGCCCACGCCCTCCCACGGCGGGACCTCGGCAATGGTAACGGGCCGCTCGCGGAGGCGGCCCTCCACGACCTCGTACTCCACGTCTACATGCTCGGAGCGGTCGATGCGGCGGATGACGTCGAGGTCCGCCGCTCCGAGGAGGCGCACGAGCACGGGCGCTGCCATGGCGGCAATCCTACGCCGGGCGAACGTCGCTCAGGCGGCTTCGACCGAAGCGGGGATGACCGGCGGTTTCGCGCTCTTGCCCGGCTCGTGCGCGCGCAGCCACCGTTCCAGCGGGTGCTCCACGAGCTGATACAGCACCGCGCTCGCGGCGATCGAGAGCCCGCTCGCCAGCGCGAGCCACCCCAGGTTCGCCCACACCGCCCGGTAGTGCGTCCCGAAGAGTTCGATGAGCGTGTAGATGACCGTGGCGTGCACGAGGTAGAGCGCGTACGACCACTCGCCCAGCCGCACCATCGGCCGCCAGCGCAGGAACGACGCGCGCGCATCCAGGTCCAGGCCCGCCGCGGCCACGATCGTCAGCCCGTACAGAAGCGGGAGCACCGCGTACCCGGCGCTGCCGGTCATCGCGAGCGGCCCGGCCGGCAGCGTCCGCGGGAAGAGGATGTACGTCAGCACGAACCAGCCCGCCGTCAGCGCCGCCGCCGGCATGAGCCCGATGGGCGCGCGGAAGCCCCGCTGCACCAGGACCGCCAGCAGCACCCCGAGCGCGAATTCGCCCAGCCGGAACGGGGGCGCGATGTAGAGCAGCCAGCCGGTGACTTCGCCCGGCCAGCCCGTCGCCACCTGCGCCGTCGCCGCCATCGCGATGAGCACGGCCGCGCCAGCCGCCGCCAGCGGCCAGCTCCGCGCCGCCAGCACCCGCCGGATGGCCAGCGGATGGAGCGCGTAGAAGAACGCCTCGCAGGAGAGCGACCACGACGCCGGGTTCCCCGCGAAGTACACCGATGGCACCACCACCCATGCCTGCAACAGCCCCAGCGAAAGCAGCACGGGCCCCCACTCCACCGGGTTGCCCTGCAGCGAATAGAACACGGGCAGCGCCAGCAGCGTCGTCAGCACGTGCAACGGCACGATGCGCGCGAACCGCCGCCAGTAGAACGGCTTCGGTGCGTCCGAAGGCCGGAACGACCACGTGAGCACGAACCCCGAGAGCACGAAGAAGAAGGTCACGCCCGTGGCGCCGAACCCCTCGAAGTGCACGAGCAGCGGGATGCGCGCAAAGTTCGTGACGTGGTGCAGCAGCACGAAATAGGCCGCGAAGAACCGCAACCCGGTCAGCGAATCGAGCCGCGCACGCAACGGCGACGGCTCCCGCCGCAATGAAACTGATATACCCCGCGTCACCGCTCGCAGTGTAGGGCGCGGCCTCCCGCCCCGTCACCGTCGCGCCGCATGAAGTTCACGGCGAGGCGCCGTTATGGCGCGCCATGCCTCGCGTCGCCTACCCTCGCGCCGTGAGCGCACCCCAGAACATCTACGACGATGCGGCCTTCTTCGCCGGTTACGCCCGCCTCCCGCGCTTCGGCGAGGGCTGGACCGGTGCCTTCGAGCACGCCGCCTTCATGTCGCTCCTGCCCCCGGCGGCGGGCCTGCGCGTGCTCGACCTGGGCTGCGGCGCGGGCCAGCTCGCCCACCACCTCGCCGCCGCGGGCGCCGCGCGCGTCGTCGCCGCCGACCTCTCCGCGCGTATGCTGGCCGAGGCTCGCCGCCACAGTGCGCATCCGCGGGTCGATTTCCTGCGCGCCGCCATCGAGCGGCTCGCCTTCGCACCGGCCAGCTTCGACCTCGTGGTCAGCTCCCTCGCCGTGCACTACGTCGGCGATTGGGGTCGGCTGTGCCCCGAACTGGCAGCCTGGATCGCGCCCGGCGGCCACGTCGTGTACTCGACCGAGCACCCGGTCTACCTCAGCCGCGCCACGGAGGCCGGGTGGCTCGAACCCTCGCCCGCCGCGACGTCCGCCTGGGCCCTCACCCGCTACGGCGATGAGGGAGAACGCACCGAACGCTGGATCGTCGAGGGCGTGCGCAAGTACCACCGCATGGTTTCGACACAGCTCAACGGGCTCATCGATGCCGGCTTTGCCATCGAACGCGTGCTCGAACCGATGCCCACGCCCGCCATGCTCGAAGCGCGCCCGGAGTGGGCGATCGAGGCGAACCGCCCCTTCGCCCTGCTCGTGCGCGCCCGCAGGCTTCCCGGCTAGTCCGCCCAGTCCGGCTTGCGAATCTGCGAACGCTCGCGCCGGACAATGCCGCGCGCGAAATCCTCATTCGCCTTGTGCACATAATCGAACATGTCGTCGCTGCCGAGCTTCATCTTCGAGGAGCGCCAGCGCTTGAGCATGGCGCGGTCCTTATCGCTCAGCCCCGCCTCGTCGGCGATGCGGTTGATGATCACCGTCAGGGCCTCGGCGAGTTCGTCGTCGCTGAACTTCACTTCCATCGTCGTCCCCTCGCCTACTGCTTGACCGTTTCGTACCAGCCGCGCGACTTCACGCGACGCTGGAACTTCGCATCGAGGTGCTTGTTCATCGCCTTGTTCAGGTCGTCCGTGAGCTTCGCGATCTCGGGGCTGCTTTCCGGCCGGTCCGAGCGCCAGCGCCGGATCAGCTCCTTCGCCTCCTCCGAGATATCCGCGTTGTCGATGGCGACGGCGCTGGTCACCATCATCAGCGACCATGCCTCCGGCTCTTCCAAGAGCACAAACATTCGTTACTCCCCCGTGAACACCGGTGCGCGCTTTTCGAGGAATGCTCGCACGCCCTCGGCGCGATCTTTCGTGGTCTGCAGGAGCAAGGTCAAATCGGTCTCGAACCGAAGCGCCTGCTCCAGTGGTTGCGGCAGCCCGCGCCACACCGCTTCCTTGCCCAGTCGCGTCGCGATCGGACCCCGGCTGGCGATGACACGCGCGATCCGCGCCGCCTCCGCCAGCGCCCCACCCGGCTCCGTCAGCGCCGACACGGCCCCGCGCGCGAACGCGTCCGCCGCTGGCATCCTGCCCCGCGGTTCGACCCCGATCGCGGCCGCGCGCACCTCCAACTCGCGCGATAGCGCCCCGGGCGCGCCCAGGGCGGCATCCCACGCCGCGACCCGGATATCCGACGCGAGCGCCAGCGCCGCCGGCGTCCCCGTAATGCTGCCCTCGATCGCCGCCACCACGGGCACCGGGAACCAGTGCGCCAGCCACGCGGCATCGCCGTCGCCGTCCCCGCCCCCGGCGAGCGCCAGCACCACGCAGCGCGTCTGGTACCCGGCGGTCAGCTCCTCCAGCGAGGCGCGCAGCTCCCCGTCCGCGGCCTCGGCCGCGCCCTCCACCAGCACCACCCTGCCATCACGCCTGAGCGAAAGCGCCATCCCACCAGCCTACGGCACCCGCGCCGGTTGCGGGCGATGCCGTCCCGCCGGATGATTGGCGCCGAACTTCACCATCCGCCCGGCCTCGCCCGGGGAGGGACAGCATGGCCAATCTCACCGCGAAGGCGCCCGTCGAAACCGAGAAGAGCGGCGCCTACCTCCACGATCGCAGCCGCATCCCCGAGGCCCCGGCCGAATCACGCGCACAGCTGCTCGCGCGGCACGCCGGCCTCATCGCCGGGCTCCTCCTCGCTCTCGGCCTGACGGCGATGATGGTCCAGACGCGTGCCACCTGGGAGACCCACCGCGACTGGGTCACCGCCGCCGCCCTCGTGCCCATGGCCGTCGCCGGCGT
Organism: Dehalococcoidia bacterium; assembly: GCA_041910095.1. Lineage (GTDB taxonomy): Bacteria > Chloroflexota > Dehalococcoidia > Tepidiformales > Tepidiformaceae > Amarobacillus. The sequence continues at coordinate 4,614 of JAYRRO010000011.1, forward strand.
CGCCCTCGGCTACCTCTTCGCCCGCAACAAGAGCGAGATGGCCGCCCTCGGCGCCGTCGCTTTCGTCCTCGCCGGCGTCGTCATCACCTTCAACATCCTCCGCGGCGTCGATACCGAAGGGCAGGACAACCTGCGCGACGCGATGAGCATCATCACCGCCCTCTTCCTCGCCATCGGCGTCATCTGCTCGGTGGCCGGGTACTTCCTCGCCGAGATCAAGGACCCCACGCGCGCCCCCGAACCGCAGATGTAGTCCGCGCCGGGCGCCGCACGCCGAAGGCCCCCGCCACCCCGCGGGGGCCTCTTCGTTCCCCGGCACGCGCGGTGACGGGCGCGTAGAATCGCACCACTCCCGGAGGCAGCACTATGAAGTTCGGCCTGAGCATGTTCCCCACCGACTACGCCATCCCCGTCACCGAGTTGGGCCGCGCCGCCGAGGACCTTGGCTTCGAATCACTCCTCTTCCCCGAGCACACCCACATCCCCACGAGCCGCCGTTCGCCCTGGCCCGGCGGCCCGAACCTCCCCATGGAGTACTCCCACACCCTCGACCCCTTCGTCGCGATGGCCGCCGTCGCCGCCGTCACGAAGGTCCTCAAGGTGGGCCCCGGCATCTGCCTCGTCGTCGAACGCGACCCCATCACCCTCGCCAAGGAAGTCGCCAGCGTAGACCACCTCAGCGGCGGCCGCGTGCTCTTCGGCATCGGCGGCGGCTGGAACCTGGAGGAGATGGAGAACCACGGCACGAAGCCGTCCCTGCGCTGGAAGATCATGCGCGAACGCGTCCTCGCCATGAAGGAAATCTGGACCAGGGACGAGGCCGAGTACCACGGCCAGCACGTCGATTTCGATCCCATCTGGAGCTGGCCCAAGCCCGCGCAATCGCCCCATCCGCCCGTGCTCATCGGCGGCGATGGCCCTCGCACCCTCGAACGCGTGGTCGAGTACGGCGATGGTTGGCTGCCGATCGTTGGCCGCGGCGGCGACCGCCTGGCCGCGCGCATGGCCGAGCTCCAGGCGCTGGCGAAGGCCGCCGGGCGCGGCGCCATCCCCGTCACCCTCTTCGGCGCCCTCCCCCGCCCCGAGCTCATCGAGCAGTGGCTGGAACTTGGCGTCGAACGCGTGCTCCTCAACCTCCCGCCCGCGCCCGCCGCGGAAACGCTCCCCCGTCTCGAGAAGTACGCCGAAGCCATCAAGCCGTACACCGCCTGACCCTCGCGCGGGCGCCCTTTTCCCCCGCGGCGTAGGATGCGCAGCGTCCCCGAATCACTCGCACGGGAGCGTTTCGTGACCTACGCCACCATCGAATACGAAAAGCAAGGCCCCATCGCCTACGTCACCCTCAATCGGCCCGAGAAGGTCAACGCCCTCTCCCAGGACCTCCAGCTCGAGGTCCGCGACGCCCTGGAGGACGCTGGCTGGGGCGACGCCGAGATCCGCGTCATCGTCCTCCGCGCGAACGGCCGCGCCTTCAGCGCCGGCTTCGACCTGAGCGGCGGCGGTGGCGGCGGCCCCTCCGATGCCTACACCGTGCGGTCCCGCTTCATGCACGGCAAGGGCTTCAGCGCATCCGCCTGGTGGGATGTCTTCTGGAACAACCCGAAGCCGATCATCGCCCAGGTCCACGGCTTCTGCATCGCCGGCGGCTGCGCCACCGCGACCTTCTGCGACCTCCGTATCGCCTCCGACGACGCCATGTTCGGCGCGCCCGAGATCCGCACCGGCGGGCCCTACGTCCCCGCCGTGTGGCCCTGGATGATCGGCCCCTCGAAGGCGCGCGAGCTCCTCTACACCGGCAACCTGATCGACGCGCAGGAGGCCCACCGCCTCGGCCTCGTCAACCAGGTCGTCCCGCGCGACCAGCTGGAGGAAGCCGTGCGCACCATGGCCCTCACCATCGCCAAGCTCCCCGCGCCAACCGTCGAATACAACAAGAAGCTCGTGAACATGGCCTACGAGCAGATGGGCATCCGCCAGGTGCTCGAACGCTCGCTCGAACTGGAGGCGATCGCGCTCGCCAGCCCGGGATCCTCGCCCGAGATCACCGAGTACAACCGCATCCGCGGCGAACAGGGCCTCAACGCCGCCCTCAGCTGGAACGCCGCCCGCTTCGAGGCCGAGGACGCCTGGTTCCGGAACGCACGCAAACGCCAGTAGCGCACCGCCCGCCGCCGGAGGGCAGGACGGGAGGAGGGTGGTTAGCCGCCCGCGACCGCGTCGCGCAGCCGCTCGAAGAGCCCCTTGCTCTTGCCCTTCGGCAGTACGGGCGTACCCATCGTCTCGGCGAGCTGTTCGAGCAGCGCGCGCTGGGCGTCGGTCAGCTCCTCGGGCACGACGGCGTGCACGCGCACGACCATGTCGCCACGCCCGCCCCCCCGCAGGTGCGGCACGCCCTTGTTGCGAATGACGAACTCCTCGCCGCTCTGCGTGCCCGCCGGCACCTCGAACTCCATGTCGCCATCGAGGGTGGGGATGGTGATGCGCGCCCCGAGCGCCGCCTGCGCCAGGTTCACCGGCTGCTCCAGCAGGATGTGATCCTCGACACGCTCGAACTTCGGGTGCGCGGCCACGCTCACGGCCACGTAGAGGCTGCCGTACTCCCCGCCCCGGCTGCCCGCTTCGCCTTCGCCCGTGAGCCGGATCTGGGCGCCATCATCGATGCCCCCCGGGATCTTCACGGAGATGCGCCGCGCCTTCTTTTCGCGCCCGCTCCCCCGGCACTGGGTGCACGGGTTCTCGACGATTCGCCCTTCGCCCTGGCACCGCCCGCAGGTGGCCACGTTCACAAACTGCCCGAAGATGCTCTGCTGCGCCCGCCGGATTTCGCCCGCGCCGCTGCAATCGGGGCAGGTGATGAGTTCCGTGCCCGGCTCCGCGCCCTTGCCCGCGCAGCGCTCGCAGCGCTCCGGCCGGTTGAACTCGATCTCCTTCTCCGTGCCGAAGGCCGCTTCCTCGAAGGAGACGCGCAGGTTGTAGCGCAGGTCCGCGCCGCGCGCCGGCCCGCGCCGCCGCCGCCCGCCTCGCGAAGCGCCCCCGAAGAACGCATCGAAGATGTCGCCGAAGCCCTCGAAGCCGCCGCCGAACCCTTCGAAGCCGTGCCCGGCGCCCGAACCATCGACGGCGGAGTGGCCGTAACGGTCGTATGCGGTGCGCTTCCCGGGGTCCGAAAGGACCTCGTACGCGTGGTTGATCTCCTTGAACCGCTCCGCCGCGTCGGGCGCCTTGTTGCGGTCCGGGTGGTACTCCATGGCCAGCTTCCGGAACGCCTTTTTCAGCTCATCCGGGCTCGCCGAGCGCTGCACGCCAAGCACGTCGTAGAGGTCTCGTTGTTGGGCCGCCATTACTTGGCAGTGTAGCAGCCAGAGTGCTAACCGGGGCGGACCTTCACCGCGCGTTACGCCCCCGCAGCGTCCTTCCCGCCCTTCGCCGCCGCGT
>JAYRRO010000012.1:0-29599 GCA_041910095.1 Dehalococcoidia bacterium
GTCGGAGATGTACTTGAGGAAGATGAGCCCCAGGACGACGTGCTTGTACTCCGCGGCGTCCATGCTGCCGCGCAGCGCGTCGGCCATCTGCCAGAGCTGCTGCTCGAAGCCGAGCGGCGCGGACTGGCCGTTCGAGCGGCGCCCCGGGGTCTCGGCGGATGTGAGTTGGAACCGGGCCATGGGTGATCCTCTCCTGCGCTCAGAGGCGCCCCTGCGCGCGCATCATAGGTCGTTCCCGCGCTGCGGCCGACCCATGGCGCGGTTGGCACATGCCATGCTGACCATGCAGCGCCGCGCGACGAGGTTGGCGGTCGCCTCGGAGGTCCTTAGCCACTCCCGCGGAATCAGCAGATTGCTCGCGAAGTGATCGGCGAGGGAGCATTCGTAGAATTCACCCATCCCGTCGCGTCGAAACGCCAGGCCCGTCCCGCAGGCGATGTGGAACGCTTCGTGGGCGAGCGTGAAGCGGCGTACCTCGACCCGGTCGTTCGCCTTCAGCACCACGCGCCACTCCGAGCCGTGTGGTGCCAGCATCGTGGCGCCCCGGGTGCGCCGGCTGAGCGGCTCCCTAATCACGTCGACCGGCCTGGACGGGTCGACGAAGTAAATGAAGCTGTCGGGCACCGGCGGTTCCCGCACGCCCATCTCCTCGAGCAACCGCGCCGCCTGCCAAGAGCCGGCGCACGCTCGTCATGCCCGGAGGCGTTGTCCGAGCTCTTCGCGCCCACCGGGCTCGGCAGGCGGAAGAGCGGCTGAGCGCCGGGCCGGCGTGGGAGGGTGAGCGTTGGGGCATCGTCTTCGCCGACCAGCTCGGGCAGCCGGTGTCTGAGTACTCGCTGCGCCGGCAGTTCTACGCGCACCTCAGGGCCGCCGGCCTCCCGCGGCAGCGGTTCCACGACCTCCGGCACGCTGCGGCGACGTTCATGCTCACGCAGGGCGTGCCGCTCCGGGTAGCCATGAAGGTGCTGGGCCACAGCCAGATCCACGTGACCGCCAACACCTACAGTCACGTGATGCCGGATCTCAAGCGCGAGGCCGCCGACCGGGTGGGCGACCTCCTCTTCGGAACCCCGTAGCCCGTTGCCCCACCGTTGCTCCCAAACGCCCTTTCGGACCATGCTTTTACGTCGCATCCAGGTTCGACGCCGGGGTGGCGGAACGGCAGACGCAGCCGACTTAAACTCGGCGGCCGCAAGGCGTGGGGGTTCGAATCCCCCTCCCGGCAGATCCAGGTGTTGGGTGCGATCAGGCGCTGGCGTGGCGGTGGATGGAGACGGCGTAGGTGGCGCCGGGGTGCCATGGGGCGCGGTCCCAGGTGGCCCAGCGGTGTTCGAGCGCGAGACCCGCGTCGTGGGCGTGGCGATCGTATGCGGCGAGGGTGAAACGCCCGGGCTGGAGTTGGAAGCCGGCGACGACGCGGCCGCCGGGGGTGAGATGCCGGGCCATGTTCGCCACGACTGCCGCTTCGGTGCCGGAGGCGAGGAAGATCATGACGTTGCCGGCCATGACGATAAGGTCGAATGCGCGGGGAAGGTCCAGAGTAGCGAGGTCCGCGGCGTGCCAGGGAAGGCCGGGCGCCTTCCCCCGGGCGACGGCTAGCATCTCCTGGTCGATATCGACGCCCGCGACGTCGTAGCCGCGGCGGGCGAGTTCGCGGGCGACGCGGCCGGTACCGCAGCCGGCATCGAGCACGGATGCGGGCCGGAAGTGCTCGATGAGGTCGGCTTCGCCGTGGACGTTCTCGCCGGCGGCGGCGCGCTGCTCGTAGGCGGCGTCGTACTCGGCCGGGTTGACGCTTCGGGTTTGCAGCCAGCGGTTCGATTCCTGGGTCATTCGCAGCTCCCGGGGGTCACTGGCCCTGGGGCGTTTCGATGATGGTGATGGTCTGGATGCGGTCGCCCTGGCGGATGGCGAGGACGACGTCCATGCCCTTCGTGACCTGGCCGAAGGGGTAGAAGCGGGCCTGGTTGGGCATGTCCTGGTCGAGGGCAGCGTTGTTGGCGAGGTTGATGAACCACTGGCTCCCGAACTTCGTGGAGCCGCCGGCGCGGGCCATGGAGACGTAGCCGGCCTGGTTCTTGAAGTCGTTGGGTTCCTGTTCGGTTTCGAAGCCGGGGCCGCCCGTGCCGGTGCCGGTGGGGTCTCCGGCCTGGGCGACGAAGCCGCTGACGACGCGGTGGAAGGTGATGTTGTTGTAGTAGCCCTTGCGGGCGAGGAAGACGAAGGCGTTGACGGTGTTCGGGCTCTTGTCGTCGAAGAGCTTGATGGTGACTTCGCCCTTCGCCGTGGCGATGACGGCGGTGTAGTCCTTCGTGGCCGCATCGATGACCCTGTCGGCGGCGGCGAAGCGGAGGGGTGCCGTGGTGGGGGTGCGGACGGCGGTCGCGGCGGAGGTGGGGGAGGCCGCGGGCAAGTCGGAGGCGGTGCTCCGCGTCGCGGTGGCGGGGGCCGTCGTTGGGAGTGGGGTGGCTGTGGCGGCATCGTCGTCATCGCCGCCACAGGCAGCGAAGACGGGGAGCGCGAGCAGCGGCAGGCAGGCGGCGGCGAGCGCGGCGAAGCGGGGGCGGCGGATCATGCGGGACACCTCGTGGCGATGCGGTGGCGCCATGCGGCGCGGGGTGTCTCGACTGTAGCAAGGGCGGGGGGAAGGGTCGCGGTGCCGGGCGGAGTCCGCGGTTCGGGGCTGGAGCCCGGCAACGGGTGGTTCGTCCTAGTAGAGGAACATGGGCTTGCCGAGGAGGTGGCTCACCTTGGGGCGATACTTCTGGCTGTCGTAGAGTTCGGCGACATCGACGCGCTTGGTGCCCAGGCCGGAGGTTTCGATGGGCACGGTGGTGTAGACGCCGCTCTGGAGGGCGACCATGCGGCCGAAGTGCTTCTGCCCGATGAGGCCGATGGCGAGCCGCCCGTAGGAGGTGGCGACCATGCGGTCGAGGGAGTCGGGGGCGCCGGCGCGCATGAGGTAGGCGATCTGCTGGTTCACGATGTCGACGCCTGTGAGCTTCTTGAGGGCGTCGCCGATGACGACGCCGATGCCGCCGAGCTTCTTGTGCCCGTAGGCATCCTCCTGGCCGTATTCGATGATCTGGCCGCCGGCCATGGAGGCGCCTTCGGAGACGGTGATGATGGCGTAGTTCGAGGGGTTTCGCTTGCGGTCCTGGACGATGAGCGAGGCGAGGCGCTCGATGTCGAAGGGGACTTCGCTGATGAGGGCACGGTCCACATCGGCGAGGTAGGCGGAGATGAGGGATGTCTCGCCGCTGTTCCGGCCGAAGAGTTCGACGACGGCGATGCGTTCGTGGCTGCCGGTCGGGGTGCGCAGGGCGTTGATGAGGTCGACGCTGCGGGTGACGGCGGTGCTGAAGCCGATGCAGTAGTCGGTGCCATAGACGTCGTTGTCCATGGTCTTGGGGATGGCGATGACGCGAACGCCTTCGGTGTGGAGGCGGACGGCGTAGGAGAGGGTGTCGTCGCCGCCGATGGCAACGATGACATCGAGCCCGAGCGCGTTGATGACTTCGAGCACGTAGGGGGTGCAGTCGACCGTCTTCTGGCCTTCGGCGAAGGGGAAGCGGTCCTTGAGGAAGTCCGGGAGGTCGGCGGGGCGGACCTTCTGGGGGTTGGTGCGGGAGGTATGGAGGTGGGTGCCGCCGTAGCGGTCGATGGTACGGACCTGCTTACGGTCGAGGGGGTCGATCCACTCCGAGGCGGTGTTCTCGGCGGGATTGAAGTGGAGCAGGCCGGCCCAGCCGCGGCGGATGCCGACGACTTCCCAGCCGTTTTCGTCGGCGCCGTTGACGACGGCCTTGATGCAGGGGTTCAGGCCGGGGACATCGCCCCCGCCGGTGAGAATGCCGATACGCATGTGCGTCCTCCGTGCGCCGCTTCGCCGGGAGGGCGGTGGCCGGCGCCGGATTCGATCCTAGATCGGGAGTGTTTCGAGCGGGAGCATGGCGGGGCCAAATAGGGGAACGCCCGCCGCGTAAAGGGGGTGCACGGGCGGGGGGAGCGGGCGGCAGATGGCCTGCGCGGGGTGCGCGGGGGGCGCGGCAGGGGCGCGAGCGTGTAGGCTACCGCGCATGGCCTACGACTTCGACACCGTTTACGACCGCCGGGGGACCGACAGCTCTAAGTGGGGGCGGGTGGAGCCGGATGTGCTGCCCATGCCCGTGGCGGACATGGACTTCAAGTCGCCCGAGCCGATCCGGCGGGCGCTGCGGGAGCGGGTGGAGCAGGGGTTCTACGGGTACGGGCTGGCGCGCGAAGAGCTGCACCAGGCGTTCACGGCGCGGCTCAAGCGGCGATACGCGTGGGAGGTCCCGCAGGAGGCCGTGTTGCCGATCCCGGGGGTGATCCCGGGGTTCAACACGGCGCTGCGGGCGCTGACAAAGCCGGGCGAGAGTATCGTCGTGCAGCTGCCGGCCTACCCGCCGATCCTGAACGCGCATAGGCACCATGGGCTGGTGCGGCGGGACGCGATGCTCGTGCGCGGCGACTCGGGGCGGTATGAGATCGACTTCGAGAGTTTCCGCGCGGCGATCGACGGGAGGACGCGGGCGTTCATCCTCTGCAATCCTCACAACCCTGTCGGGCGGGCGTTTTCGCCCGAGGAGCTGCGGGCGATGGCGGAGATCTGCCTCGACCGGGGGCTGTGGATCATCGCGGACGAGATTCACTGCGACCTGACGCTCGGGGACACGGTGCACACGCCGATGGCGAGCCTTTCGCCGGAGATCGCCGAGCGCACGATCACGCTGATGGCGCCGAGCAAGACGTTCAACCTGGCGGGGATGAAGGCATCGGTGGCCGTCGTGACGAACCCGGAGCTGCGGGCGGCGTTCGAAGGCGGCAAGGGCGGCCTCGTGGGCTCGGTGAACATCATGGGGTATGCGGCGATGACGGCCGCCTATCGCGACTGCGATGACTGGCTAGCGGAGTTGCAGGCGTACCTGACGGCGAATCGGGACTTCGTGGCCGAGTTCGTGCGGGAGCGGATGTCGGGCCTGCGGATGGCGCCGCCGGAGGCGACCTACCTGGCGTGGATCGACTGCAACGCGATCGGGGCGCCGGGGGGCGACGCGGCCGGCTGGATCCTTGGGAACGCGCGCGTTTCGCTGAACGACGGGCGGACCTTCGGCGACCCGGGGGCGGGGTTCGTGCGGTTGAACTTCGGGACGCCGCGTTCACAGCTCCGGGAGGGGCTGGAGCGGATCGCGCGGGCGGTGGCGGCGCATGGAGCGGGCAGCGGCGTGTAGACTGCGGCGCCATGACGATCATGAACTACTGCCCGAAGTGCGCGACGCCGCTGACGACGAAGCTCGATGGAGGCCGGGAGCGGTCGGCGTGCCCGGCCGACGGGTGTGGCTTCATCCACTTCGGCGAGTTCTCCATCGGCTGCGCCGGGGTGGTGCTCCAGGACGACCGGGCGCTTCTCGTGCAGCGCGGCTGGCAGCCGTTCGCCGGTTCGTGGCAGATCCCGGGCGGATACGTGGAGCACGATGAGCCGCTGGCCGAGGCGGTCGAGCGCGAGGTGCTCGAGGAAGCCGGCGTGACGGCGGTGGTCCGCGACGTGCTCGCGTTTCGCCACCTGCTGGGCGGGCCGGGAAGCACGAACATGTACGTCGTGTTCCGGCTGGAACTCGTCGGCGGTGAACCGAAATGCGACGGCGACGAGATCAAGGACGTGGGGTTCTTCACGCTGCCGGAGATGGAGCGGATGGAGGCGGTGCAGGGGCTTTCGAAGTGGGCGATCGAGAAGGCGCTGCTGGTGCCGCACGGCCGGGGGCTGTTGCGCGACCACCTGGGCCCGGGGGCGAACCGGCCCGGCTGGCAGCTCTTCGGGGTGCCGCACTAGGAGCAGGCGCGGGGCCCGCGGTCAGTCGCAGGTGCGAATGTGGTCGCGCAGGAGCGCGTTGAAGGCTTCCGGAGCTTCGAGGTTCGAGAGGTGGCCCACGCCCGGGATGATTTCGAAGCGCGCGCCGGGGACGGCGGCGAAGGTGGACTGCGTCACGGCCGGCGGGATGAGCGTGTCGCCGGATGAGGTGATGACGAGGGTGGGCGCGGCGATCGTTGCGAGGTCGCCGAGGGCGCTCGGGCGAGCGGCCATGGCCTCGGCGGCGCGGGCGATGGATTCCGGCGGCTGGCGGGCGATGATCCCTTTCACGCGTGCGACGAGTGCGGGCGGCGCGGCATCGGAGAGCAGCGGCGGCGGATTCTCGGCGAGGATGTTGCCTTGGCTGCGAAGGCGCGCGGCGAGGGCGGCGCGGCGTTCGCGCGCGGCCTCGTCGTCGGCGTCGGCGCGCGTGTTGGCGAGCACGAGGCCGCGGACGCGGGCCGGGTGACGCCGAAGGAACGCGAGCGCGACGTAGCCGCCCAGGGAGAGGCCACAGACGACGGCGCGATCGATGCCGGCGCGCGCCATGGCCTCGGCGGCGGCGTCGGCGGCGCTGTCGATTGTCGGGGGGAGGGCGGTGGGGGCGGCATCACCGAATCCGGGGAAGTCCGGCGCGACGACGGTGCAGGCGCCGCGGAAGGCAGCGGCCTGGGGCTCCCACATGGTGTGGTCGAGCGGGAAAGCGTGCAGAAGGAGGAGACCATCGGGCACGGATGAACCCCGGCGGGATCAGGTGGCGCGCTGGAGGCCGGGCCGGAGCGGGTGGATCCACTCGGACACGTCGGCCTGGCCGGGGGCGCGGATGCGGATCTGAGAGACGACGCCCGCGTCGCGAGCGATGAGGCGGGCGCGTTCGATGGCGGAGGCGCGGGTATCGAAGCGTTCGACGGAGGGGAGGCGGTCGCCATAGACAAGGGCCCAGCCGCCGTCGGCCTCGGTGATTTCGAGAAGGAGAGGCTCCATGGCCGCAGTATGGGGGCCCGAAACGCGACGGCGAAGGCCGTAAACCTTGACAGTGCTTGCGAATTCCTATCAGGGAGGAAAGCGTGAGGCACAGGAGTGAGCTTTACCGTGGCGCGTGTCCCGGGCCCGGTTCGCGCGCATTTGTGTATGGCCTCTGTAAAGCGTTGGCCAATTTGACGCTCCTGTAACAGAGAGCGGTGCATTTGAAGGCAGAACTCAAGCCCCGCCGCTGAGAACGTGGAGCAAGCGTGTGCGGAAGCCATGCCCGCCGGCCCCCGTGGGACGGTGGCGATGTTTGCGCACAATTCACGCAAGCAGGAGAAGGCGATATGCCAGGGAAGCACCTCGCGGTTCCGCGAACCGTGATGATGCGCCTCGCGGCGCTGGCGGCCGTCGTCGTCGCGCTCGTTGGGGCGGGAGCCTCGCCGGCGCTGGCGGCGGCGCCCACGGTGACCTCGGTGTCCCCGCTGGTAGGGCCGTTGGCCGGCGGAACGACGGTGACGATCAGCGGGTCCGGTTTCACGAACGTGACCCCGGGTGTGCCGTGTCCGGCGGTGAAGTTCGGCGGCGTCTCGGCCGCGAGCTGCAACGTCGTGAATGACACGACCATAAGCGCGACCACGCCGGCGGGGGTCTCCGCGGGGCCGGTGCAGGTCACGGTGACGAACAACACCGCCGAGACGAGCACCGCGGCGGTGAACTTCACGTATGTTGCGCCGCCGGTGGTCTCGACGCTCTCGCCGGCGACCGGCTCGACGAGCGGCGGCACGACGGTGGCCATCACGGGCACCGGGCTGTTGAACACGAGCGCGGTCTCGTTCGGTGGGACGCCCGCGACATCGGTCACGGTCCAGAACGACAACCTGTTGAGCGTCACGGCACCTTCGCACGCGGCCGGGGCGGTGACGGTGACGGTGACGACGCCGGGCGGTACGAGCGTCGCGGGGGCGGGCACCACGTATACCTACACGCTGGCCCCGGCGCCGACGATCACGGCGGTTTCGCCCACGAGCGGGACCACGGCGGGCGGCACGGTGGTGACGATCAGCGGGACGGACCTGCTCGGCGCCACGGGCGTGACGTTCGGCGGGACGCCCGGGACGAACATCACGAACGTGACGGCGACCTCGCTGCAGGTGACCGTGCCGGCGCACGTGGCGGGGCTGGTCGACGTGCAGGTGACGACGCCTTCGGGCCCGAATGTGCAGACCGCGGCCTCGAAGTACACGTATGTGGCCTCGACGGTACCGGTGGTGACTTCGGTTTCGCCCGCGAGCGGTGCGCTGGCCGGGGGCACGGTGGTGACGGTCTCGGGCACCGGCTTCACCGGGACGACGCAGGTGATGTTCGGCGGCGTGGCCGGGACGAACATCACGAACGTCACGGACACGTCGTTGCAGGTGACGACACCGGCGCGGGCGACCGCGGGCCCGGTTGACGTGATCGTGACGGCGACGGGCGGCACGAGCCTGACGTCTTCGGTGGCGAAGTTCACCTACGCCGGCGTGCCGGCGGTGACGGCCGTGAACCCGGGTGGCGGGCCCACGACGGGCGGCACGGTCGTGACGCTGACGGGCACGGGTTTCACGGGGGCCACGGTCGTGAGCTTCGGTGGCGTGGCGGGAACGGCCCTTGCGGTCACGAACGACACGACGCTGACGGTGACGGCGCCAGCGGGGGCGGCGGGCACGGTCGACGTGCTCGTGACGACGCCGCTGGGCCAGAGCGTGATCGCCTCGGGCGCGAAGTACACGTACGGCGCGACCGTGCCGTCGATCACGAGCCTGAGCCCGACGGCGGGCGCGAGCGGCACGGTCGTCACGATCACGGGCACGGGATTCCTCGGTGCGACGAGCGTGACGTTCGGCGGGACCGCGGGCACGTCGCTGACGGTGACGAGCAACACGTCGATCACGGTGACGGCGCCGGCGGGCACGGGCACGGTCGACGTGGTGGTCGTGGGGCCGCTGGGTTCCAGCCCGGTGGGCACGCAGACGAAGTTCACCTACCAGGGGGCGACGATCAGCTACACGCTGACGTTCCGTTGGAGCCTGGTGGCGTGGAATGGAAGCGACGGGATGGGCGTGGCGAACGCGCTCAAGGGCATCGAGACGCCGGACAACGCGGCGACGAACAACGTGTTCTCGTCGGTGACGGCGGTGTTCCGCTGGAACGGCGGTTCGCAGAAGTGGGAAGCGTACTTCCCGGGATCGGAGGGGGTGCCGGGGGCGAACGACTTCAGCACGTTCTCGAAGGGCCAGGCGTACTGGATTGCAACGAACGCGTCAGGGTCTATCGTATGGACCGTGGCACAGGGGTAATACAGCAATGAGGAGAAACGGAATGACAGCATCCTGGATGCGCATGCCGATCGGGGCGCTGGCCGCGACGGGTGCGATCGCACTGAGCGCGATTGCGTTCGCGCAGGCGCCGCCCAATCCGCCGTCGCGGTTCGCGGGTTCGGTGACGGTGAACGGCGCCCCGGCGGCGTCGGGCGTCTCGGTGCAGGCGAAGGTGGGCGCGACGAATTGCGGTTCGGCCGCGGTGTTCATCGAAGCGGGCCAGGCGCGGTATGTCGTGGACGTGCCGGCGGCCGATGGCGCGAACGCTGGCTGCGGCACGGACGGGGCGACGGTCTCGTTCTTCGTGAACGGCGTCCAGGCGGCGCAGACTGGCCAGTGGGCGAACTACAAGCTCACCGAGCTGAACCTGACGGTGGGCGGCGCGGCAGCGACGCCGACGGCGGCCCCGAGCGGCACCGTCGTCGCGACTTCGACCCCGCGTCCGCCTACGACGGGTTCGGGCACCCACGGGACCGCGGACACGAGCTGGGCGCTGCTCGCGGTGCTCGGCGCGGCGGCCCTTGGTGCCGGCGCGACGGCAACGGCGGTCTCGCGGAAGAAGTAAGGCCGTGGCCGGCCACGAACACGAAGGGGCAGCCAGATTGGCTGCCCCTTCTTCGTGGCCGGCGCGCGACGCTCAGGAGGCGATGCGGCGGACGATTTCGTACATGAGCTCGATGCCCATGTTGAGGTTGTCGATGGTGAGGAACTCGTTGTTGCCATGGAAGCCGGCACGCTCGGCGCCGCTCATGAGGCAGGGGATGAAGCCGTAGGCGGGGATGCCCTGGGCGCGCAGGAAGCGGTTGTCGGTGGCGCCGATGGTCATCGAGGGAACAACGACGGCATCCTCCATGGCCTCGGTGAGGACAGCGCGGATGGTGTGGAAGAGCTCGGTGTCCCAGGGCACGGCGGCGGGCTCAAGCTCGCCGGGACGGTAGAACTCGACGGTGATGCGGTCGTCGGCGACGACTTCGCGGACCTGGCGGAGCCAGTCATGGCGGTCCTGGCCGGGGAGGAGGCGGCAATCGATCGCTGCCCAGCTCTTCGCGGGGACGACGTTGGTCTTGATGCCGCTGCGGAACTCGGTGATGTTCAGGGTGTTCATGAACGCGGCCTGGAGTTCGCCGCCGCGGGTGATCTGGGCTTCGAGGGCGTCCTTCTGGCTGCGGGGCGGGATGAGGCCGGCTTCGGCGAGGCGGTCGATGTAGGCGGTGGTGTCGGGGGTGAAGGTGATGCCGCGGTTCCAATCCTCGAGGCGGAGGAGGGCGCGCATGAGGTGGACGAGCGAGTTGTCGTGGTGGATGCGGCTGCCGTGGCCGGGGGTGCCGACGGCGGTGAGCTGGAGCCAGCAGATGGACTTCTCGTTGGTGGCGATGTTGAAGAGCTTGACGTCCTCGCCGGCGAAGCGGTCAGCGCCGCCGCCGCCTTCGCTCAGCTCGAACTCGACGTCGCAGATGTCCGGGCGGTTTTCGCAGAGCCACTTCATGCCCCAGGTGCTCCCTGCCTCCTCATCGGGGACAGCGCAGAAGACGACGTCGCGCGTGAGGGGGATGCGGTTGCGGTGGAGGAGGAGGAAGGCCATCAGTTGCATGACGCCGCAGCCCTTCATATCGACGGCGCCGCGGCCGTAGACGCGGCCGTCGCGGATGACGCCCTCGAAGGCGGGCATATCCCAGTACTGCTCCTCGACGGGGACGACATCGGTGTGGTTGCAGAGCATGATCGGGCGCTTCGAACCGTCGCCGCTGAGGCGGGCGACGAGGACTTCGCGGTTTGGCTGCGTCTCGATGTACTCGCAGGCGATGCCTTCGCGTTCGAGCAGCGAACCGAGGAAGCGGGCGGCCGGCTTCTCGTTCCCGGGTGGGTTCGAGGTATCGATCTGGAGGTAGCGGACAAAGATATCGAGGGCTTCGGCGAAGGCGGGCGCGAGGTCCATGGTGCTCCCGGTGGGGTGAGGTGCCGAGCCGGACTATACGCCTGGGATGCGGTGGTAGAGTGGCGGCATGGCAGGGAACGAGAACTCGCGGCTGGTGTATTCGACGGACGGGACGAGTGCCGGGCGGATCCGGCCGCCGGAGCCGCCGCGAGGGCGGGCGCCACAGCCAGCGAGGCAGGCGGCGCCGGCCGTGCCGGACGATGGCATCGTGCGGCTGTTTCGCGACCGCAAGGGCCGCGGCGGGAAAACCGCGACGGCCATCACCGGGCTGCCCGGCTCGGAGCCGGAGCTTGATGCGATGCTGAAGAAGCTGAAGCAGCAGATCGGCGCCGGCGGGACGCGTGAAGGGCGCACGCTGCTCATCCAGGGTGACCACCGCGAGCGGCTCGCGGCGGCGCTGGAGGGGATGGGGCTGAAGGTGAAGCTCGCGGGGGGGTAGGCGAGAGGAAAGGGAAAAGAAGAAAGAGAGATGGGGGGCCTGGTGGCCCCCCGTTCTTCAGGAGGTTTTTTCGGCGGCTGCCTTTTCGGCGGCTGCCTTTTCCATCGCGGCTTTGCGTTCTTCGGCGAACTTCGGCCACCAGGTATGGGAGACGGCCTCAGGGAGTGTGCCTTCGGCGTGGAGGGCGCGGATGCGGTCGATCTCGGCCTGGATGGTGGCGCGCAGCTCATCGGGCGTGCCGTTGTTCTTGTGGACGAAGTCGGCGCCGGGGGCGCGGACGGCGAGGGGGACCATGGCCTTGACGCGCTGGTTGGCCTCGGCCTCGGTCATGGCGCGGAATTCGATGAGGCGCTGGACGGCGATCTCGTCGTCGACGCCGATGAGCCAGACCTGGTCGCACCACATGCAGTAGCCGGGTTCGAGCAGGTTCACGGCTTCCATGACGGCGAGGTCGTTGGGGCCGAGGGCTTCGCGCCAGCCGTCGATCTCCTTCTTGATGGCGTCGTTGATGTTGCCCATGGCGCGGGTGAGGGCGGCCATCTGGTCGGGCTTGCCGAAGACCTTCGCGCCGAGGATCTTGCGGTCGATATAACCATCGGGGCCGACGACTTCCTCGCCGAAGTGGGCGACGACCTTCTCGAAGCCGGGGGTGCCGGGGTCGTAGAGGCGGTGCACGAGCTTGTCGGCATCGCAGTGGACGGCGCCGTTCTCGACGAGGATCTGTGCGACGGTGGACTTGCCGGCGGCGATGGAGCCGGTGAGGCCGATGACCAGTGGCATGTGGATGACTCCCGGGCGCCGGCGGGCCGGCGAAGGTGGGGCAAGTGTGAAGAGAAATGAGAAAAGAGGAAAGTGGAAAGCGGACGGTGGGGGGCCGTTGAGACGTTGGCGGGCGATGGCGAACGGGGCGTGA
This sequence comes from Dehalococcoidia bacterium, assembly GCA_041910095.1. GTDB lineage: Bacteria > Chloroflexota > Dehalococcoidia > Tepidiformales > Tepidiformaceae > Amarobacillus. The sequence goes on from JAYRRO010000012.1 coordinate 12,487, forward strand.
CCGTTAGAATGCGGGCGATGGACTTGAAGCGTTTCATTCGCGAGATCCCCGACTTCCCGGTGCCCGGGATCCTGTTCCGCGACATCACGCCGCTGCTGGGCGATGGCGCGGCGTTCGCGGCCGTGCTCGATGCGCTGGAGCGCGATGCGACGGCGCGCGAGGCGGAGGCGATCGTAGGGATCGAGTCGCGAGGGTTCATCTTCGGGGCGCCGTTGGCGGTGCGGTTGGGGTTGCGGTTCGTGCCCGTGCGCAAACCGGGGAAGTTGCCAGCGGCTCGGATGTCGCTGGAGTACGCGCTGGAATACGGCGAGAGCCAGCTCGACATCCACGCCGATGCGCTGCGGCCTGGCCAGCGCGCGTACATCGTCGATGACCTCCTCGCGACGGGGGGGACGGCGCGGGCGGCCGCGAAGCTGGTGGAGCTGGTGGGCGGCACGGTGGCGGGGACGGGGTTCGCGATCGAGCTGACGGGGTTGGACGGCCGCGGGAAGCTGAGCGAGTACGCGGTGTACAGCGTGCTCCAGTATGCGTGAGAGAGCACGGCGCTAGTTCGGCAAAAAATCGGACCGAGTCGGACGATTCATTCCTCGCGCAACGGCTTGCACATCCCTGGAAATGGTTGTGCAAGGTGCTGGAACTGGGTGCGGAAGGTCGCGCGCATGATGATGCGGTGAACGTTGGAACCGGCTCGTCATCCGCTTTCATTTCCGTATACGAATGAGCGCCTTGACGCCCTCCCGGAAGGGTGAGTGCTAGGATCGGTTGATAATGAACGCTGTCACCAAACCGGAACTCGCCCTCGTCACCGGGCTTTACCGGACGACGAATGCGATCGTCCGCGAACTCGACCAGCGACTCGGACGCGATCACAACGTCACGTTTGTCCAGGCGGTGACGTTGCTCGCGGTCGATTCGTTCGACCGTCCCCAACCGCATCTGGTGGCCGACTACCTTTCGCAGCAATCGCAGACCGTGACCGGTGTATTGGACCGGCTGGAGCGGGCGGGGCACATTACGCGGCGGCGCGACCTGGACGACCGGAGGGCCGTGCGGCTGGAGCTGACGCGGTCGGGGCAGGAACTCGTGAGCGGGATCAAGACGACGCTCCAGCAGCACGTCACGGATGTCATCGGCACCCTGGAGGTGCAGACGCGCAACCGGCTCGGGGATGACCTCGAGGCGCTGGAGCGGTCGGTACGGTCTGCCTCGGGGCGGTGACCTCGCAACGCACCCGAGGGTAGGGGGCGCCGGGGCGCCCCCTCTTCGTGTCCGCGCCACGCATGGGGCTAGACTGGGCGGGTGGATGACCTGCTGCCGATGCGACTGGAGCCGGGGCGCGGCGTCGTGCTGTTGGACCAGACGGCGCTGCCGCACGAGGAGCGATGGCTCGCCATTCGGGACGTCGCCGGGATGTGCGAGGCGATCCGGATGCTGCGCGTGCGCGGGGCGCCGCTGCTTGGGCTGGCGGGGGCAGCGGCGCTTGCGATCGCCGCGAGCACGGGCGGAGCGTCGAACGCGGAGCTCGAAGCGGCGGCGAGCGAGATCATCGCGACGCGCCCGACGGCCGTGGACCTGGCGACGGTGACGCGGAAGGCGCTGGCGGCGGCCCTGGCCGAGCGTGAGGCGCGGCGCGCGGACGTGCTGTGGGCGTTCACGGGGGCATTTGCGGCGCAACGTGCCGGCGAGGACCGCGCCATCGGGGAGTACGGGGCGCCGCTGATCGCGGCCGGCAGCGCGGTGCTGACGCACTGCAACGCGGGCGGGCTCGCAACAGCCGGCATCGGCACGGCGCTCGGGGTGGTGCGGGTCGCCTTTGAACAGGGACGGCTGGTGCGCTGCTACGCCACGGAGACGCGGCCGCTGCTGCAGGGCGCTCGTCTGACCATGTGGGAGCTGACGCGGGCGGGCATCCCGGCGACGCTGCTCCCCGACACTGCCGCGGCCTCGCTGATCGCGTCGGGGCGAGTGCAGTATGTGGTGACGGGCGCGGACCGCATCGCCGCCAACGGGGACGCCGCGAACAAGGTGGGAACGTATGGGCTGGCGGCAGTGGCCGCGCGCCATGGCGTGCCGTTCGTCATCGCGGCGCCGCTTACGACGTTCGACCCCGCGTGCGCGCACGGCGGCGGCATCCCGATCGAGTTCCGGGCGGCGGAGGAGGTCGGCGGCTTCGGCGAGACGCGCTGGGCGCCGCCCGGTGGGGAGGCGTACAACCCCGCCTTCGATGTGACGCCGGCGGCACTGATCGCGGCGTTCGTGACGGAGCGGGGGGTGCTGCGGCCGCCGTTCGCTGCACCCATCGCAAGGGCGCTGGAGCAGCGATAACGGCGCGGAAACGATAGACTGCGGCATACCCTCCCGCCGGAACGCGCGCGTGACCCGTCCGATCGACCTTGCCGTGATGGGCGGCTCGGGCTTCTACGAGATGCCCGGGCTTTCGGACGTTGAGGAAGTGGCGGTGGAGACGCCATTCGGCAGGCCATCGGACCACATTCGGATAGGCACGCTGGAGGGGGCGCGAGTGGCGTTCCTGGCGCGGCACGGGCGGGGGCACACGCTCCTGCCGTCGGAGCTGCCGCAGCGAGCAAACTTCTGGGCGCTGAAGTGGCTGGGCGTGCGGCGGGTGCTCGCGATCTCGGCCGTGGGGAGCCTGCGCGAAGACTTCGGCCCGGGCGACATGGTGGTGCCGGACCAGCTCATCGACCGCACGCGCGCGAACCGGCCATCGACCTTCTTCGGCGAGGGCGTGGTGGCGCACGCGGGCTTCGCGGACCCGTTTTCGGAGCCAATGCGGCGGGGCGCCATTGGCGCGGCGCGCGCCGCGGGCGCGACCGTCCACGATGGCGGGACGTACATCGTGATGGAGGGCCCGGCCTTCGGGACCCGGGCGGAGAGCGAGCTGTACCGGCAATGGGGGGCGAGCATCGTGGGCATGACCGCACTGCCGGAGGCGAAGTTGGCGCGCGAGGCCGAGCTGCCGTACGCCGTGCTGGCGGCGGTGACGGATTATGACGCGTGGCACGCCGGGCACGACGCGGTGGATGCGGCGACGGTGTTCGCGGTGCTGCGGAAGAACGTGGAGACGAGCCGGGAGGCCGTTCGCCACCTCGCCCGGGCGCTCCCGGATGTGAGCGCGTGCCCTTCGACGACGGCGCTGGATGCGGCGCTGGTGACCGAGCCCGGGGCAATCGGGGCCGGCGCGCGGGCGCGACTGGCGCCCATCCTGCGCCGGCGGCTGGGAGGAGAGGAATGACGCTTCTGGTGGCGGGGTGGGTCGCGATCGACGAGATCGAGACGCCGTTCGCGAAGGTGGAGGACTCGCTCGGCGGGTCGGCGACCTGCGCGGCGATGGCGGCGGCGCTGTTTACGGACGTGCGGCTGCTGGCAGCGGTGGGTGAGGATTTCCCGGAGCACCACCGGCGCACGCTGGAATCGGTGGCGGGGCTGGACATCGGCGGGCTGACGGTCGAAGGGCCGCGCACGAGCCGCTGGGGCGGGCGGTACCACTACGACCTGAACACGCGTGACACGCTCTACACCGAGCTCGGCGTGAACGCCGCCTGGCGGCCGGAGCTCCCGGCGGGCTGGGAGGATTCGACAACGGCGTTCCTCGCCGCAGGCGACCCGCTAATGCAGCGCGTGCTCATCGGCGCGTTGCCGAGAGCGAAGGCGACGATGGTGGACACGATCAAGTTCTACATCGACGGGATGCCGGGCGAGCTGCGGGAAACCATGGGAGCGGCCGACTTCGTAACCGTGAATGAGAGCGAGGCGCGCGAAATCGCGGGGACGCCCAGCATCGCGAAGGCCGCACGGGCGCTGCTCGCCGGGGGGCCTAAGGGTGTGATCGTGAAGCTGGGCGAGTATGGCGCGGCGTTCGTGAGCGAGGGCGACTACTTCGTGGCGCCGGGGTACCCGCTGGAAGAGGTCGTGGACCCGACGGGCGCCGGCGATGCGTTCGCGGGGGGCTTCCTGGGATACCTGGACAGCGTGCCCGCGATCACGCCCGCGGAGATCCGCAAAGCGATCATCTACGGGTCGACGGTGGCGTCGTTCGATGTCGAGGGATTCGGCCCATCGCGTCTGCTGACGCTCACGCGGGCGGAAGTGGACGCTCGCTACAGTGAGTTCCGGCGGCTCACGCACTTCGAGGCCGGGGAGTAGGGATGGCGGAACGCGAGGCGCGGTGGCACGGGGGGGCGCGAACGCACTACGACTATGTGGTGCGGCGCATCTCCGACCGTGAGCAGATCCGCGCCCTGCTGCGGCCGCGCATCGAATACAGCGCCTACGCGCTGGGGCAGCTTGAGCCGGGCCTGTTCGAGCGCACGAGCTGGTACTGGTCGCGGGGGGACACGGGATCGGGACTGGTGCTGCACAGCCGCGGCGGGCTCGGGGAAGCGACGTTCGTGATGGGCGACGCCGACGCGATCGCGGCGGTGCTGACAATTCACCCCGGCCCGGGGCACACCTACGCGACGTGCCAGCCGCAGCACCTGGACGCACTCCAGAACGTGTACCGGCTCGCGAGCCAGCAGCCGATGATTCGCATGGCAGTGACAAAGGACGAGTTCCGGGTGATGACGGGGCCGCACGTGGTCGCGCTGGGGGGCGTTGACATCCGGAGGGTGAATGCGCTGTACGGCTCCGAGGGCGGGCCGAGCTATTACGTGCCGGAGCACATCGACGCGGGGATGTATCGCGGGGTGGTGACGGACGGGAGGCTGGTGGCGGTGGCGGGGACGCATGTGGTTTCGCGGCTGGAGGGAGTGGCCGTGGTGGGAAACGTGTTCACGCACCCGTCGTACCGGGGGCGGGGATTCGCGACGGCGGCGACGGGCGCGGTGACGGCGGCGCTGCTGGAGTTCTGCGAGTACGTGGTGCTGACGGTGGACCCGAAGAACCTGCCGGCCGTTTCGGCCTATGAGCGGCTGGGCTACCGTGAGGTGTGTCAGCTGGTGGAGGCGAGCGCGCAGCGTCGCGACCCCTCGGGGCTGGGCAGCATGATGCGGCGTGCGCGGGCGGCTATCCGCGGGCGCAAGTACGATGGAGCCTTCGTAACGCTTTCACACTGACGGCGCCGCCGGGGCGGGCCGCTCAACCATCACCGGGCTTCGGGTTCGGGTGCGCGGCGAAGGCGCCGCGGGAAAGGGAACCTCATGACTGTGCCATCGGATATCGCCAACCCGTCGCTGGCGAACGAAGGAATCCGGCGGATCGAATGGGCGGAGCGGGAAATGCCGGTGCTGCGGCTGATTCGCGAGCGGTTCGGGCGGGAGAAACCGCTGAAGGGCATCCGCATGACGTCGTGCCTGCATGTGACGACGGAGACGGCGAACCTCGCGATCACGCTGCGCGACGCGGGTGCGGACCTGCGCGTGTGCGCGAGCAACCCGCTTTCGACGCAGGACGACGTGGCGGCGGCGCTCGTGCACGAGTACGGCATCCCTGTGTTCGCCATCCACGGCGAGGACAACGCGACCTATTACCGGCACATCCACCAGGCGCTGGAGCACGGGCCGCAGCTGACGATGGACGACGGTGCGGACGTGGTGGCGGTGCTTCACAAGGACCGGCGCGACCTGCTGCCGGGCGTGCAGGGCGGGACGGAGGAGACGACCACGGGCGTCATCCGGCTGCGGGCGATGGCGGCCGATGGCGCGCTGGCGTACCCGATCGTGGCGATCAACGAATCGGACACGAAGCACCTGTTCGACAACCGGTACGGCACGGGCCAATCGACCATGGACGGGATCATCCGGGCGACGAACGTGCTCATCGCGGGGAAGACGGTGGTGGTCGCCGGGTACGGCTGGTGCGGCCGTGGCGTGGCGAGCCGGGCGCGCGGGCTCGGGGCGCAGGTCGTGGTCACGGAGGTGGACCCGGTGAAGGCGCTGGAAGCGGTGATGGACGGCTTCCGGGTGATGCCGATGACCGACGCGGCCGCGGAGGGCGACCTCTTCATCACGCTCACGGGCGATGTGAACGTGATCGACCGGGCGCACATCGAGGGGATGAAGGACGGCGCGATGATGGCCAATAGCGGTCACTTCGACGCCGAGATCAATCTCAAGGCGCTGACGGCGCTGAGCGAGGGGCGGCGGCGGATTCGGAACAACGTCGAGGAGTTCCGGCTGGGCGACGGGCGGAAGCTGTTCCTGCTGGGCGAAGGGCGGCTTGTGAACCTGGCGGCGGCGGAGGGCCACCCGGCGGCCGTCATGGACATGTCGTTCGCGAACCAGGCGCTGGGCGCGGAGTGGATCGCGACGCAGCATGGCAAGCTCGAGAAGACCGTGTATGAGCTGCCCGACGAAGTGGACAAGGAGATCGCGCGGCTGAAGCTGCACGCGATGAACGTGCGCATCGACTACCTGACGGAGGAGCAGGAGCGCTACCTCACGTCGTGGCAGGAAGGAACCTAGGCCCTGCGGCACGGGCACCACTTTGGCGAGGGGCTCCCGAGGGGGCCCCTTTCGATTTTAGGGGAGCGTTTCGCAGGCGAGGCCGTCGCGGTCGGAATCGAGGCGGTTGTCGTCCTTGGGGTCGAAGGTGTCGTGGAATGCCTGGGCGGCGGCGTGGGTGGCGAAGTGCCGGCAGTCGCAGCCGTTCGCGCCGGGGCGGTAGCAAGCGGGAGCGGCGACGGGCGTGGTGAAGAGGCCGTTGATGGCCGGCGGTGCGAAGGCGGAGCCGGCCCAGATGCCGCGGCCGGCCTCCCGTGCGGCGCGCTGGGCGGGCAGGTAGCGGGACTCAACGTATTTCACATCCGGGGGATAGGTGACGACGGTGGCCAGGCCCGCCAGCAGGAGCTCTTCGTTCACGAGCCTGCCGTCGGCGAGCCAGGTGTAGCGGAGGAGGCGGCCGTAACGGTCGCGATCGGTGATGTCCTTTTCGAGGCAGACCTGCTTGCCCTCCACGAGGGTGCGGTTGAGGGCGCTGGCCTCGGGACCGAAGGGCTGCACGGGCTGACCCGGGGCGACGGTTTCGGGGGTATCGACGCCGATGTAGCGGACGTGGTCCTCGGCGCCCTTGATGCGGACGACGATGGTGTCGCCGTCGACCACGCGGGTGGCGGTGGCCCATTGGCAGGCCGGGAGCGGCGCCGAGGCTGGCGTTGCGGGTGCTGTGGGTGCGCCGGATCGGATCGTGGCCGAAGGCCCCGGGGGGGAGGACGCGCGCGTGGGGCCGGCGGCCGTCTGTTGCGGCGCGCGTGTCGCGCCATCGCGCGGGGCGGGAGGCTCCGCGACGGGTGTGGCGGTGGCACAGCCGGTGAGCAGCACGGCGGAGGCGAACAGCACGCGGGGAGACATCAGGGAGGATGATGCCTGATTCGCGCGACAGCCGTTGGCGTGCGTGGCACCGGCGGGGACGGTTTCGGCGTATCGTCCGTGGGTAACGCACGGGGAGGCAGGCCATGACGACGATCGGGCTCGACGAGGTGATCCACGAGGAGCCGCAGCGGTACGACTGGGAGGCGCTGGTGGGCGGGCTCAACCGCCTGTTGCGGCTGAAGACGACGCCCATCGGAATGAAGCTCTTTCGCACGAGAGCGGAGATGGAGGCCATTCCGAAGATCCGGCGCCCTTCGGCGAAGCACACGACGGACCAGGTGGTGGCCCAGGCGGCGCGCCTGGGGTGGACCGTGGGCATTACGAACGAGGACCTCGCCGGTCCGCAGTGCGGTGCCGTCATCGGGCTGCGGCCGCAGGACGAGCAGTGGCTCTCCGGGCAGTCGATGAAGGGCGTGTGGTTCGAGACGCTGGAGGATTCGGCGGCACACCAGGCGGCGATGGATGTGGTGCCGTTCGGGCAGTTCGAGGCGATGGCGGTCTCGCCGCTGACCTCGGGGCGTCTGGACCCGCCGGATGTGTGCCTGGTCTACGCGACGCCGGGGCAGATGATCGTCCTCATCAACGGGCTGCAATGGTCCGGGTACCGGAAGTTCGAATGGAGCGTGGTCGGGGAGTCGGCGTGCGCGGATTCCTGGGGGCGGGCGCTGATCACGGGCGAGCCGAGCCTCGCGATCCCCTGCTTCGCGGAACGGCGGTACGGCGGCGTGCTCGATGACGAGCTGTTGATGGCGATGCCGCCGAAGTACCTGCCGCGGGCGATCGCCGGGATGGAACGGCTCGCGGGCAACGGCCTGCGCTACCCGATCCCGCAATACGGCATTCAGTCGGATGCGCGGGCCGGGCTGGGGGTGAGCTACCCGGGACGGTGAGTAGGGCGCGAGGTTCGAGGCCGGGGGTCTGAGGTCCGATTTCGAAGGTGGGGTGTCGCCGGGGCCCCTTACGCGCTTCACCCAGTCCCCTATGGGCGGGCTCCCGATGTGCCAGCGGTGGCGCCGGACCTACCTTCGGGGACATGAGGAACGCACGCCGTCTGTTGGCACTGCCCGCGCTGGCGGCGGTCGCGATCGCGGGAAGCGCGTGCCTTGGGTATGCGCCAGAGGGTGCGGTGGCGACACCGGCGGCGCCGGGCCAGAGCGCGGCATCGCGGCTGCCGGAGCTACTTTCGCAGTTGCAGGGCGCGGGGGCGGGGCTTGAGCTGCTGGATACCCCTTCGAACCAGGTGCTGGCGGCGCAGGACCAGCAGGGCAAATTCATCGATGAGACGACGCCGACGGTGACGGCGACGGTCACGGGGACCCGGACGGTGACGCCGACATCGGTCGCGCAGACAAACCCGACGAACACCCCGCGGGCGGGGACGCCGACGCGCACGCCGACTCCGCCGGCTTCGACGGCGACGCCGACAGCCACCGCAAGCGCGACGGCTTCGGCCACAAGCACGCCGACCACGACCGCGACGGCGACGGCAACATCGACCGCCACGGCGACGCCAACCCCGACCTCGACGCCGACGCCGCATCCGACGCCCCCGACCGAGGGCACGCCTCCGACGGAGCACTGACGTGGAAGAGGCCCTGCTGCGGGCCCGGTGCGGGCGGTGCGGGCGCGGGCTCGCGTTCGATGAGTGGTCGCGGGGGATGGACCGCTGCCAGCAGTGCGCGCCGCACGGGGTGTCGCCTGCGGCGGCCTACGTGCCGGGGCCGCGGACCGCAAACGCGCCGGGCCGGTCGCCGGTGGCCGTGCCGGATGGCTTCGAACTCGACGACGACGAAACGGCGCGCTACGAGCAGCTGCTCGATGAGATCCCCGAGGAGCTGGTCGACGAACTGATCGCGGCGCTTGAGGAAGAGGCGAGCCGGCGCGCGACGGCACAGGACCCAAAGGGCCCGCTCCAGGGGGTGCTCGAAGAGCTGGGAGTGGGACAGTCGCCGCGGGACGCGCAGTGGGCGATGTGGGGATTCGCGATCGGATTCGCGGGGAACGTGGCGCTGGTGAAATACGCACAGATGGCATCCGGGGCGGCGATGAGCGAGTTCGTGGCGCCGGTTCTGGTGGGTGGGCTGGTGGCCGGCGGTGCGTGCGCGCTGCTGGGGTGGGGACTGGCGCGGCTGAAGGGATAGCGAGCAGGATTCAGGCGCTGACGAAGCGCACCCGGCTGCGCGGCGCGGGCCGGGCACAGGTCGGGCAGTGATAGACGAGCGAAACGCCGTGGCCACATTCGTTGTCGACGAGCTGGAGGTCGTGCTCGGTGTGCTTTTCGCCCCAGGCGGCCAGGGCGCCGACGACGACGCCGAGTTCGTGGCCCTTCCCGGTGAGGTGGTATTCGAAGCGCGGCGGGCGGTCGCTGTACTGGCGGCGCTGGATGATGCGCTCGCGTTCGAGGAGCTTCAGGCGGCCGGCGAGGATGGCGGGAGGGATGCCTTCGACGGATTCACGCAGGTCCGAGAAGCGGGTGTGACCGCGGAGGACGTCGCGGATGATGAGGAGCGTCCAGCGATCGCCCACGACATCGAGGGTGGCGGCGATGGGGCATTTCAGTTTGCGCGGCATGGGGTTTCCCTCGGGGTCGGTTGCGATATGATACGAACGCGACAGGGTAGATACAAGAACTGAACTCACCCTTTCCCGGATGACGGGCGCGCGGAGGTAAGCCATGGACTTCCGCACCCGGGGGATCCTTTCGGCGGCCCGCGAAGGTCGGCTGCCCACGGCCGAGGATGCGTACCATCTCGCGGCGCACGCCGGGTTGGAGCCGCTGCTGGAGACGGCCTCGGCGATGCGGGACGCGGCGCACGCGAACGTGATCTCGTACTCGCGGAAGGTCTTCATCCCGCTGACGCAGCTGTGCCGGGACGTGTGCCACTACTGCACGTTCGCAAAGCCGCCGCGGCCCGGGCAGCGTGCCTACCTGACGCCGGAGGAGGTGCTCGCGATCGCACGGGCGGGGGCTGCGGCGGGGTGCCAGGAGGCCCTGTTCACGCTGGGCGACAAGCCCGAGCTTCGATACAAGGTGGCCAAGCAGGAGCTCGCCGAACTCGGCCACGAGACGACGATTTCGTACCTGACGGCGATGGCGGAACTGGTGCTGAAGGAGACCGGGCTGCTGCCGCACGCGAACCCGGGCGTGATGACGCGCGACGAGATCGCGGCGCTGCGCCGGGTGACGGTCTCGCAGGGGATCATGCTGGAGAGCGCGAGCGACCGGCTGCACCAGAAGGGGCAGGTCCATCACGGGTCGCCGGACAAGCGGCCGAAGGTGCGGCTGGAGACGATGAAGCATGCGGGCGAGCTGGGCGTGCCGTTCACCTCGGGCGTGCTGATCGGCATCGGGGAGACGCGGGCGGAGCGCGTGGAGGCGTTTCTTGCGCTGCGGGCGCTGCACCTGGAATTCGGGCACATCCAGGAGATCATCGTCCAGAACTTCCGGGCGAAGCCGGACACGAAGATGGCGAACGCGCCGGAGCCGGACCTGGACGACCTCCTGTGGACGATCGCGCTGGCGCGGGTGGTATTCGGGGCGGAGATGAACATCCAGGCGCCGCCGAACCTGAGCTACGACCTCTACCCGCGGCTCATCGCGGCGGGATTGAACGACTGGGGCGGGGTTTCGCCGGTGACGCCCGACCACGTGAACCCGGAGGCGCCGTGGCCGCACCTGGAGGAGCTTCGCCAGAACACGGCGGCGTGCGGGAAGGTGCTGACGGAGCGGCTCGCGATTTACCCGGCGTACGCGCGCGACGGCGAACGCTGGCTCGACCCGGCGCTGCGGACGCCGGTGATCCGGGCGATCGACGGCGAGGGATTCGCGCGGACCGAGGAGTGGTCGCCGGGCGAGCTGACGGCGATCCCGGCGGGATACGAGGACGTGCTGACGCCCCACGAGCCGCGGGCTCGGGAGCACGTCTCGGCTGATGTCCGGGAGCTCGTCGCGCGGGCGGAAGCGGGGGAGGACCTGCGCGAGGGCGAGGTTGCGCGGCTGTTCCGGGCGCGCGGGGAGGACTTCTTCGCGGTGTGCGAAGCGGCCGACCGGCTGCGCCAGCGGGTGAACGGCGACACCGTGACGTATGTGGTGAACCGGAACATCAACTACACGAACATCTGCTACTTCAAGTGCCAGTTCTGCGCGTTTTCGAAGGGGAAGCTGAGCGAGAACCTGCGGGGCCAGCCGTATGACCTGGGGACGGAGGAGATCGTGCGGCGTGCGCGTGAGGCGTGGGCGCGGGGGGCGGCCGAGGTCTGCATGCAGGGCGGCATCCACCCCGAGTACACGGGCGAGACGTACCTGGCCATCGCGAACGCGGTGAAGGAGGCGCTGCCGGACATGCACGTGCACGCGTTTTCGCCGCTGGAAGTGTGGCAGGGGGCGGAGACCATGGGTGTGAGCCTGCGGGAGTTCCTGGTGCAGCTGAAGGCGGCCGGACTGGGCACCCTCCCGGGGACGGCGGCCGAAGTGCTGGACGACGGTGTGCGGGCGACGCTTTGCCCGGACAAGATCACGGCGAGCCAGTGGGTGCAAGTGATCGAGGAAGCGCACCGGGTGGGCTTCAAGACGACCTCGACCATCATGTACGGCCACATCGACGGGCCGGAGAGCTGGGCACGGCACATGATCACGCTGCGGGAGCTGCAGCAGCGCACGGGAGGCATCACGGAGTTCGTGCCGTTGCCGTTCGTGCACATGGAGGCGCCGATCTACCTCAAGGGGCGGGCGCGCAAGGGGCCGACGTTCCGCGAGGCGGTGCTGATGCACGCGGTGGCGCGGCTGGTGCTGCACCCGCACATCCCGAACATCCAGGTCTCGTGGGTGAAGATGGGCGTCGAGGGGGTGAAGGCGTGCCTGCAGGCGGGCTGCAACGACCTCGGCGGGACGCTGATGAACGAAAGCATCACGCGGGCGGCGGGGACGCAGCACGGGCAGGAGCTGCCGCCGGAGCGGATGGACGAGATCATCCGCGGCATCGGGCGGGCGCCGAAGCAACGATCGACAGCCTACGGCGAGCCGCCGGCCGGGCAGGTGCGGCGTTCGTACGACGCGCCGGAGATGGAGCCGATCGTGCTGACGCCGGTGAAGAAGTACGCGCGCGTGGAACGAGCGGGCGCGGCCGCGCCGTAAGGGGCACGGGCGATGGGCAGGCGAAGGGGCGGCCTTGATGGCCGCCCCTTCGCGTGCGCAGCCCTAGTCGTCGATGTCGCCTCCGTCGCGAGGGAGGGTGTAGTCGTTGCGGGAGGGCGCGGGGCCGGCGGGGGCCTGGTCGTCGGGCCCGAGGGGTGGGGTGGAGATGTTCATGAGCACGACCTCTTCGTCCCCGGCGGGCTGAGCGCTGTGGTAGGCGCCGACCGGGACGGAGATGCAGCCGTAGGGCTCGAGCGGGGTGAAGACGCCATCGATCTCGATGAGCGCGCGGCCGTGGAGGCAGATGTAGATCTGGTTCGACTTCGCGTGGACGTGACGGTTGACGGCGTGCTCTTCGGCACGAATGCGGAAGACGCGGACGCTGGCCCTCGTGTTCTCGAAGTCCTGCAGCAGGTCGTAGGAACCGACGCGGACGGGGCGCGCGGGGCTCATGGTGACACCTCCTTCGGGCGGGCCGGTATCAGGCGGCGGTGAGGCCGCCATCGAGGCCGATGGCCTGGCCGGTCATGTACATGGGGCAATCGAGCAGGAGGAAGGCGGCGAGCTGCGCCACTTCGCGCGGTTTGCCGTAGCGCCACTGGGGCGTCGTGGTCTCGTAGCGTTCGTAGGACTTGCCGCCCTCGCCTTCCTGGATGCGGCCCATCATGGTGCCTTCGACGGGGCCGGGGCAGAGAGCGTTGACGGCGATGCCGTAGCGCGCGAACTCGATGGCGGCGGTCTTGGTGAGGCCAATGACGGCGTGCTTGCTGGCACCATACGCGGCGAGCATGGGCGTGGCGGTGAGGCCGCCGGTGGAGGCCATGTTCACGATGCGCGGTGTATCGGCGTGGTGCAGCAGGGGGAACATCGCCTTGAGGCCGAGGAACATGCTGCGCAGGTTGACGTTCATGACGCGGTCCCACATGTCGGTGGGATAGCTCATGAGCGGTGCCTGGGCGCCTTCGATGCCGGCGAGGTTGAGGAAGAAGTTGGCTTCGCCCCAGATATCGCGGCAGCGGCTGGCGTACCCGGCGACGTCGCCTTCGATGGAGACATCGGCGACGGCGGTTTCGGCGATGCCGCCGAGACCGCGAATGGCACCGGCGGCGCGGTCCGCGAAATCCTGAGTGCGATCGACACAGAGGACGCCAACGCCGCGGCGGGCGAGCTCCTCGCAAACGGCGATGCCGATATCGCCGCCGGCCCCGGTAACGACTCCGACCTTCCTGTCCATGGCTACTCCTCAGAGAACTCTTCTGGCTGAGGCCCCATCGTCAGTCTCCACCCCGCGTCAATTGCACCGCCGAACGGCCAGACCTGACGGGCCGCAGGGCCGCACGGACGCGAGCGATGGCCCCGGGCGGCCTGAACCGGGGCCTCCGGGGGCGAGTACGGTGAATTCGATGACCCCGGAACTGGCACGCGGGCTGACGGCGGAGGAAGCGCGGGCGCGGCTGGAGGCCGATGGGCGGAATGAGCTCCCTCCGCCGGCGACGGTCGCGGCGTGGCGGCACCTCGGCGCGCAGATGACGCACTTCTTCGCGGCGTTCCTGTGGGCGGCGGGCGCACTGGCGATCGTGGCGGGGATGCCGCAGCTGGGAGTCGCGATCTTCGCGGTGGTGGTGATCAACGGGGTATTCGCCTTCGCGCAGGAGCACCGGGCCGAACGCGCGGCGCACGAGCTGCGGGCGCTGCTGCCCCGGCGGGTGACGGTGGTGCGAGACGGCCGGGCGATTGAGTGCGACGCGGCGGAGCTGGTCCTGGGCGACCTCGTGCGGCTGGCGGCGGGCGACCGCATCTCGGCGGACATGCGCATCGTGGAGGCGCAGGCGCTGGCAATCGACGCCTCGGCGATGACGGGCGAAAGCGTCCCCGTGACGCCAGCCGCGGGGGAGGACGCTTTCGCGGGCACGTTCGTCACCTCGGGCGAGGGGGACGGGGTCGTGACGGCGACGGGGGCGCGCACGCGAATCGCCGGGATCGCGCAGCTGACGACGGGCACGCGCCGGCAGCCAACACCGCTGGCACGGGAGCTGAACCGGGTGGTTCGCACGGTCGCGGCTGTGTCGCTGGGGGTGGGGGTCTTCTTCTTCGCGATCGCACTGCTGGTGGGGACATCGGAGCGCGACGGGTTCCTGTTCGCGATCGGGGTGACGGTGGCGCTGGTGCCGGAGGGGCTGCTGCCGACGGTGACGCTTTCGCTGGCGATGGGGGCGCAGCGCATGGCGCGGCGGAACGCGCTGGTGCGAAGGCTCGAAGCGGTGGAGACGCTCGGTTCGGCGACATTCGTGTGCACGGACAAGACGGGGACGCTGACGCTGAACCAGATGTCGGTGGTGGAGGTGTGGACACCGGCCGGGGAGGTGACGATCGCGGCGCGCGGCTACGACCCGGCCGGCGGCATCGAAGCGGAGGGCGCGACGCGGACGGCGTTGGAGCGGCTCGCGGCGGCGGCGTACCGGGCTTCGAACGGGCGTGTCGTGCGGGTGAACGGACGGTGGGAGCCCCGCGGCGACCCGATGGAGGCGGCGCTGCATGTGCTCGGGCTGCGGACGGGCGTCGATGTCGATGCGCTGGAGGCCGCCGAGCCGGTGTTGGCACGCTTTCCCTTCGATCCCGTGCGCAAGCGGATGGCCGTAGCGACCGGACGGATGGTGTACGTGAAGGGCGCGCCCGAACGGGTCCTGCCGCTGTGCACGGAGGTGGCGGGCGCAACGGATGCCGTGGCCCGCATGGCCGAGCGCGGGCTGCGGGTCCTGGCCGTGGCTTCGCGGGCGGCGGCGGTGAAGCCGCGAACAGCGGAGGAGGCGGAACGCGGGCTCGAGCTGCTCGGGCTGGCGGCGTTCGAGGACCCGCCGAGGCCGGCAGCGAAGGGTGCGATTGCGGCGTGCCGGGCAGCCGGCGTGCGGGTGGCGATGGTGACTGGCGATCACGCCGCGACGGCGCTGGCGATCGCGCGGGAGGTGGGGCTCGCCGTGCCGGGATCTCTGGTGGTCGAAGGAGCGGACCTGCCGGCGGACGATCAAATGCTGGGGGCGCTGGCCGACCGGGACGGGCTGGTGGTGACGCGCGTTTCGCCCGAGGACAAGCTGCGCATCGCGCGGGCGCTGCGCGAGCGCGGGCACGTGGTGGCGATGACGGGCGACGGGGTGAACGACGGCCCGGCGCTGCACGAGGCGGACATCGGGGTGGCGATGGGCCGTTCGGGGACGGACGTGGCGCGCGAAGCGGCGGACCTGGTGCTGCTCGACGACAATTTCGCGACGATCGTAGCGGCGATCGAGGAAGGGCGGGCGACGTTCGCGAACATCCGCCGCTTCCTCACGTACCACCTGACGGACAACGTGGCTGAGTTGACGCCGTTCGTGGTGTGGGCGCTCTCGGGCGGGCGCTTCCCCCTGGCGATCGGCGTGCTGCAGGTGCTCTGCCTCGATATCGGGACAGACCTGATGCCGGCCCTGGCGCTTGGAGCGGAGAAGCCGACGGAGCGTTCGGTGCGGCGGCCGCTGGCGGGGCGCCACCTCATCGACCGGAAGGTGCTGACGAGGGTCTTTGGGGTGCTTGGGCCGGTGGAGGCGGCGGTGGAGATGGGTGCGTTCGTGGCGGTGATGGTGGCGGCGGGCTGGCGCCCGGGTGAAGGGTTTCCTGGGGGCGAGGTGCTGCTGCGGGCGAGCGGCGCGGCGTTCACGGCGGTGGTGCTGGGACAACTGGCGAACGCGTTCGCGTGCCGGAGCACGACGGTGTGGCCGGGGACGCTGGGCTGGAGCACAAACCGGGGTCTGTTGGCGGCCGTGGCAATCGAAGCGGTGCTCCTGGTAGCGTTCCTGTTGGTGGGGCCGCTGGCGGACCTGCTGGGGCACGCGCCGCCATCGCTGCCGGGCCTGATGGTGGCGGCGTTCGCTGCGCCGGCGGTGCTGGCGGCGGACGCGCTGCAGAAGCGGCGGCGGAGGCGTGCGGGGGGCGGAACCTGAACGGAGAAGGCGGGGCTCTGTCGCCTTGCCATTGCGAGGAAGCGGTTTCATACTTAGCTCTTGATCCGCTCCGGCGGATCGTTTTTGTGTTGGCCTACGAGAGGACCCGGGCCCGGGTGGCGCAAATGGCAGCGCAGCCGATTTGTAATCGGCCGGTTAGGGGTTCGAGTCCCCTCTCGGGCTCCAGCGCAGGGCTTCGCCTCGGCGGGGCCGCCATCGTGGAGAGATGGCCGAGTGGTTAATGGCAGCAGACTGTAAATCTGCCGCGCGACGCGCTTCGTAGGTTCGAATCCTGCTCTCTCCACCAAATCCCGGCTACACGGCCTGCTAGCCGTCAGCCCGTTCCACGCGCACCGGATACCGGGGCGTCCGTCATCGAGCCAGGAGCTCACAGCTAGCAGCCAGCGCCCTCATAGCTCAGTCGGCAGAGCGCGTTCTTGGTAAGAACGAGGTCTCCAGTTCAAATCTGGATGAGGGCTCCAGAGCAACGAACCCGGCGGCGGTGGCGCCGCCGGCCCCACGCCCACCAGAAAGCCCGGAGGCAGAACAGCGATGGCGAAGGCGAAATTCGAGCGAACGAAGCCGCATGTGAACGTGGGGACGATCGGCCACGTGGACCACGGCAAGACGACGCTGACGGCGGCGATCACCAAGGTGCTGGCGCTCAAGGGCGATGCCCA
>JAYRRO010000013.1:0-1770 GCA_041910095.1 Dehalococcoidia bacterium
AGCACCTCCTGCGCGCCCGGCCGCAGCTCCGCGCTGCCCGAGGTGAAGAGGAGGTTGTCGGCCAGGCTGATGGTGATGGAATCCGCCGTCTGCCGGATCTGGATCTTGTTCTCCAGCCCCGCGGCCTTCGCGAAGTCCGCCATCTGCTTCTGGATGGTGACCAAATCCTTGCCCTTGATTTCGCCAATCGTGGGGGCGAGCCCGCCGCCCGCGGCGAAGATGGGCGAGGCGCCCGAGTTCCCCTGCAGCACGTTCACGCTGAACGCCTCGTCCAGCGATTGCTGCACGATGAGCATCTTCCGCGGGTTCGAATCGCTCAGCGCGTAGAGCACGACGAAGAGGGCGAAGAGCAGCGTGAGCATGTCCGCGTAGCTCACGATCCATCGCTCGTGGTTCTCCGCCTTTGGGGCGTCGGCGGCTTTCCGGCTCATGCCGCGTCCCTCATCTCGCCGCCGTCCTTGTGGCGCTCGGCCGGGGCGAGGAACCCTTCGAGCTTCTCCCTCACGATCCGCGGGTTGTCGCCCGACTGGATCGACATCAGCCCTTCAATCACGAGTTCGAGCGTGTGCTGCTCGTGCTCCATGTTGATGTGCAGCTTCTTCGCCATCGGCAGGAAGATGGCGTTCGCCGTGAACACGCCATAGAACGTGGCCACGAACGCCGTGGCGATGCCGGGGCCGATGTGCTCCGGCTCGTCCAGGTGCGCCATGACGCCCATGAGCCCCATGACGGCGCCGAGAACGCCGATCGTCGGCGCGATACCACCCCAGAACTCGAGGACTTCCGCGCCCGCCTTCGCGCGGTGCTTCGTCGCCTCGGCGTCGATCTCCATGATCTGGCGGAGCAACTCGGGGTCGGTGCCGTCGATCATCAGTTGGACGCCCTTGCGCGTGAACGGGTCGTGGATCTTCTCCACGTCGCCTTCGAGCGCCAGCAGGCCCTCGCGGCGCGCCTTGTCGGCCATCGTCACGAAGAGCTCGACCGTTTCCGCGGAGTTGTGATTGCCGTCCCCCATGAACGCGTTCATGAACGCCTTCGGCAGCCCGATAACGTTCGGCAGCGGTTGCGAAATCACCGTCGCCCCGAGCGAGCCGACAATGACGATCATGATGCCCGGGACGTTGAACAGCGCGGCGGGATTCCCGCCTTCCAGGACATTCCCGCCGATGATGCCGGCGAAGACGAGCACGAGTCCGATGACAGTAGCGAGGTCCATCAGGCGCTCCTCCGGATGGCGCCCATCGTTTGCCGGCGGTAGGCGGCGATGCGCTCCACGATCACGTCCGGTGTCTCCGCGCAGACGTAGCGATGCCCGTTTGTCAGCGTGATGTGGGTGTCGTGCGAACTCTCCATGACCTCCATGAGGTCCGGGTTGAGGAAGAACTCCGTGCCATCGATGCGCGTCAGCTGGATCATTCCCCTCACCCACGAATTCGCCGGGTTGGGCTCAGGGTACGGAGCGCACTTCACGCCGGTTATCGGGGTCATGGCTCTGGCAGCCCCTCGACAACCCCCTCAGGCCGGGGGTGAATCCCTTAATTGCGGCCCGCCGCTCCCCGCCCCCGCCGCCCGCGCGGGACGCTCCGCCGCTCCCTCCCGGGACGGCGCATCATGCCGCCCTGGAACCGTGCTCCCTCTCTCCCGGGACGCGGTCTCGCCCGGGACGAAGCGGCGCAACGCGAGAGCCCCCTCCTTGCGGGAGGGGGCTCTCGGAGAGAGGACGATGGATGTGTGCGGGGCTAGACGGCCGCCGCCGAATCGTCGTTGAAC
>JAYRRO010000014.1:0-6981 GCA_041910095.1 Dehalococcoidia bacterium
AGGAGCTCGTCGCGCAGCCGGCGGTGAGCAAGCGCGTCCGAGCGCTCGAACGCGAGCTCGGGGTCGAGCTGTTCCACCGTGTCGGGCGGCGGGTAGTCGCCACGGAGGCGGGACTCGCGCTCGCGGACTGCGCCGACCGCATCGATGCCGAGCTGGCGGCGACGCTCGCGGAACTCACGGGGCCAGGCGCGAACGAGGGCCGGCGGCTCGCGATCTGCGCGACGGAGACGCTCGCGGACCACCTGCTGCCGCCGGCCCTGGCGCTGCTGCGCGAACGCTGGCCGCGGGCGCGCATCGCGGTCGAGATGGCGAGCACGGACGAGGCGGTGGCGCGCGTGCTGGGCGATGCCGTGGACCTCGCGTTCGTGCCGCTGCCGCTGGTGGACTCGCGGCTGGAGGTGCACGCGATGGCGACGGAGCCGGTGCTGGTGGCGGTGCCCCGCGGCCACGCGTGGGAGGGCCGCGCCGCCATCGCCCTCGCGGAGGCGCTCGCGGACCGGGCGTTCCTGTTTTCGATGCCGGGTCACGGGTTGCGGACGCAGCTGGAGCAGGCGGCGCGCGCGGCCGGGCTCGCCATCGAGCCCCGCTTCGAGCTGCGCAGCCAGCAGGCGATGCTCTCGCTGACGGCGGCGGGGGCGGGCATCACGCTTGCGCCGCGGATGGCGCTGGCGGGACGAGAGGATGTCGCGGGCGTACCGCTCGATCCACCGCTCGCGCGCGACATCGGGTGGGTGCGGCGGCCGGGGCGCATCCTGCCCGCGATCGCGGCGGAGCTGCTCGCGCTCGTGGAGGCGGGGGTTCAGTCCAGGTAGGCGGCGCGGCCGACGCGCGTCAGCAGCCTCCGCACGAGTGCCCGCGGTGCGACGCGCGAGACGGCCATCAGGAAGCGGTAGTGCATTCCCGGCACGTACACGGCGTGGCGCCGTTCGAGGGCGCGCAGCGAACCGCGCACGACCGCGCGGGCCGTCATGAACGCAGGCCCGGGGATGGCCGCGCCGTTGACGCCCGCGCGCATCTGGAAGCCCGTGCGGACGAAGCCCGGGCAGAGCGCCTGCACGGTGACCCCGGCGGCGTGGGCCTCTTCGTGGAGTGCTTCGCTGAACGCCGTCACATAGGCCTTGGTCGCGTGGTAGGTCGCGGCGTAGGGGCCGGGAACGAAAGAGGCGATGGAGGAGACGTTGATGATGCCGCCGTGGCGGCGTTCGACCATGCCGGGGAGCGCGGCGTGGCACAGCCGGGTGACGGCGAGCACGTTCAGGCGGATCTCGGCCTCCTCGGCGTCGCGGTCGAGAGTGGTGAACCTGCCGCTGGTGCCGAAGCCGGCGTTGTTCACGAGGAGGGCGAGGCGGGTCTCGCCCGCGATGCGCGCCTCGAGGGCCTGGAGCGCGGCGGCATCGGTGAGGTCGGCGGCATGCACGGCGACGGCGACACCGCGGCGTTCGCGGAGGCGGGCGGCGATCGCCTCCAGGCGGGCGGAGTCGCGCGCGACGAGGACGAGGTCGAAGCCGCGGCGCGCAACTTCCTCGGCGAAGGCCTCGCCGATGCCGCTCGATGCGCCGGTGACGACCGCCAGGCCGGGAGCTTTCTTCATCGGGCGATTCTAGACGGAGTTCAGGGTTCCCTGTTCCCAGGGGCCAACCCCGGGGGGCAGACGGGGCTTTCCCGTTTCTGGCCAGAGCGGGCGTTGCGGGTTGGCGGGGGGCATTCAGAATTGCGGTGTGCGAGTGTTCACGGGGTTCTTCGTGGGCCAGGGCGTGAAGGCGATGCTGTGGGCGGCGATGGGCGCGCTCGGGCTCGCGTTCGCGGCGGTCGGGGTTGCGCTGATGACGCAGCCGGCGAACAGCGCGCGAACCGCGGCGCGCCCGGCGAGCACACCCGTGGCGCAATCCTCGGCCGAGCCGCCGGCCTCCCCGGCGGTGAGCGCGCCGGTGTTGACACTGGACCCGACGGCAACGCCCACGGCCGAGGTATCGCCAAGCCCGACGCCCACGCCGGTGCCCACGCAACGAGGTGTCGCGACCGCACAGCCGCAATCGCAGGCGACGCCGACGCCGGAGCCGACGCTCGCGCCGCCGCCCCCCACGCCGACGAGCGTGCCGGTGGCGGTGGGCACGTATTGCGACCGGAAGAGCTCCGGGGGCGCGCCGGACGGCCGCGTGGCGGGCGCGCTCATCCTCAACGGGCAGCCGGCGCCGGTGGGGACCAACGTGTCGCTGGCCTTCAACGGCGTGGTGGGGCCCTCACGGGTGACGGACACGGCGGGCCAGTACCGGGTCGATTTCTTCATCGGCGGATCGCAGTGCGCGAACGGTCCGGGGTCATCGATCGCGGTGGTGGTGAACGGGAAGAGCTACAGCACCGGCCGGACGATGCCCACGAGCGGCACGCTCATCGGCTACTCGATCGCGGACTGAGCGCGGGCGGCCGTCCGGCTCAGATGGCGCCGGCGGCGAAGAGCGCGGACACGCCCGGGGCATCGATACCGAGGCAGGCGACCGCCACGAGCGCGTGCAGCGTCACCGGGGCGGGCTCGGCGCGGGGTTCGAGCGCCTCCACGCGGATGGGTGTGTCCGCGAGCTCGGCGGCCCACCAGCGCGCGAGCGCGAGCACGTTCGCGCGCACCATCGCCGCGGCGCCGGGCTCATCCGGCGGGGCGACGAGGATGATATCGCCGGGATGGTGGCCGGCGAGCATTTCGCGCACGCAGGCCTGGATCGCGACCTGGGGGGCGATGAGCGCCTCCTCGAGGAAGGCGTGCCAGCGGTCGTCGGGGGCATCGAGCAGGCTGCCGGGCGGCGGCGGCAGCGGCGCGACGATGCAGGCATCGATGCGGCCGAGGTGCTGCACCGTCGCGGATGCCATGGCGCGCACGCCGCGTCCGTCGCAGGGTTCGACGGCGAAGCCTTCGCCCCAGCCGCCGTCCTCGCGGATGGCGGCGGCGGTGTCCTCGGCGAGGTCAGGGTCACGGTCGGCGGCGAGGATCGTGGCGCCGGCGCGGCCGAGGGCGAGCGCGACCGCGCGACCATAGGCGGCGCCCGCGCCCATCACCACCACAACCCTGCCATGGAGCGTCCCGCCCATCGCCGCCTCCCCCGTGCCGTGCTTAAAGGTTCGCGCGATAGAACGCGAGCGCGCGATTCCAGGTGTCGTCGGCGGCGGCCTGGTTGAAGGTGCCGGCGTGGTCTTCGTTGAAGAACGCGTGGCCGGTGCCGGGGTAGGTGATGCCTTCGTAGCTGACGCCGGCCTCCTTCGTGCCCGCCTCGATGATGGGCTGGTTGGAGTTGGCGAAGGCGTCGTTTTCGGCCCAGAAGCCCAGGACGGGAGCGGTCAGCCCGGCGAAGTTATATTTGATGGCCGGGTGGCCGCCGTAGTAATCGATGCAGGCGCCGACATCGTTGCCGTTGTTGCAGGCGGCAAAGAGGCTGAGGGCCCCTCCCATGCAGAAGCCGACGGTGCCGACGGGGCCGCCGGTGATGCCCTTGAGGTACTGGATGGCGCCGGCGGCGTCCTTCGCGGCCTGGTCGATGTTGAGCGCCATGAGCAGCTTGCCGGCCTCGTCGGGTTCGGCGGTGAGCTTGCCGTGGTACATGTCGGGGGCGAGGGCGGTGAAGCCTTCGGCGGCGAAGCGATCGGCGATGCTCTTGATGTTGCCGTTCAGGCCCCACCACTCCTGGAAGACGATGACGCCCTTGCCGGCGCCGCTCGCGGGCTTCGCGAGGTAGCCCTGCGCGGTGCCGCCGTTCGAGGGGAAGGTGACGATTTCGCCCATGTGCTGGCCTCCGTTGCCGTGGTTGGTGTGCCGGGGAGTGTACCGCAGCCGGGCGCGCGGGGCTCACCCCTGACGGTAGAGGCGATGCGCTTCGATGTAGTCCAGGACAGCGTCCGCGACGAGGTAGCGAACGGCTTTGCCCGCCGCGATGCGCGCGCGAATGGCCGTGCTGCTGATCGTGAGGCGCGGCATGTCGACCACGTCCGGGGTGTAGGGCAGGCCGGCGGCGCGGGCGAGGGCGGCCGTCGTGCCCTCCGCGCCATCCTTCTCGGCGACGGCGACGCGGGCGAGGGTGGCGATGCGGAGGGGTTCGCGCCAGTTCGGGAGGTCGGCGAGGGCGTCGCTGCCGAGCACGAGCAGGAGGTCGCGTTCGCCCGCGGCGTGGAACTCTTCGAGGGTGTCGATGGTGTAGGTGGGGCCGCGGCGATGGACTTCGCGGCCATCGGCGGCGAAGGCGGGGTTGCCGGCGACGGCGAGCGCCGTCATCGCCAGGCGGTGGCGGGCGGGGGTGACCTCGCGGTGGAAGGGGGCATCCTCGCGTGTCTTGCGGTAGGGGTCACCCGCGGGGAGCAGCACCACGCGGCGGGCCGCGAACTGGACGCGGGCGCACTCGGCGAGGAAGAGGTGCCCGGCGTGGGGCGGGTCGAAGGTGCCGCCGAGGAGCGCGAGGGGACCGGCCATGGCGGGCAGTGTACCGGGGGCTAAAGGTTCGTGCGGTGGAAGATGGGGCCCGGCACGGCGCGGATGACGGCCATGATCGGCCGCCAGAACCAGGGCGTGTACACGACGGTGCCGCCGCCGTTCGCGGCCTTCACGAGGGCGGGCGCGACCCGTTCGGGGGTGGCCCAGAGGGGCCCGCGACGGCCTTTGACGTGCTCGGTCATCGGGGTATCGACGAACCCCGGCTTCACGAGCACGGCGCGCGCGCCAACCTTCGCGAGGCGGTGCGCGATGCCCTGCACGAGCACCCCCAGCCCGGCTTTGGTCGAGCCGTAGAGGTAGTTCGACTTGCGGCCGCGGTCCCCCGCGACGGACCCGATGACGACGAGCGAGCCCGCGCGCTGGCGTTCAAGGACGGCGGCCAGGGCGAGGCACCAGAGCGCCGCCGAGCGGTAGTTCGTATCGATGACCTGAGCGGCGACGGTGAGGTCGCGCTCGGCGAGGCCGAGGTCGCCGAGGACGCCATAGGCCAGGTAGGCGGCATCGACGGCGCCGCCGAGGGGCTCGAGCAGCGCCGGCAGGAGGTTCTCAGGGGAGGCTGCCGCGAGGTCGGCGGCGACGGTGGCGACGGACGTGGCGCCGCGCGCGCGGAGATCGGCGGCGAGGGTTTCGAGCGCCTCGGCGTCGCGCGCGGCGAGGACGAAACGGGCGCCTTCGGCGGCGAGCAGGCGCGCGGTGGCGGCGGCGATGGCGGAAAGCGCGCCGAGGATGAGCACGCGGCGGGGATTCGTCATTCGGCCACTCCCGTCATGGGCGGACTCGCTCCCAGAAGTCGGAGGTACAGGCAGGATCGACGGAACGGGCGAACCGCGCGAGTTCGGGGTAGCCAGCGGCGAACATCTCGCGGGAGATGCGGCCGTCCTTGGCGGGATAGAGCCGCCCCCCCGCTTCGCGGATGATGGTGTCGAGCCGTTCGAAGAGGGCGAGGGTGCGGGCGCCGTGGTTCGCGAAATCGACGGCGAGGGTGATGCCCGGGCGGGGGAAAGAGAGCAGCCCGGGGGAGGGCAGAGCGCCGAACGCCTTCAACACGGCGAGGAACGAGCCCTCGCCGGAGCGCGAGATGGCATCGAGGAGCGCGCGCGTCGCATCGGCCGCCGTTTCGGGCGGCAGCACGCACTGGTATTGATACATGCCGGCACGGCCGTAGACGCGGCTCCAGCCCTGGATGGTGTCGAGCGGGTGGAAGAAGGGCCCGTAGTGCAGGCGGTGGCGGCCGAGCCCGCGAAGTTCGAGCGCACGATAGGCGACGTTGATGGCACGCAAGCTCAGCCGGTTGATGGCGAACGAGGGGAATTCGACGGGAACGCGCAGGAGGCCAGGTTCCCGATGCGGTTCGAGCGCGCCAAACGGCGACCAGTTCGCGCGGGAGAAGATGCCGCGCCCAAGGTTGCGCGAGCCGGCGGTGCAATCGAACCAGGCGACGAGATGCTCAAATGCGCCCTCGCTGGCGGCGTTGAGCGCGAAGAATTCGTCGAGGTTCCCGTAGGCCAGCTTCTCGGCGTCGACGAAAGCGGACTGGATGCGCCGCATGCGCAGCGTGACGGTGGTGATGATGCCGGTCAGGCCCAGGCCCCCGACGGTCGCGGCGAAGAGCTCGGCGTTCCCGGTGGGGGAGCAGGTCACTTCGCCGGCATCGGAGCGGAGGAGGGTGAGGCTCGCGACGTGGCGGCCGATGGTGCCGGCGGCCTCGTGATTCTTACCGTGAACGTCGTTGGCGACGGCGCCGCCCAGGGTGACGAAGCGGGTGCCGGGCGTGACAGGCGGGAACCATCCGCGCGGAACGAACACGCGCATGATCTCGCCGAGAGAGACGCCCGCCTCGGCGGTGAGCAGGCCGGTCTCTTCGTCGAAGGCGATGAAGTGGTCGAGGCGGGTGAGGTCGAGGAGGGCGGCGCCGGTGGCAAGGCAGGAATCGCCGTAGGAGCGGAGGAGACCGACGGCCAGGCGGGGGCGGCGCTCGCCGTGGGCGAGGGGGGCGAGGTCGCGGCGCGAGGCCGGCCGCGCGACCACCTGCGGGCGGCGCTCGACGCGGCCCCACGAGAGGTAGTCATCGCGCTCGTGGAATTCGAGAGTCATGCAGGGACAGCGTTGGGCGGCGCGGCCGGAATGGCAAGGGTCAGCAGGTGCTGGTGCGCGCCTCGCGGGCGGGGTGGAGGGGGATGGCGCGCAGCTCATCGATGAGGCGGTGGCCATCGGCGTTCATGGGCAGGTAGGCCGCGACGCCCGCGGCATCGTAGCGGGCGCGTTCACGCACACGCGGCACGGCCGCGAGCACGACGACGTGCACCCCGCCGGTGACGAAGACGCGGGCGCGATCAGCGGGGAGGTCGCCGGTGGTGGCGATGACCAGTTCGCCGCGCTCGGGCCAATCGCTGCGGCTGCCGAGCTCGAAATCGCCGGCGGCGTTCACAAGCGATTCCAGGGCCTTGCGCAGGCCGTCATCGGCGACGAGGAGGTGCACGGAGGCGGAGTGGTGTCCGCCCAGGGTCGCG
>JAYRRO010000015.1:0-13087 GCA_041910095.1 Dehalococcoidia bacterium
GCATCCTGGAGGCCGTGGACATTCACTTCGGCCGGGAGCACGGCCAGGTGATCCGATGCCTGCGCCCCGAAGAGGGCGATGGCGAGATTGGCGGCGCCAGCTGCCATGGAACCGGCAACGGCCGGGCTCACGGGGTTGGGCGCGCAAAGGATCATAGTCTCGCCCGGCTCAGCGGCCTGGAGGATTTCGACGGCCGCCGCGAGGGCGGGCGGGGGGGTGCCGCCGCGAACGGCGCCGGCGAGCTGCGCGGCGGCGAGGCCTTCTTCGCCGCCGTGGGGGCGGACCCAGGCCGCGGCGAAGTCGACGAGCTCGCTGCGGAGGGAGCCAATGACCAGTACCTTCGCGCGAGCGCGGACGGCGGCGTCCTTCACGCGCACGCTGAGGACGTTGTGGCTCTCTTCGAGGTCATCGGCGATGACTACGACGGTCGTTGCGGATGCCACCTTCGCCAGGTCGCCGGCGGCGCGCCAGGTGCCGAGGCGGGCTTCGAGCGCCGTGCGGACGGCGCGCATGACGGGTCCGAGAGCGGAATCGGCGGCGGACTTGAAGGCCTCAGCGGCGATGCGACGCGCGAGCCAGGCTTCCTCGACGGTGGCGGTGGCGCCGACGAGGACGCCGACCTTGCCGCGAGCGGCGGCTTCCTTCAGCTGGCGGGCCGCCTCGGCGATGGCCTCATCGGTCGTGACGGGCACCTGGATGGCGCCGCGGCGGACGGTGTGCTTCGAAAGGCGCTCGCGGGGCTTGAGCGAATCGTAGTGGTAACGGCCGCGGACGCAGATCTGGTCGCCGGAGACGGCGTTGCCGGAGGGGTTCGGGCGGACGATGTTGCCACGGCCATCCCGGGAGCCAAGCTTGATGCTGCAGCCGACGGCGCAGGAATCACACGTGGTGGTGGTCCAGGTATCCGGCTTCGCGACCCACTTATTGGGATGCTCCATGAGCGCAGCCGTCGGGCAGACATCGATGCAGGCGCCGGAGAAATCGCAGTTGCTTTCGTGGATGGCGCCGCCGCTGCCGAAGGCGATGCGCGTATCCCAGCCGCGGCCGGACAGGGTGATGGCGCCGGTGTGGCGCTTCTCGTCGCAGGCGCGCTGGCAGCGGGTGCAGATGATGCACATCTGGGGGTCGAACTCCATGTAGGGGTTCGCGCGGTCCGCCGGGGGCTGAGGGGTCTGGTACCAGGAGCGCTCTTCACCGACCCAGGGCTCGTAGCCGGACATGCCGACCATTTCGCAGGTGGCCTGGAGTTCGCAGCGGTAGTTCTTGGAGCAGGTCAGGCAGCGGTGGGTAACGACGTCGTCACGGAGGCAGATATCGCCGGGGTGGCAGTGCTCGCGGCGGTGGCAGGTGAGGCAGCGGTCGCTGTGGTTGGCGAGGATGATGGAAACGACGGCCTTGCGGGCTTCCTTGAGGTCGTCGGAATCGGTGGTAACGACCATGTTGTCCTGGACCTGGGTGGTGCAGGAGAGCTGGAAGCCGGGAGGGCCCTGGACATCGACGAGGCAGGAGCGGCAGCCGGCATACGGTTTGAGGCCATCGATGTAGCAGAGGTTGGAGATGTAAACACCGTTCTGCTTCAGGACTTCCACGAGGGGAGCGCCCGCTGGCGCCTCGATGGTCTTGCCGTCGACGGTAATCGTTGCCATTCGGAAACCTGGAAGCCGGGCGTGCCCGGGCGGAGATGCGGGGACAATCTACCAGATCGTGAAGCGTTGCACGAACGGCCGAGGGCGAATGGGTCCACTCGCTACGCCGCCGCCGGCGGACTGCGTAGACTGAAACCCGGGTAGTAGGAGGACGGCATGGCTGCACGACGGCTGACGGCGCTCATCGAACGGGAGGGGGAGTTGTTCGTCTCGCAGTGCCCGGAGCTGGATATTGCGAGCCAGGGACGTACCGTCGAGGAAGCACGGGCGAACCTGGCTGAGGCGCTGGAGTTGTTTTTCGAGACGGCGAGCGACGAGGAGATTCAGCGGCGGCAGTCGGTGGAGGTCTACGTCACGAGCGTGGAAGTCGGTGCCTGAGTGGGCGGTCCTTTCCTCCGAGGAGGTGGGAAGAATCCTTGAGCGCAATGGCTTCGCCGTGGCGCGCCAGCGCGGCAGCCATGTGATCTACCAGCGGCGGCTCGACGGTGGAACCCGGACGGTGCCAGTCCCGCGAGCGCGAGAGATTGCGATTGGCACGCTCCGCTCGATCTGCCGGCAGTCCGGACTGCCGCCCGCGCTCTTCCAGCGCGAATCCTAGAGGCGGTGGTAGTCGGCGTCGGGGGCGGGGGCCTTCATGCCGTTCGGGTAGGTGTTGTCGTTGCGGCCGAGGAAGCCCTGGGCGACGCGCGTGAGGGCGTGCTTGTCGCGATACATTTCGTCGAAGACATAGACGGCGTCGTCGAGGGGGCCGCCCGGCTGAATTGCCTCGTAGGGGCAGGCCTCCGTGCAGAGGCCGCAGTACATGCAGATGCGGAAATCGATCTCGTAGCGGTCGATGTTGCGGCGGCCTTCGGCATCCTGGCTGGTGGCGACGAGGATGCAGCCATCGGGGCAGGCCTGGGCGCACGTGCTGCAGCCCGTGCAACGCTCTTCGAACCAGAGGAGGTTAGTGCGCGCGTAGACCGGGACGGCGCGGGTCTCCTCGGGATACTGGAGCGTGGCCACGGGACGGAAGAGCGACTTGAGCGTGAGGCTCATGCCTTTGGCGATGCCGGAGCCGTAGGCCATTATCCATCCCCCGCCGGCTCCCGTTCTTCGAGCGACACGGCAGCCTTGAGTCTAGCAAAGGCGGCATTGTGAGAACAAACACGAACGGGCCTTCCCCGATTAGAGAAAAAGGGCAGGATGTTGTCGCCAGCGGTCCACCTGCCGTTCACGTTCGTTCACGCTGCCGAGCCCGATACTCTGGGCGATGGCCGAGAAAACGTCATCACGCTGGCGGCGGTTCCCGGGGTTTCGGGGCTCGCGTTCGCACCCGGAGGGGGGCGCGTGCGCGGAGCCGGTGCCCACGACCGGCCGGCAGCTCTTGCTGGACCAGCTTGCACGGGAGATCGCGCGGAGCGAGCGAGCGGGCACCCCGGTCTCGGTCGCGATGGTGGAGTTGAGCGGCGTGGTCGAGATTGGGGCCACGATGGGTCCGGTGGCAGTGGACGCGGCGCTCGCGCACCTGAACTGCGCGCTGGGACGGGTGACATGGGCGGGAGATTGTGTCGGACGCGTGGACGCCGGGCGCTTCGCGGTAGTCCTGGTGGACAGTGGACGAGAACACGGCGCGGCGTTCGCGCGAAGGGTCGCGCTGGCGGTGGGAAACCGCGCCGTGGCGGGACCACGGGGTTCGCTGCGGGTGGCAACGGACATCGTGGAGTACTCGCGAGCGCGGCACCACGACCCGGAAACGTTCCTGGGGGCAGCGACCGGCGAGGCGCCGTCGGAGTTCATGCCTTCGCCGTCGGCCTACGCAGACCTGCGGAAGGCGCGGCGAGCGGACCCCCATGAGCTTCGGCGCCAGCTTGGGCTGAAGGCGCCGGCGGGCGCGCCGGAACCGCGCGGGAAGCTGCTTCGCGGCTTCCGTACGTGAGGTTCGCCACACGACTTCGGCGGGGGCCGGCCGGTACCATCGAGCGGTCGCTGGTGCGCGCAGAAGCGCGGCCGGGCTAGAAAGCAGAACATGTCCGGGACGGTGCTTGCCTGATCTCCTTCGCGGGTGTGCGCACGGCTTCACTTGAGGCGTGCGTGCCGGGCGCGATGCTGCCCTTCGAGATCAGGAGAACCTTCGCTTGAGTACGGAAGAGTTCCGTTGCATCCGGTGCCGCCGGATGGTCAGTCTGTATGCGCTCGGCACGGCGCACCGCAACCATTGCCCCAATTGCCTCTGGAGCCGGCACGTGGACGTTTCGCCGGGAGACCGGCGAGCCGAGTGCGGCGCGAAGATGGAACCGGTCGCGGTGACGGTCGACGGGAGCGGCGAGTGGGCCGTCATTCATCGATGCCATGCGTGCGGGGTATTGCACGCGAACCGGGTGGCTGGCGATGACAGCCTGGTGATGCTGATGGCGCTGGCGGCGCGGCCGCTCGCGGCGCCGCCGGTGCCCATAGAGTACCTCCCGGGGCCGTGAACGGGGGAAACGCGAGAGGGGCGCCGTTGCCGGCGCCCCTCGCTACGTTTCCGCGGGTACGAATCTAGGCCTTCGCCTTGCTCGCGAGGTAATCCTTGAGGGTCTGGCCGGAGCGCCACATGGGAGTGGCACCTTCGAGGCTGGTGATGGCGTCCCAATTGGACTGGCACCACTCGGCGTCCTTGAGTGACTCCATGCCGGGCTGCAGGCCGGGGCCCTTCACCATGACGGCGCGGTTGAAGTTGCCGGCGCCGGCTTCGATCACGAGGCCGCTGTCCTGGCACTCCTTCGAGACCATGTAGACGACGGCCGGGACGACGAGCTCGGGCTTGAGGCGATCGACCATCTCCTGGGGCATGACCGTCTGCGTGAGGCGCGTGCCCGCGACCGGCGCGACGGTGTTCACGTTCACGTTGTACTTGGCGCCCTCCTGCTTGAGGACGTTCATGAGGCCGAGCATGGCGGTCTTCGCGGCGCCGTAGTTGGCCTGGCCGAACTGGCCCCAAATGCCGGACGAGGAGGTGGTGAGGACGACGCGGCCGTAGGACTGCTGGCGGAAGACGGGCCAGGCGGCGCGAAGCACGGTGAACGAGCCCTTGATGTGAACGGCGAAGACCTTGTCCCAGTCCTCTTCGCTCATGTTATGGAAGGCGACGTCGCGGAGGATGCCGGCATTGCAGATGACGACGTCGAGGCGGCCGTAGGTGTCGATGGCGGTCTTCACCATGTTGAAGCCACCGTCGTAATCGGCGACGGAGTTGTAGTTGGCGACGGCTTCGCCGCCGAGTTCCTTGATCTCATCGACGACCTTCTGGGCGGCCGAGCGGTTTTCGCCGACGCCGAACGGGTCACCGCCGAGGTCGTTGACGACGACCTTCGCGCCGCGGCGGGCAAGGTCGATCGCGTAGGCGCGGCCAAGGCCGGCGCCGGCGCCGGTGACGAGGGCCACCTGGCCTTCGAAGGAAATGGTCATGGAACACCCCTGTTCAGCGGCACCGAATGCGATTCGAAAACCTGGCGCCGGAATGGGCCCAGTGTCTCACAGGGGCATTCGAGGGGCACATCGAGGCGTTCAATGGACGCCATTGGCAAGGGCGTGTCTACCAGTCGAGGCCGCTCACTTCCGCGTTCATGCGCTGCACGCCGGGGCCGCGGGAATCGATGAGCTGGCAGAACCAGGCCTCGGTGCTGGCCACGCGCCAGGCGAGGGTATCGCTGCCGCCATTATCGAGATGTTCGCGGAGGCGGAGCACTGACCTGGGGTTGAAGAACGCGGGGCGCGATTCGGCCGAACGAAGGTGGGTGCTAACCCATTCGCGCAGGACGCCATGAATCCACTGCTTCTGCGGCGGCGCGTAGGCGAGCTTGTCTTTCCGGTTGATGATGGTGTCGGGGACGATGCCGCGCATGGACTCGCGCAGGGTCACCTTGGTCACGGCCTGGTTCAGCAGCAGGTCGGGCGGGAGGCCGAAGGTGTATTCGACGAGGCGATGGTCGAGGAAGGGCAGGCGCACTTCGCGGCTGAATGCCATGCTGTTGCGGTCGGCGTAGCGCAGGAATTCGGGGAGCTGTGTGGTGGTCTGCCAGCGGACAAGTTCGTTGCGGAGCCGGTCGGGGAAGGGCTCGTAGGTATCGACGTGGGCCGGCGAGAACTCGCGGTGGAGGTCGTGCGCGACGACGTCGCCGGATCGGTAGTACAGCTCGGCGAGCTTGTCGCGGAAGCGCCCGGGGAGCAGGTAATAGGCGGCGAACAGGCCCGGTTCAGCCAGGCCGCCGTGATAGCGGCGAAGGAAGGCGATGACTTCGCGGCCGACCTTGTCGATGCGGCCATGGCGGAGCCAGTGGGCCCAGAACATGCCGTGGGACTGGTCGTAGCCGGCGAGGGATTCATCGGCGCCCTGACCATCGAGGAGCACCGTCGTGCCGTTCTCCTGGGCGAGCCGCATGACACTCCATTGGGCGAACGGGCTGGCGCTCGCCATTGGCTCTTCCTGGTGCCACTGGAGAGTGCCGAATTCGTTGGCGAAGCCCTCGGGTTCGACCCAGACCGCGTGGCCGTCGGCATCGACGTGGTGGGCAATGCAATCGATGAAGCGGCCTTCGTCGTGCGCCTGTGAATGGAAGCGGGCGCTGAACGTCTTCTGGTGGACGGCCTGGGCGCCCTTCTGGGCGTGGATGGTGGAGACGATGCTGGAGGAATCGAGGCCGCCGCTGAGGCTGCTGCCGACGGGAACATCGCTGCGCAGGCGGATGCGGACGGAATCGAAGAGGAGCTCGCGGTAGCGTTCGATCGCGCCTCGGCGGGTGCGGGGAACGCTCGCGGAGGTGGCGTGCCAGTAGCGCCGGGGCTCGCCCCGGCCGTCGGCATCGAGTACGAGGTAGTGGGCGGCGGGGAGGTTTTCGATGCCTTCGAAGAACGTCTGGTGGTCGAGGTCGAGGTCGCCGCGGGAGAGGTAACGGAAAACGACGGTCCGGTTCGGCACGCGCAGTTCCGGCCTGACGGCGAGAATGGCCTTCATTTCGCTGGCGAAGACGGCGCCGCGCGGCGAGCGCGCGATGTAGAGCGGCTTCTCGCCGAAGCGGTCGCGTGCAAGGAAGAGCTGGCGCCTGCGGTTGTCCCAGAGGGCGAAGGCGAACATGCCGTTGAGGCGCTGGAGGCAGTCGGCGCCCCACTGCTCGTAGGCGCGAAGGATGACCTCGGTATCGCCGGTCGAGCGGAAGGTGTGGCCGAGTCCCTTGAGCTCCTGGCGAAGTTCGACGTAGTTGTAGATCTCGCCGTTGAAGATCAGGCTGAGGCCGGCGAACTCATCGACGAAGGGCTGATCGGAGGCGGAGGAGAGATCGATGATGGCGAGGCGGGTATGGCCGAAGCCGATGCCGGGGGCGAAGTAGCTGCCGTCGCCGTCGGGGCCGCGGTGGCGCAGGGTCGCGACCATGGCCTCGACCTGGCCCGGGGGGACGGGTTCGCCGCCGGCTCGCATGATGCCAGCGATGCCGCACATGGTGTGTCCCCTCCTCCCTCGCCCGCCCCGGCGCAGGGGGATGGTACCAGCGGGGACCCTAACCGTGTAGGCAAAAGTTGGAAATGCTGGCGCGAAACAGGCGCAGGCCCGTTCCCGTATAGTGACGGCGATGCCCGGCAACATGTGGGACATGGGCCCCGAAGACGACGCGAACGACGAGGACCTCACGCTGCAGATCACGCGGGTGGCGGCCGCGCCGACAGACGAACCCGGCGTGTTCCGGGTGCGGCTGGAATCGACGCGGGGGACGATTGAGGGTGTTCTCCACGCGGTGGAGGGCGGCACGGGCGCGGTCATCTGCGTGGGTGGCGCGATGGGCGGGCTCGATGGCCCGGCCGACCGGATGTATCCGCGGCTCGCGGGGCTGCTGGCGGCGAAGGGCGTCACGACACTGCGCCTGGAGTACCGCGAGCCCAACAACTTCGAGGAGTGCGTCATCGATGTGATGGCGGGTTGTTCGTTCATGCAGGGCATCGGCGCGGCGGACCTGGTACTGGTCGGCCACAGCTTCGGCGGGGCGGTGGTGATCAAGGCCGGGGAGCTGTTCCCGCGGGTGCGCGGCGTGGCATCGATGTCGCCGCAGCTGCACGGGACGCGGCAGGTGGAGCAGATGGGGAAGCCGTTGCTGCTGGTGCACGGCGTGGCGGATTCGGTGCTCGACGCGGAGGCAAGCGAGGACATCTACCGGCGCGCGCTCGACCCGAAGCGGATCGTGCTATTCGCCGACACGGGGCACTCGCTCATCCAGGCGAAGAACCAGATCGATGCGCTGCTCACGGAGTGGATTCCGCAGCGGCTGAACGATGAGCCGATGCAATCGGGGCGCAGCGAGTACATCGCCGACGGCGTGTGAGTGTGGGGAGAGACGGCCGCGGAGTGCGGAAATTTCCGCGTTTGGGCCAGTAGCGCAAGGGTTAAGGGCTGTGGTACGGTACGCCTCCGCTGATGGGGAGGTAGCTGGCGGCGGGGTGACCGGGCGTAGTCGAGGCTAAGAGAAGGGGCTTGATGCCATCTCCCATTGCATCAAGCCCCCCACCGCCGCGAGGCGGTTGTCCTTCCGGACAGATTAGCGCGCTCGGTTAGTCAGCTACCTCCTTTCAGCCAATCTCGCCACCGCCGCACCTTCGGCCCGGACGCTATTGAGCGACCGGATGTTGCGCCGCAGGAACGCCGGCAGTTCGGCATCTTCCACGCTCTGAACACCAGGCAGCCCGTAATCCACGATTCGGCCGATCGTCTGCGGGTCCGGCATGGCCTGGACCTTCGGCGGGAAGCCGGTCGCGATCACGGTCATGAGCACTTCCTGTTCGAGCGACGGGTCGACGACGGTCCCGAAGATGAGATTGACATCGGGGTCGACGACTTCGGTGATGACACGCGCGGCCATATCGAGTTCCTTGAGCTGGAGCGCGCCG
The DNA here is from genome assembly GCA_041910095.1 of Dehalococcoidia bacterium. Classification (GTDB taxonomy): domain Bacteria; phylum Chloroflexota; class Dehalococcoidia; order Tepidiformales; family Tepidiformaceae; genus Amarobacillus. The sequence goes on from JAYRRO010000015.1 coordinate 8,541, forward strand.
CCGTGGGCGATGCTAAAGAGGACGTTGTGGGCGCCTTCGATGCCCTGGTCGAGCAGGGGCGAGCTTGTGGCCATGCGGGCGGCTTCGGCGGCGCGGTTGTCGCCGCTGCCGCGGCCGACGGCGAGGAGGGCCGGACCGGCTTCGCTCATGATGGTGCGTACGTCGTTGAAGTCGAGGTTGATGGAGCCGTTCTGGCTGATGATGTTCGAAATCGACTGGATGGCCTGGCGCAGGACATCGTCGGCGGTTTCGAAGGCGACATCGACAGTGCAATCGGCCGGGCAGATCTCCAGGAGGCGGGCGTTGGGGATGGCGATGAGGGTATCGACCTTATCGCGGAGGCGGTTGATGCCCTCTTCGGCCTGCTTCATGCGGCGGGCGCCTTCCCACTGGAACGGCTTGGTGACGATGCCGATGGTGAGTGCGCCGCAGTCCCTGGCGATTTCGGCCACGACGGGAGCGGCGCCAGTGCCGGTGCCGCCGCCCATGCCGGCGGTGACGAAGACCATCTCGGTGCCGCGGAGGAGTTCGTAGAGCTCGTCGCGGCTCTCGTCGGCGGCGCGTTCGCCGCGGGCGGGGTCGCCGCCGACGCCGAGGCCCTTGGTGAGCTTTTCGCCGATACGGATGCGGTTCGGTGCGGCGGAGGACATGAGTGCCTGGGCATCGGTGTTGCAGGCGACGAATGTGACGCCGGGGATGCGGGCGTTCACCATGCGGTTCACGGCGTTGCAGCCACCGCCGCCCACGCCAACGACTTTGATATCGGGAAGCAGTTCGGATTCGTAACGGTTGCTCAAGGCCCTCTCCTTTGTACCTTTCGCTGTTCGTGGACGACGGGGTCGGGGGGGCCCGCGTGCCGGGCCACCGTCTGGCTGGCTTAGTTGGGCATAAGCGCACGTCCCAACGAGGCGATGCGGCGGAAGACACCGCCGCCGATCGATGGCATGTGGAACTCGGGGCCGCCGCCAGCGCCGGAAACGACGGGTTCGGCGACCCGTTCGCGGCCGGAGAGCGCGTATTCGACGAGCCCGATGGATGTCGCGTAGGCGGGCGTGCCGATGAGGTCGGACAGCCCGGAATAGCCGTGCGGACGGCCGACGCGGGCTGGGAGCCCGAGGCGGGCCTCGGCGAACTCGGCGAGGCCGCGCAGCCCGCTGCTGCCGCCGGTGAACACGATGCCGGCGGCGATGCGGTCCAGGTAGCCCGCGCGCTTCAGCTCAAGGGCGACCATCTCGAGGATCTCCTCGGTGCGTGCCTGCAGGATTTCGCAGACGTGGAGCAGGGGCACAACCTTCAGGCTCTGGGTGCCGAAGGCCTGGATTTCGACCGTCTCGTTCGTCTGCGCGGGGTCGGCATAGGCGGCGCCGTATTTGCACTTCAGCTCCTCGGCGCTCTCCCACGGGCAACGGAGGACGCGGGCGAGGTCGTTCGTGAGCTGCTGGCCGGCGACGGGCAGGCAGGCCGTGTGGGCGATGCTGCCTTCGTCGTAGACCGCGATGGAGGAGGTGGCGCCGCCGATATCGACGATGGCAACACCCTGGTGCTTCTCCTGCTCGTGGAGGACGCTCGTGGCGGAGGCGAGGGATTCGAGGACGATGTCATCGACCTGGACGCCCGCGCCTTCGACTGTTTTGGCCAGGTTCTGCACGGCGGAGACGGCGGCGGTGACGATGTGGACCTCGGCATCGAGGCGGCCGGCGTGCATGCCGATGGGGTCGGTGACGGGGTCGGTGCCTTCGAGCCAGTAGCCGCGCGGGAGGACGTGGAGCACCTGGCGATTCGTGGGAATGGCGACCTGGCTGGCGGCCTCGAGGACGCGGGCGCGGTCGTCGGCGCTGATTTCGCGGCCGCGATCGGGGACGGCGATGATGCCGCGGTTGTTTTGCGAGGTGATGTGGTTGCCGGAAATGCCGACGACGGCGCTGAGGATGCGCATGCCGCAGGCGTGCTCCGCCTTCTCCACAGCGACGGCGACGGCTTCGCGGGCGGACTGGATGTTATCGATGACTCCGCGCGAGGAGAGGCCGGCGGCGGGAGCCACGCCCACGCCCAGGACGCGGGTCTCGCCGAGGTCGCCGACATCGCCCACGATGACCGTGACCTTCGTCGACCCGATGTCGATGGATGCTGCGGTGCTTCGACGCTTCATGGCGATCCTCTCCGGTTGGGGGCGCTTACTGCACGACCGGCCGGTTGCCGAACCGGAGGTCGATGGTGTTGTAGGCAATGCCGCGGTCCGCGGCCTTCCGTTCGACGGCGGCCCAGCTCGCGAGCTTGTAGGGGATGGAGCTGGAGTCTCCCAGCAGGCCCACCTGCCCGGTTTCGGTGGTCACCCGGACGCCTTTGCCGGGGAGGAAGGCGACTTCGGTGACCCTGGTGCCGAGTTGCTTCGGCAGGTTGGCGTAAATCTCGGCGGCGGCATCGACGGCCTGGTAGTCGACGCGGTCGCCGGGGCGGCGTGAGCCGAGGGCGGAGCTCCTGATGACGGGGGTGCCGGGAGGCATCTCCCACTCGCCGAGCACGACGCCGTCGCGGTCGACGACGTAGCGAACGCCGCTCTGTTCCCAGATGCCCCAGCCCTGGCGCTCGACGATGGTGATAGTCACGCTGTCGGGCCAGTGCCGCTGAATGTGGACTTCCTTGACGAGCGGGACGAGCGCGATCGCGTCCTGGGCGGAGCCGATGTCGGCGTTGAACATGCTTTGGCCGGCGAGGCCGGAGCGCTGGGCAAGCCCATCGGGGTTGATGCGCCCGGTGCCTTCGATGGCCACGGTCTTGATCTCGAAGTAGGACGAGCGGAAGACCCACCAGCCACCGCCGGCGGCGACGGCGAGGATCGCGATGGCGCTCAGCGCGGCGATGACTTTCGGGGTGAACCAGGCGCCGGCGCTGAAGGACGCGGTGGGTTCGGGGTGGGCGCCGATGACGCCGGTGGCGCGTTCGCGGCGCGGGGGCGCTGCACGGCGCTCGCCCACGGTGACGATGCGTGTGCGGCGGACAATGGCTCCCTTGAGCGGGCGCCGGGGATAGGAGCCGCCGGCGCCGATGATGGGCTTGTCGCTCATCGGCGTGCCCTCCGGGCGTGGCGTTCGAGGCCGAGTTCGAGGATGCGGGAGAGCAGGTCGCGGTAGGCGAGGCCGGAGGCTTCCCAGAGCTTGGGATACATGCTGATGCTGGTGAACCCCGGGATGGTGTTGATCTCGTTGGCGATGGCCTCGCCCTCGCCGGTCACGAAGAAGTCGACGCGGGCGTAGCCTTCGCAGCCCATGACGGAATACATGCGGATGGCCAGGTCGCGCACGTGCGCGGCAAGCTCCCCGGCGAGCGGGGCAGGAATGTGCAGCTTCGTGGCGGAGGCGGCGGAGTACTTGCTCTCGTAGTCGTAGAAATCGCGGTCGGGGACGATTTCGCCGAGGATGCTGGCTTCGGGGCGTTCGTTGCCAAGCACGGAGCATTCGATTTCGCGGCCGCGGACCTCCTCTTCGACGACGGCCTTGTCGTCGTAGGCGAAGGCGGCGGCGAAGGCGCTGGAGAGGTCCTCGCGCGAGCGGACACGGGTGATGCCGACGCTTGAGCCGCCGTTGGCGGGCTTCACGTAGCAGGGGTACCCGATCGTCGATTCGATGTAGCCGCGGGACTGGTCCTCATTGGCGGCGGCTTCCCACGAACGGAGCACGGCGTAGCGGGCCATGGGGATGCCGGCTTCCCGGAAGAGCGCCTTCATGAGGGCCTTGTCCATGCCGATGGCGCTGGCGGCGACGCCGCACCCCGCGTAAGGCAGGTCGGCCATTTCCAGGAAGCCCTGCATGGTGCCGTCTTCGCCGTAGGTGCCGTGGACGAGCGGGAAGGCGACGTCGCAGCTCGCCAGGGCGTCGAGTGCCGCGGTGCTCGAAAGGAGCGACGCGCCGCCGCCCTTGAACGAGGTGTGGCCCGCGGTGAGCGCCTGGAGGGTCTGCTCGGGGGTGAGCCATGCGCCGGTGCGGGTGACGCCGAAAGGCACGACGTCCCAGCGGGCGGGGTCGAGCGCCTGCATGACGCTGCGGGCACTGACGATGCTGACCTCGTGCTCGCCGGAGCGCCCGCCGAAGATGACCGCCACACGCTGCCGCACCATCACCACTCCCCCACGAAAGCGACTTCCCGTTCGAGTTCGACGCCGAACTGTTCCCGCACGCGGCGCTGTGCCTCCGCCACGAGCCAGGCGACCTCCTCCGCGCGGGCGTTGCCGTAATTGACGAAGAAGTTGCAGTGGCGGTCGCTGATGGCGGCATCGCCGCGGGTGGCGCCGCGCAGCCCGACGGCATCGATGAGCTTCCACGCGGGGGAGCTGGCCGGGTTCTTGAACATCGAGCCGGCGTTGCGGCCGCGAGGCTGGGCGGTGAGGCGCCTGGCATCGTGAGCACCCGCGCGCGCCAGGAGGGTGGAGGGGTCGGCGGGCTGCAGCCGGAGCTGGACTTCGAGCACGGTGCGGCCGGCGACCTGCCCGCGGGTGAAGACGCTGCCGCGGTAGACCAGGCCCAGGGCGGCGGCATCGACCCACTCGTCGC
>JAYRRO010000016.1:0-14770 GCA_041910095.1 Dehalococcoidia bacterium
CTTTGATCTTCGATCTTCGATCTTCGATCCGTCGCCTACGGCACGTACTCCACCGGGCCGATGTCGATCTTCGACGTGCCGTCCGCGTCGCCGTCCACCGGGCGGGCCTTGCCCAGCTCGTCCTCGGCCAGCGGCACCGCCCGCCCGCCACCGTCGGCGCCCCGCAGGGAACGTATCCGTCCATGCGTTCCACTTCGCCATGCCAGGCGGCCCAGCTATCAGCCACGCATGGCACCCGCGCGACCGCCGCACGCGCGGCACGCTACGATAGCGAGCGGGGACGCATCCCCGGGGACGGCGCATGGCGAAGGACCGCAAGGGCAAGAACGGCAAGAAGCTGAAAAAGCAGGCGCTCGCCGATAGCGCCTCCGTGAAGCCCGGGACCCCCGCACCGCCACTTCCCGGCAGCGGCGCCGGCGCCGCCGAACTCCCGCCCATCGCAGGGCCCGCGCGCGCCATGGTCATCGTCGCCCACCCGGATGACGCCGAGTTCCTCTGCTCGGGCACCATCGCGAAGTGGTGCGCCGAAGGCTGGGACGTCATCTACGTGCTCGTGACCGGCGGCGATAAGGGCACGCACGACCGCGAGATGCACCCGGAGAAGCTCGCCGCCATCCGCGAGGCCGAGCAGCGCGCCGCCTGCCGCGTCCTCGGCGTGCGCGAATGCGTCTTCCTGGGCTACCCCGACGGCTTCACCCTCGATGAGCACGAGTTCCGCGGCCAGATCGTCCGGCTCCTGCGCCAGTACCGCCCCGACGTCGTCGTCACCTGGGATGCCTTCCGCGGCACCTTCAACCATCGCGACCACCGCACCGTGGGCACCGTCACCTCCGACGCCATTTACCCCCTGGTGCGCGACCGGCTGTTCTACCCCGCGCACGAAGACGACGGGCTCGACTCGCACCAGGTGAACGAAGTGCTGCTCGCGGGCACGGACAAGCCGGACTACGTGGTCGATATCACCGCGCACTGGGAGAAGAAGGTCGAGGCGATCCTCTGCCACACCAGCCAGATCGGCGGGCGCACGAAGGAGAGCTTCCTGAAGGAGCGCGAGGCGCGGGAGAAGGAGAACCCGGGCCAGCCGATCGAGGAGCGCTTCCGGCGCTGGTCGATCAGCCGCCCGCCGCGCCCGCAAACCACGCCCACCACACCACCCGCGGCCGCCGCCGCCACGCACGCGGTGGCGAAGGGGCAAAAGGGCAGGGGGTAGCGGTTATGAGCCGGGAACGCCGTTCGCGTCCTCGATGGGCTCGAGGGTAACGGTTCTGCCGTCCGCATTTGGGATGACACGCAGCCGGCGAAGGTGAATGCCGATGAGGATGGGCGGGAGCGGTGCCTCGGCGGCGCGGCGGGCGAGCCAGCGGCGCTGGGCGGGCGTGAGCTGGCGGGTCGGTTCCGACTTGCGAAGTGCCATCTGCTGCTCCTCTCCGGATGATACCAAGTAATTCTCGCAACATCCGTCGCACTACCGTCGCTTGCGGACTCGCACCTCCGGGTCAGACCGGAATGAGCGCGTGTCCCAAACGCAACCGAGGCGTCCATGCAGGGCGTGGGCCGCTACCTTTTCGTCGTCGCGGGCGATCTCGACCTCGTTTCCAAACAAGTCGGTGAACGCCAGTGAGTACAGGTCGACACGAACGTTCCATGTGGACGGGAACCAGCACAGCTCGACCTTCACGGGCTTGCCGTGTTCGAGGTACGGAACGTCCAACGAGAGTGCCTCCTCGATGTCACCCCGGCCGTCCGCCAGGTCGTACTGCATGAGAAAGGTCGCCCGGAGGCGGAGAGCGAACCCGAGGGGATTTGGCTGGTAGTTATCGAACCACGCGGCAATCCCCACGGTTCCCGGTCCGGGCGAGGCAGGGCGCATGGCCCGCCGCTTCTCGATGTAATACGCACGGCGCGATTGCATGTCGGTGACCAGCGCGTCGCGAGCGGGCAGTACGTCCACCCGGACGTAGGGGCCGCGTTCGACCTTACTGTCTTGCGCGTTCCGTTCGATGTCCGGGAGCGCGGCAGCCAGGAGCGCGAGCGTCGCGGCCGCCGCGACCCCGGCACTAACCTGCGCAAGCGCCCCGACAGCCTCCCACTGAAGATATGGCCCGGGCGCCAGGCCGCCCGCAATCCAAACGACTACCAGCAGCGCCAGCGAAACCAGCGATGCGATCGCGACGGCAGTCGCCATGCCGCCCAGCAACACGATGCGGCGCCTTGGAAACCAGCGGCGGACGAAGGTCACTGCCGCACCGCGGAGGACGCTTCCGCCGCGCATCTCGGGTGCACCGGTAGGCTCCACGGCCGCGAACGATACGGCCCGCATCAACGTTCCCGAAGGGCTCGCCGTCCGCCCTCGCCCGCTCTTATGCCGAGATTAGCGACCTTAGCGAAATTCGCTAAACTCCCTAAACTCGCTATAACTGGCCGCCACGGCCGCGCGCTCCCATTTCTCTTTCCTCTTTTTTCTTCTACTTGAAGTGCGGCGCCACCTTCTCCGCGAACAGCGCCGCACCCACCTTCGGGTCCCGCCCGAAGAACTCCATCACGAACATCGTGCAGCCAAGGTCGATGTGCTTCTGGATCTGCTCGCGCACCCGCTCCGGCGTCCCCGAGATGGCCAGCGGGCCCGTCGGGTCGCCCAGGTGGCCGCCGAAAATCTTCTTCGCCGTGTCCACCATCGGCCCCGCGCTCGCTTCGTCGGGCGCGATCGTGACCAGGCATTGCTGGCTGATGGTGACCTCACTCTCGTTGCGGCCCACATCGGCCATGTGCTGGCGCAGCGCCGCGACCTTCTGGGGCAGCGCGTGCTGGTGCCCGGCGAGGTTGTTCCAGATGTCCGCGTGCCGCGCGGCGATACGCAATGTCACCTTCTCCCCGGCGCCGCCGACGAGGATCGGCACGCGCCGCGGCGGCTTCGGTTCGCACACCACGTTCTCGCATTGCACGAACTTCCCCGCGAAGCTCACTTCCTTCTCCTCCGGGTCCCACATCCGCCGGAAGAGCTGCACCGTCTCGTCGAGCTGCTTCAGCCGCTGGCCGGTCGAAAGGAAGGGGACGCCGAAATCCGTGAACTCGCGGCGCATCCAGCCGCCGCCCAGGCCCGCGATCACGCGCCCGCCCGCGATGCTATCGACCGTCGCGATGACCTTGCCGAGCTGCGCCGCGTTGCGCATGCCCGCCGGCGTCACGAGCGTCCCCAGCTCCGCCTTCTCCGTCGTGGCGGCCACCGCCGCCAGCAGCGACCACGCCTCCAGGATCGGGATCGAGGGTGATTGCGGGCCGTACAGGTGGTCGCACACCCAGAGCGAATCGAAGCCCATCGCCTCGAATTCGCGCGAGGCGTCGCGGCTCTCCTCCCAGGTGCGCTTGATCTGGGGGATGGTGACGCCGAAATGCACGTTGGCCATTTGCAGTGCTCCGAGAGGGTTCGGAGCGGAAGTCTACGCCCCCGGCGCCGTTTTGCGAGCGCCTACTTCAGCAGCAGCTCATCCAGCCCCACCACCAGGTGGTCGATGCCCATCACCGCGCGCGTCGCCGCGACCACGCCGGGCATGAACGAATCGCGCCCGGTGCTGTCGTGGCGAATGGTGAGCGTCTGTCCGAGCCCACCGAAGATGACCTCCTGGTGCGCGACCAGCCCCGGCAGCCGGACCGAGTGGATGGCGATGCCCCCCAGCTCGCCGCCACGCGTGCCCGGGACGGTCTCCTTCTCCGTGGGCGGATGCACGAAGGGGTCCTTGCGGGCCGCGCGCATCAGCTCGGCCGTCGTCTTCGCCGTGCCGCTGGGCGCATCGACCTTCTGATCGTGGTGCAGCTCGATGATCTCGGCGTTATCGAAGAAGCGGGCGGCCTGGGCGGCGAAGTGCATCATCAGCACGGCGCCGATGGCGAAGTTGGCGGCGATGAACACGCCCACCTTCCGTTCGCGCGCCTGCGTTTCGATGAAGCTCATGAACTCGGGCGCGAGCCCCGTCGTGCCGCAGACCAGCCGCACGCCGGCGTGCAGGCACGCCGCCGCCAGCGCGGGCGTCCAAGCCGCGTTCGAAAAATCGATGACGACGTCCGGTTTCGCCTGTTCGAGGCAGAAGGGCGCGTCCGTGTACACCGGCAGGCCATCGATCGCCGTCTCCTTCGAAAGCGGGTCGAGGTAGGCGACGGGCTGCATGCCCTCGGCGGCGGCCACGGCCGCGGCGACCTGCCGGCCCATCTTGCCGGCCCCCGAAACGACGATGCGAAGCTCCATCCGCGGAGTATAGGAGTTCCCAGCGCCCAGTTCCCAGTTCCCAGGGGCTACCCCCGTGGGCGAGCCGCCCTGGTCTTGCCCGGATGGGGCCGATCCCCTGGGAACTGGAATCTGGGAACCGGGAACTTCGTCTACCAGGCCGCCGCCATCTCCGGGGGGGAGGGGATCTGGCCGTCGCCGCCGAGGAAGCGGTCCATCGTCTGCATCGAGCGCATGAGCTCGGCGTGCAGCGGGAAGAGGGAGTGGCCTTCGAAGTACACCAGCTTCGCATCCGGAAGGTTTGCCGCGAGGCGGGCCGCGCCGCTCGCGGGCACGAGCGGGTAGTCGCGCATGTGCATCACGAGCACGGGCATGCGCACCTTCGCGAGCAGGTTCGTGACATCGAGCCCCTCGATCGTCCCGTAGAACGCCGCGCGCATCTCCGGGGTCGTGTGGTCCCGCAGGATCTCGGCCAGCCGCGCGGCGTCCTCGGCCTCGGCGAACCCGAACGCTGAGCTCGCCAGCGCCTCCGTGTAGAGCTTCCAATCCTCGCGGGCGATGGCGTCGATCGCGCGGCGCGAGGGGCTGCGAAGGTCGGTGCCGCGCGCGCTGCTGCACCAAAGCAGCAGGTGCGAAACGCGCTGCGGGTTCGCGGCCGCGTAGGCGATCGCCACCGGCCCGGAACTCGTCGTCGCGAAGATGGCGAAGCGCGTCAGACCCGCCGCCTCGGCCACCGCGTCGATGTCCAGGCAGAGCGCGTCGAGCGTGAAGGCATCGACATCGCGGTCGCTCTGGCCCGTGCCGCGCGGGTCGTAGCGAATCAGGCGGTGGCGTTCCTGCAGCACGCCGTACATGTAGCGCATCGTCGAAGGGAGCCGTTCGAATTCGAGCGACCCGGCCCCGAACGGCGTGAGGTGGATGATGGGCAGCCCCGTGCCCGTATCGGTGAAGGCAATGCGCTTGCCGTCGCGGGTGGTGGCGTGGCGAATCTCGGAGGTCACCTGTTCGATCCTACGCACCCCCGCGCGCGAATCCCTCCGCCCAAAGGCTGATGCGCCAGGCGCGGGTGGGCAGGCATACGTCCCGGAAAAACGTCCGAAGGGCCCCGTATATTCACCACCGGCCGCGGCGGAGCACTCGCCCGCCGTCTGCGAACCTCGAAGGCATGACGGGCCTTGCGCGCCGGTACTGGTTGTTGCTGCTCACCGTGGTGGGCTCCGCCGTGGGCGGGGGCGCCCTCCTCCTCGGGTTCGACCGCGTGGCCGATGCCGCCCTCGTGGCGACCTCCCTCGCCGCGGGCATCCCGCTCGCGATCTCCCTCGCGCGCCAGCTGCTCAAAGGCCACGCCGGCGTCGATGTCATCGCCCTGCTCGCCCTTGGCGGCGCGCTCGCTCTCGAGGAGTACCTCACCGCCGCCGTCATCGCCCTCATGGTCGCCACCGGCGCGGCCCTCGAGGATTACGCCTCCGCGCGCGCCCAGCGCGAACTCTCGGCCCTGCTCGCGCGCGCACCGCGCACCGCCCTCCGCCTCGAGGGCGGCGAACTGGTGGAGGTGCCCATCGACGCCGTCCTCCCGGGCGACGTCCTCGCCGTGCGCGACGCCGATGTCGTGCCCGTCGATGGCATGGTGCTCGAAGGCGTGGCCGTCCTCGATGAGTCCGCCCTCACCGGCGAGAGCCGCCTCATCGAACGCGCCATGGGCGACCGCCTCGCGAGCGGCGTGCTCAACGCCGGCGGCCCCTTCCGCATGCGCGCCCTCGCTACCGCCGAGGCCAGCACCTACGCGGGTATCGTCCGCCTGGTGCGCGCCGCCCAGGAGGCGAAGGCTCCCCTCGTGCGCCTCGCCGACCGCTACGCCGCCATCTTCGTGCCGCTCGCGCTGGCCTGGGCGGGCCTGGCGTGGGCCATCTCCGGCAGCGCCGAGCGCGCCCTCGCCGTCGTCGTGGTAGCGACGCCCTGTCCGCTGCTGCTCGCCGCGCCCATCGCGATCGTCGCCGGCGTGTCGCGGTCGGCGCGGCGCGGCATCGTCATCAAGGGTGGCGGCGCGATCGAAACGCTCGCCCGCGTGCGCGCGGTGTATATGGATAAAACGGGCACGCTCACGGCCGGCGCCCCCGAAGTCACCCGCGTCGAGGCCTTCGGAGACACCCCCGAGGCCGAGGTCCTGCGCCTCGCCGCCTCGCTCGACCAGCTTTCGTCCCACGTCATGGCGGCCGCGCTCGTGCGCACGGCGCGGGGCCGCGGCCTCGCACTCGCCATCCCCGAAGGCGTGCGCGAACGCCCCGGGTCCGGCATTGAAGGCGATGCCGCCGGCCGGGCGGTGCGCGTTGGCCAGTTCGATTGGATCGCCGCCGGGCGCGAGGTGCCCGAGCGCGTGCGCCGCTTCCGCCGCGCCGTCATGCGCGAAGGAGCCTCCGTCGTCTATGTCGAAGTCGATGGCGAGCTCGCCGGCGCGCTCGTGCTCCAGGACCCCATCCGGCCCGAGGCGCCGCGCGCCATTCGCACCCTCAAGCGCGGCGGCATCGAACGCGTCATCATGCTCACCGGCGACCACCCCGCCGTCGCCGATGCCGTCGGCAACGCCCTCGGCGTCGACCACGTCATCGCCGAATGCTCCCCCGCCGAGAAGGTCGAGGCCGTGCGCGAATCGAAGGCGCGCGCCGTCACCCTCATGGTCGGCGATGGCATCAACGACGCGCCCGCGCTCGCGGCCGCGGATGTGGGCGTGGCGATGGGCGCTCGCGGCGCGACCTCCTCCTCCGAGGCCGCCGACATGGTCATCATGGTCGACCGCCTGGACCGGCTGGCCGAGGCGTTCACCATCGCGCGGCGGACGCGGCGCATCGCCGTGGAGAGCATGCTGCTGGGGATGGCGCTTTCCGTGGTGGCGATGGCCTTCGCCGCCTTCGGCTACCTTGCGCCCGTGGCCGGCGCCGTCCTCCAGGAGGCCATCGACCTGGCCGCGATCCTGAACGCCCTGCGCGCGCTCACGGGAGGCGTCAGCCGGCAGCCCCGCGCGCGCCTGCCGGAGGAAACCGCCCGCGAACTCCGCCGCGAGCACCTGCGCCTCCTGCCCGAGCTCGAACAGCTGCGCACCGCCGCCGACCGGCTGGAGGAGCTGCCCGCGCCCGAGGCCGGCGCCATCCTCACCGCCGTCCGCGGCTTCCTCCGCGACGATGTCCTCCCCCACGAGCGGCGGGACGAGGGCGTCCTCTATCCCACGGTCAGCGGCATGCTCGGCGGCGATGACCCCCTGGGGGCGATGAGCCGCACCCACCAGGAGATCTTCCACCTCGCCCGCCAGTTCGATGCGCTCTGCGAGGCGATGTCCCCCGGCGGGCCCGACCGCGAGGACCTCGCCGACATCCGCCGCGTGCTCTACGCCCTCCACGCCGTCCTGCGCCTCAACGTCGCGCAGGAGGAGGAGGTCTACCTCTCCCTCGACGACGACTACCTCACGCGGCCCCTGGCCGCGAGTTCCCAGTTCCCGGTTCCCGGTTCCCAGGGGATCGACCCCGTGCGCTGACTAACGTCCCCCCCGGGGTAACTCAAGCCTGGAGCCTCGCGCCTCGAGCCCCTTTCCTCCTTCCTCTTTTCTCTTTTCTCTTACGGCCGATACGGGTTCGGGGAGGGGCCGAGCTGGGACCGGAGGATGGGCTGGGCCTCCTCCACGAACTCGCAGAGCAACGGGCGGGTGTCGCGCGGGTCGATGATGTCCTGGCCGGTGGCCTCGGCGGTGCGGAAAGGGGAGGCGACGGCCTTGAGCATCGCCTCGATCTCCGCGCGTTTTGCCTCCGGGTCCGGCGCCGCCTCGATTTCGCGGCGGTAGGCGGCGAATGCCCCGCCCTCGATGTGCATCGACCCCCAGTTCGCCGTCGGCCAGGCGTACCGCTGGAACATCCCCGACGGCCGGTGGTGGCACTGCCCCGCCACCCCGTAGACCTGCCCGGTGACCACCGTCGCCCACGGCATGCGGCTATCGCAGGTCGCGATCACGAGCCGCGCGCCCGCCCGTTCGATGCCCCGCTTCTCCGATTCGAGCCCGACCATGAAGCCCGGTTCGTCGGCCAGCGAGATGAGCGGCAGGTGGAAGGTGTCGCAGAGCTGGATGAGGCGGATGACCTTGTCGCCCGCGGCGACATCGGTCGATCCGCCGTGCAGCGGGTTGTTCGCCATGATCCCGACCGGATAGCCGTTCACGCGCGCGAGCCCCGTCACCCGCGCCCGCCCATACCCCGGCGCGATCTCGAAGAAGGAATCGCGGTCGACCACGGCACGGATGATCTTGTGGCTGTCGTAGGCGCGCCGCCGGTCCCGGGGGATGACGGTGAGGAGGCTTTCGTCGCGGCGCCCGGGCGGGTCCGAAGGCTCGGAACGGGGCGCCATCTCCCACACGTTCGGGGGCAGGTAGGAAAGGAAGCGGCGGGCCATGGCGATGGCGTCGTCCTCGCTCCGGGCGAGGTTGTCGATGACGCCGCTCTGGGTGGTGTGCATGGCCGACCCGCCCAGCTCCTCCTTCGTGATGTCGTAGCCGAGGGCGGCCTTCACCACCGGCGGGCCTCCGGGGAAGAGCTGGCTCGTGTCCTTCACCATGATGTTGAAGTGCGCCATGCAGGCGTTCACGGCCGGCAGCCCGGCGACCGAACCGAGCACGGCCGAGACCACGGGCACGGCGCGCAGCAGCTGGACATCGGGCCAGGTGAAGCTGTTGCCGTCGGGGAGGTAGGTGCGGCCCATCTCCTCGAAGGTGCGCACGCTGCCGCCGGCCGCATCGAGCAGGCGCACATACGGCACGCGCCACTCGAGCGCGCGGCGATTCGCGGCCAGCTCCATCCCGAGCCCGCCGCCGGAGCTCCCTCCGCTCCCCCCGCGCACCGTGAAATCGCCGCCCGTGACCACGACCTTGCGGCCATCGACCGTGCAGAAGCCATCGACGGCGGCGCGCGGCGTGAGGTGGGCGAGTTCGCCGCCTTCATAGGTAGCGCGGCCCATGAGGCCCATGAATTCGCGAAAGGAGCCCGGGTCGGCGAAGCGGTCGATGCGTTCCCGGACGGTGAGCTTGCCCTGCGAATGCTGGCGGGCGATACCCTCGGGCCCGCCCATCGCGCGCACGAACGCCCGGCGACGTTCGAGTTCGTCCAGCGCGGCGTGCGCCGTGGAGGTGTTGGTGGAGTTGGTTTCGGCCATGGCGCGGAGTCTACGCGCGCCAGCCCGCCCTGGCTGCGTTCATTCGGCGACGTCCGCGATCGCCGGGATGGTGAAGGTGAAGCGGGTGCCGCCCTCGGGCCGCTGCACCGCCCCGATGGTGCCGTCCATCAGCTCCACCAGCCGCTTGCTCACCGTCAGCCCCAGCCCCAGCCCGGGCGCGCGGGAGCGGTCCCGTTCGAGCCGTTCGAACGCCCGGAAGACGCGGTCCGCCTGCTCCGCGGGCAGCCCGGGGCCGCGATCCAGCACCGAGACCTCGACGTGGCCGCCGGCCGCCCGCGCCTCGATCGTGATCGTCGCGTCCTTCGGGCTGTACTTCTCCGCGTTCGAAAGCAGGTTCGTGAGCACCTGGTCCAGCCACGTCGGGCGGGCGAGAAGCACCGGCAGCCCGCGCTCGAGGTTCAGTTCGATGGTGCGCGAAGGGTGCCGCCGCTGGTGCGCGGCCACAGCCCCCTGGACCACCCGCGGCAGGAGCACCGGCTCCAGCTCGAACTCGGGGCCGCTATCGAGCTGCGAGAGCAGCAGCATGTTCTCGATCAGCGACTCCAGCCGCGACACCGCCTCCGTCAGCTGGTCGAGCGCGTCGGCCTGGTCCTCGGCGGAAAGCTCGCCGCGCCGCCGGTGGAGGTAGCTGACGAGCCCGACCACGAGCGTCAACGGCGTCCGCAGCTCATGCGAGACGCTCGCCAGGAACTCATCCTTCGCCGCGTTCGCCTCGCGCAGTTGGTCCTCGGCGCGTTTGCGCGCGGTGATATCGAGGAAGGCGCCGACGGCCCCGCGCGGCTTCCCCCCCGAATCGAGCAGCGGCGCCGCGTACTCCAGGAGGTGCAGCAGCCGCCCGTCGGTGAGCAGCAGGTCGTACTCCTCGTCCATGACGGTTTCGCCGCGCACGGCGCGCTGGATGGGGAGGTCCTCGGCGGGGACCTCGATGCCATCGCGCAGCACGCGGAAGGGGAGCGCGTCGCCAGCCTCGCCGCTCTTGCTGGCGTTCTCCATCGGCGAAATGGCGAGCATGCCGGCGAAAGCGCGGTTCACGCGAATGTCCCGCGCCGATCCATCGACGGCGAGCCCGATGCCCACCGGCAGCACTTCCAGCAGCGTTTCCAGCTCGGTCACGCGGTCGCGAAGTTGCCAGGCCGTACGCAGCCAGCGGTCCTCGGCCTCGACCTCGGCAGTGATATCGGTGCAGGAGCCGGCAAAGCCCGTGAAGGCGCCATCGGCGCCCACCATCGGCGCGCCTCGCACCATCATCCAGCGGTACTCGCCGTCGTGGCGGAGGATGCGATGCCGCATCTCAAACGGCTGGCCCGTGCCCAGGTGTGCCTGGTACACCTCAAGGGCGGGGTCCAGGTCGTCGGGGTGGATGCCGTCCATCCAGCCGTCACCGAGCTCCTCGTGCAGCTCGCGCCCGCGGAATTCGAGCCAGCGCGCGTTGCAGTACACGCAGCGGCCATCAGCGCCCGTGACCCAGATGAGGACGGGCGCGGCATCGAGCAGGGCCTGGGCCGCCGCGCCGGGCAGGGGCTCACCGGGCGAGGCGGGCGCCGTCGCATTACCCACGCGCGCACCGTACGGGGGATCGGGTTTCACCGGCATAAAGTATTGTCGTTCAGTTGCCTTCCTCGCATGCGATTGACCCCGGCCCCGCCGGCCGCCGCATCAGCATTCGAGCACGACCTTCCCGAAATTCGCGTTCGCCTCCAGGTGGCGGTGCGCATCGGCCGCCCGGGCGAGCGGGAACACGCTATCGACCACGACCTTCACGCGCCCGCTGGCGATGTGCGGCAGCACGCTCTTTTCGAACGCGCGCACGGCGTACGCCTTCTCCTCCAGCGGGCGGGCGCGCAGGACGGTGCCGCGGAGCTGCAACCGCTTCGCGAGCAGGAGCCCCAGGTTCACCTGCGTCACCGACCCGCCCATGAGGCCCACGAACGTCATCCGGCCCTTCGGCGCGAGCGCCTTCAGGTTCCGCTCCAGGTACTCCGCGCCCACGACATCGACGATCACATCCACGCCACGCCCGCCGGTCTCGGTCGCGACGGCGGCGGCGAAGTCGCTCTCGCGGTAGTTCACGCCGATGTCGAGGCCGATCTCGGCCGCCCGCGCGAGCTTCTCATCGCTGCCCGCCGTGCCGATGACGAGCGAGGCGCCCATCGCCTTCGCCACCTGGATGGCGGCCACGCCCACGCCCGAGCCCACGGCATGCACCAGCACCCGCTCGCCCGCCACGAGCCCGCCCTGGACGAGCGCGTCATGGGCGGTGATGTAGACCTCCGGGGTGGCGCCGGCCTCGATCCAGGAGAGGTTGGCGGGGACGTGCATCGCCAGGCGGTGGTGGATGGCCACCTTCTCGGCGTAGCCGCCGCCGGCGAGCAGCCCCATCACGCGGTCGCCGGGCGCGAAGCCCTCCGTGGCGGCGCCCACCGCGATGACCTCGCCGGCGAACTCCAGGCCGAGGATCTCGTGCTCCGGTTTCGGGCCCGGCTGGGGGTAGCCGCCGCGGCGCTGCAGCAGGTCCGCGCGGTTGAGCGCGGCGGCGCGCACGCGCACAAGCAGCTCCTCCGGCCCCGCGATGGGGTCGGGGATCTCCTGGTACTGGAGGGCTTCCGGGTCGGGGCCGGGTTTCGGCAGGACGATGGCATGCATCGCGACAGTGTACCCGCGCCATCGCCCCCGGGCGCGAAGGGTGCGGCTACACCCAGGTAGCCGCCGGCTCCCCGCCACCACGCTCACTGATGCTGACGTGGTTCGCGCCGCCGCCGATGCGCACCTCGTAGCGCCCCGCCGCTCCGCCGTCGCGGGAGGCGAGGCTCGCACCACCGCCAGCGGCCCGGATGCGCTGGCCATCGAGGTCGACGCGGTTCGCGCCCCCGCCGATTTCGAGGCGCACGGAAACGCCCGCGGGCCGCCCGATGACGAGATGGTTCGTGCCGCCCCCGAGCGTGACGGGCACGGCCCCGGCGGGCGCGGGCAGCGCCAGGGTGACATGGTTGGCCCCGCCGCCCACGCGCACGGACTCGATCCGTGCGCCCTCGAGGTGGGCCTCCAGCCGGTTCACGCCCCCGCGCGATTCGAGCCGCCAGGGGACCGCCGGGTTCAACACCACCTCGCCGCGCGAATGCTCCTTGCCCGCACCGAACAGGCCGCCCAGGACATCGCGCAGGGTGAACCGCTCGAACGAAACTTCGATCACGCCATCCTCGATGCTCACCTCGGGGATTTCGCCCTCGAAGCGGGCTTCGAAGAGCCCCACGAGCGCGGGATCGACGCGCACGGACACATTCGAAACCCCGCGAGCGAACACCAGTGCCCCGCGCGTGACTTCGCCAAGCGGGGCCGAGAACGAGCGAGTGCCGGGTGTGCTGACGGGCATGGGAACCTCCGGCCGCGAAGGCGCAGCCCATCCATGATGGCCCCGCGGCGGGGCCCGTTGTGTCGCCCGGTTCACACTCCAATGCCCGGCGCAGGGACCGGCGGCCGCCTGGCCCCCGCCAGCCTCACCGGTTGTCCCCCGCGCGGCGCTACACGTCACGCGATGCCCCCGGAGAGCGTCGGGTTTTCCCCTATGAACAGTTGATTCCCCTTTTTCGACTATTTCCGTGTGCCGCGACCGGGGGGAACACGCGGCCGGCCGTACCACAGGGAGGACCTATTTGTGAGCGTTCGATCGAAGTTGAAGCGTCCAGCGGGGGCCGCGCGTCCCCGGGTAACGTCGCGTATGAGAGCGGGCATCCGGGGCAAACTGCTCGGCGCCTTCTCGGTCGTGCTCCTGCTCATGCTCGCGGTGGGTCTGACGTCGATCGTGAAGCTCAACAACGCCGCGGCAGCCGCCCGGGACCTTCGCCAGCGCAGCATTACCGGGGCCGTCGCCTCCACGGAGGCGAGGCTTCAGCTTCAGCTCCTCCTCGCCTATGGCGCCCAGATCGCCAATGTGAAGGACGAGGAGGGCTTCGCCGCCGCCGTCCAGAACACGAAATCCACCACCGCCCAGGCCCAGGGCGCCCTCCAGCGCTACCTGCCGACCATCACCACCGCCGAACAGAACGCCGAGTTCATCAAGGCGTTCGATGCCCTCCAGGCGCTCGCCAACAACAGGTACACGGAGCTCATCCAGCAGGGGAAGGTGGCCGAGGCGACCGCCGAGGGTGCCAAGCTCACCCCCGCCATCGCCGCCGCCACCGCCTCGCTCGATAAGCTCCAGAAGATCAGCACCGAAGGCGCCGACCGCGCCGCCGACGATGCCGCCGCCTCGGCCGCGCAGGCCCGCATGATCGTGGTCGTGCTCCTGGCCGTGGCCACCACCGTGGGTGTGGCCGCCGCCTGGTGGCTTTCGCGCTCGCTCGTTTCCGGGGTGCGCCAGGCCGCGAACGCCGCCCAGAAGATCGCCGAGGGGGACGTCGATGTCGCCGTCGATGTCCACTCCCGCGACGAAGTGGGCGACCTCGGACGCTCCTTCGTGGCCATGAGCGGCTACCTCAAGGAGATGGTCGCCGCCGCCGAGGCCGTCTCCGCCGGCGACCTCACCATCTATGTCCACCCCCGGGGCGAGCGGGACGCGCTGGGCCACTCGCTCGCGACCATGCTCCTCTCCCTGCGCGAATTCGTCGGCGGCGTGCGCGACCAGGCGGGCGAGATCGAAACCGCCGCCGCCGGCCTCGAGGATGCCTCCACACAGCTCGAAAGCGCCTCGCACCAGATCACCGAGGCCATCACCGACGTGAGCAGGTCCGCTGTGTCCCTCTCGGCGCTCTCGCAGGACTCCTCGCGCGAAGTCGAGCGGCTCGCGGCCGGGTCGCAGCAGGTGGCGGCGAGCGCGCAGGAGAGCGCCGATGGCGCCGCCCGGAGCCGCGATGAAGCGGCCGCCATGGGCAACCGCATCGGTGCCGTCGCCGGCGTGAGCGAAGAGCTCGCGCGCAGCGCCGATGCCAGCCGCGCGGCCGCCGTCCAGGGCCAGGCCGCCGTGCACCAGGCCGTGACCTCGATGGAATCCATCGCCACCGCCGTCAGCCGCGCCTCCGAGACCATCAACCAGCTCGGCGAGTACGGCAACCAGATCGGCGACATCGTTCGCACCATCGACGAGATCGCCAGCCAGACGAACCTCCTCGCGCTCAACGCCGCGATCGAGGCCGCCCGCGCCGGCGAGCAGGGCCGCGGCTTTGCCGTCGTCGCCGAAAACGTTCGCCACCTCGCCGAACGCTCGTCCGGTGCGACCAAGGAGATCGCGGACCTCATCGCGAAGGTGCAACAGGGCACCCGCGAAGCCGTCACCGCCATGAAGGCCGGCGTCGAGGATGTCGCGGAGGGGCGCGAAATCACCGCGCGGGCCGGCGACGCGCTCGAAAC
>JAYRRO010000017.1:0-7188 GCA_041910095.1 Dehalococcoidia bacterium
ACTTGTACTGCGTGTTGCCCGCCGGGTCGTTCTCAATGGTGACGTCCTTGTAGCCGCCCCAGGTCCACGTCACGACAGCGTCGTTCGACTTGACCGGGAAGTGCTTGCCGCGGAAGTCCGGGTAGTCGGCAGTGGCCGTAAGCGTGCCCTTGCCAACCGCGTCGCCAGCCTTGCACTGCTTGCCACCACCAAGGGTGTTCGCAGCGCAGGCCGTCAGGTCGGTCTTGAAGTCGCCATTCGCGATGACCATGAACTCGCCATGGTTGTCGCTGTAGACGACGAGGTCGCGAGCGATCGACGGGTCGCCGTAAGCCGCGCGGATGTCCGCGAGCTCAACCGCGTCGTCGGTGTTCAGGGTCGGGTCGCCGATGCCCTGGCTGTTCGTGCCGATGCGGACGGCGTCCCAGAAGCTGTACGGGCCCATGCCGTTCGGGCCAAGGTTGGCCAGGCCGGCGGCGCCGTCGAGGCCCCAGCTATCCCAGAGGTAGCCACCACCCGACACGACGGCCGGGATGTACGGCGAATCCGGGATGTTGATGCGGTAGAACGGGTTCGTGTACAGCTGGTCGCCACCAACGCTGTAAGCAGCGCCGTTCTGCGTCCCGGTGTAGTAAACCTCGCCCTTGAAGACTTCCTTGATGAAGCCCGTGCCGCGGATCTTGACGCTGACCATCGCGGTCGGCATCGGGGCGTCCCAGCGGTCGACGTCACCGTCGCGCTCGGCCGTGTCACGCATGCCCCAGGCAATCGGGCTGAACGGCGGGCCCCAGTTGCTGATCGCCGCGCCCGCCACGTAGGAGGTCGACGACAGCAGGTTGTTGCTGCCCGCGAGGCAGTCGTTGTACGCCGGGCTCGCGGTGCAGATGTCGATCAGGCTGTAGGGGCCCTCGAACGGAGCCGGGTTCACCACGAAGACCGGGGTGCCCGCCGCCGGGATGGCGCTCAGCGAGGGGACATTGATCGCGAAGCCGACGACATCGCCAGCCGCGTTGTAGAGGTTCCAGGCGGCCGTCACGACGCGCGTGTTGGTCACCACGATGTTCGGGTTCGACGTCGTGACGGTGCCGAGGCCGATGACGACCAGGACGCCGGCGCGGATGCCGCCCGAGGTGTTGCTGTTCGCGACCGCCAGCGTGGTCAACGTGTTGACCGGCGGGGAAGCGAGCGGGGTCGAGGTGCCGAGCGTCGCGCCGACCGAGACCGCCGAAACCGGCATGTCCGCGATCGCCGTCACGCGCCACAGGATCCCGTCGATGTCGCCCATGAGGAACCGCGTCTGCTGCGGGTCGGTCATGATGTCGTAGTACGGGCGGAATTCTTCCGCGGTACCCGAGGCGGTGCTGTTGTTGGCGTTATCGGCCGGGCCACCCGCCAGGAGCGCCCAGTCGTCCGGCATCACCCAGCGGTTCGCCGGGAGGACGTTCAGCGGATCGTCGGTGCTCGCCGCGCGGCCCGACGGGTTCTCATTGACGAACCAGCCCTTCACGCGGCCGCGAACCAGCAGGTCCTTGGACACGTTCCAGTCGAGGGTCGTCACGTCCTTCGAGGCATCCCAAGGGTTGCCCGGGGTGAAGTCGGTGAGGATCGGGCTGTTGTGGTTGACGCCCTTGGAGACATCGTCCACGAGCGAGACCGTCACGCTCTCGAACTTCATGTAGTAGATGACGAACGCGCGCTTGGTCACGTCGACGACGGCGGTCGGAGTCGTGTCAGTGAAGACTGTGAACGCCTCGATATCGACCTGGCCCGGGTCTTCGGACTCGAAGATCACGCGGCTGATGCAGGCATCCTGCGGGCGAGTCGGGGCGTCGCCAATCTGCGACACGTCCGAGCTCAGGTACACGGTCGCCTCATCGGCGCCGTCGAGCATCGCGCCCAGGCCGGCAACGAAGTTGCCGGGGCCGCTGCCCTTCACGTAGCGAATGGCGCCAACCGGCGGGCAAACGCCATTCGGCGCCGCCGCGATGGTGACGCTCGTTTCGCTGCGGATGCCGGCGATGTCGCCAGGCGGAATCCGCCAGTCAGCCTCGACGACGACGCGGTTGCCCGCCCACGCGAGGATGACCTTCTTCTGCGACACGACGGTCGTGAAGTTGAACGTCACGATTTCCGTGACGGTCAGGCCGGTGCCCGAGCCAAGCGGACCAGGCTCGCGACCGGTGAAGGTGATGACCGGGGCAATCGAGCCCGGCGTGCAGTTGTTCACGGCGGTGGTGCCGACGTTGAACTTCGGAGCCGGGGTGTGACCCACGGTGCCGTTGCTGTTCAGCTCGGTCGTGCCCTGGACAATCAGGACAGCGGCGCCGCTGTTGTGCGCGGCAGGCGTGCTGCCGGCGGCGATGCCCGACGCGGTCGTGCCACGCACAACGGTCAGGACGTTGCCGGCCACATGCGTGACGAGCATGAATTCGCTGTCGATCTTGATGACGTCGCCAGCGCGGAACGCCGAGCCGACATCCACCGTGACCGTCGTCTGGACGTTGTCCGTGCCACCGCCCGCGAGGAAGGTGTCGTAGAGAACGCCACAGCCGGTCCAGCTGACCGTCCAGATGACGCCCGCGAGGGACGTGCGGACGAGGCTGTTGGCGCGGGTCAGATGACTGCCGTTGAACACGTCAGAGATCGTGATGACCTGGCCGTTGGCCGTCTGGTACAGGCCGGTGCCCGGGTTCAGGACGAGCCCGATGCTGCCGGTGATAACCGGGGTGGTCGTGGAATCGCCCGTGCCCGAGCCAGTGGCGCCGCCCGAAAGGGTGACGGTGCTGTCTTCGAGAACGTTCCATTCCTTGATGAGCGCGCGGTTCACGCGCACGGCGCCTTCGCCGTTCCCGCTCGAGTTCGAGTCCCAGTCCACATGGACCGAGGTGACCCCGTCAGCGGCGACGTAGTTGACCGAGATCTCCTGGTCGCCCGCGCCCGTGGAGACCCACGAGAAACAGGTCGCACCGGCGAGACCACCGTTGCCCGGGACACCATTCACGATGTCGCCGATCGGGCGGCCGTTGCCAACGAAGATCTGGACGTCCGTGAACGTCGGGCTCTGCGGCTGCGTCACCGACTCGGCGCCGCCGTAACCGCCGCCAGGCGTCACGATGATCTGGGTGTTCGGAAGCGTCAGCGGGATGTCGATCGCAACGGGCGTCGTGTTCGTGACAATGCCGGTATCGGCAACGACCGAGCAGACGACGTGGCGCGAGCCGCGAACGTTGTTCTGAACATCCTGGCCGCCGAAGGTCTCGCCAGTCGTCACCACCGAGGTGGCGTTGTCGGCCACGTGGCGGAGTTCGGCGACGACGAAGGTCTTCGTGCCAAGGGAGCTCGTGAAGGTCGTGCCGGCCGGGACCGTCGCGGTAGCCGTGTTGGTCTTGCCGTTGATGCCGATCGTGTACACGCCAGGCGTGTTCTGAGCGACAACGACCGTCACCTGCGTGGCGTCCGACTCATCCGGGTCGGTCACGGTCGGGCCGGACACGATGGTCAGGCCATTCGGGTTGTAGACGTCGGCGGCGGTGCACTGCACGGTCGCGTCGTCCGGGAGCGCACCACCGACAACGGAGGTGTCGCCCACGCAGGTCTGGTTCGCGGCAAGCGTGAACACGAAGGTCTCGGCGACGCCGATGGCATTCGTGGCCGTGGCCGGGGTCGCGCCAGCGGTCGAGCGCGTGAGCGCACCACCGGTGGCCGACTGGACCGTGCTGTCGCTGTCGACCCACTGGAACGTGATGGCACCGGGGTCGCCGGGGCCGCTCACGATGCCCTGGACCGTGAACGTGTAGGTCGTGCCACCAGCGGCGCCGGTGAGGGGGCCGCTGCTGATGCACTCGCTGGCCGTGAGGCCGCCGCCGATGGCGGCGTCGCAGGTCGCGAGCGTGTAGAGACCGCCGACGGCGGAGACGTCGGTCAGGGTGACGTTGGCGGGGTTTGCGACCCGGAACGCCACCGCACCGGTCGTGGTGCCATTGGTGAGCGTGATCGAACCGGTGTACGTGAGGAGACTGCCGCCAGACGGCGTCCCCGACACACCGATTGCGCTCACCGTCGTCGCCGGGAACGTCGCCGAAGCGGACGTCCAGAACGACGCAAGCACCGCGACCATCGCGGCGAGAGCGAGCGCGAGGCCGAACTGGCCCCGGCGCGACTTCGCCACATGGACGGGTTGAATACTCAAGTTCCTTACCTCTCCAGTCGTGTGACTGACTGTGCCCCCCGGGTTTCCCCGGGGCCGCCCGAATCGGGCGGAGGTTGTTTCCGGACTCGCCCGGATCTGCGGGCGCCGCGCTCACAAGGAACGCGAAGTTGCTGGTGAGGTCGCCCGCTCGTCTGCCGCTCCTCTCCTGGCGCTGGCGGAGGCGGGTCCGGGCTTTCCCTCGATTGCCGTGTTCGGGTTTCGGTTCTTTGCCGTGCAAAACACCCTTTCAGCCCCGTACCGCGCCTGGCGGGTGGGCCGCGCCGGGGTGCCTAGCTCGGCCGGGCACTCCCTCCTTTCGTGGAATACGTCTCGAAATCGAAAGCCCGCTCAACATAAGGGCGGGTTCCCATCCGAGCTGGAAGGGAACCCGGTTGAGCGGGCGATTCGCCAAAGCGGGCCGCGTAACGCGCGGCAACGGAGGTTCCAGATTCGACCAAGACCCCTCCAAGACTCGCGGCGCGGACAACGCCGTCCGGCCCCGCGTACCCGCGTGGCCGGTAAAGTCCGCTGAAAGGTAGCCAGCGCCTCGGCAAGGGTCAACACCTCGAAACCCACCTTTTGGCGGGCAGACTCCTCCGTACTACCGGTAAACAACGCGTAACCGCAGGCCCGGGTTAACGCGCGATTCACTCTCCCCGAGAGAAATTCGAAAGATCTCATGGCGTACTCGCCAGAACTCGCCGCCGCCCGGTCGCATCCGCGCTTCCCGCCCCGGCTTTGCCCGCACGTACCCCACTCGCCTCGCGAAGTGCTGGGTGCTGAGTGCTGAGTGGGCAACCCCGTGGGCCAGTGTCCCGAGCCGCGCCTCAGTACCCCGCGGCGTTGGCCCGCTCGAGCCTCGAGCCTCGAGCCTCGGCCTCGTTCCCCGGCCTACCGCTCGCGGAGGAAAAACCTGCCGCCGCGGTCGCGCGCTTCGAGGGTGAGCGCGAGCTGGCCGCCTTCGTGCGCGATGGTCACTTCGAGCACGCGCGCGATCGAGGCGTCCTGCTGGTTGCCAACCTCGACCCCGTTCGCCAGCACGCGCAGCGCGCCATCGTGCTCGAAGCGGAAGGTGTACCGCCCCGGCACGAGGTCGAACACGCCCGCGGCCGTCAGCGACCAGGCGTCGTCGCGCATGTCGTTGAAGGGGGCGCCGTCGTAGGCGAGGTCGAGGGCGGGGACGAAGCGCTGGGAATCCTCGATGCCGCCCGGTTCGCCCCGGAAGTAGCGCACCAGCCAGCCCGCTTTAGGGTGGCCCGGTTCGGCCGGTGGCAGGGGCGTAAGCGTGGGGGTCGCCTGGACCGGCGCGGGGGTGAAGGCGGCCGGCGTGAGCTCGCCCGGAAGTGTGGTGAACACCGAGGGGCGCTGCGTCTTCCCGCCTTCGGGCCGGACGAACGGCACGACCAGGATCGCGGTCACCACGAGGGCGCCCAAACCCACGGCATCACGGCGGCTGAGCCCCATGCCACGAGTGTCCGGGCGTGGGCAGTCCGGCGCAACGGCGCGTCAACCACCGGTACAGCGGGCTACAGGCGGTGCCTTCGCGCCTACTTCAGGCCGACGATGGAGAGGGTGACGAGCAGCGCGATGAACGCGAGGCAGATGGCGCTGAGCGACCCGACGGTCTTCCACATGGTGCGTGCCCCGGACAATTTGCGTGGCCTAATTGGCCCAATCAGCATCGTACGCCGGGGATGCCCCGGGCTACCAGCGCCGCCCGGGCGAGCAGGCTCGCACGCCGCGCCCCCGCAGCCCGCGTAAGATGGCCCGATGGCGCAAGACAACGTCCCCCGGGCGGTGGTGCTCGCCGCCGGCGATGGCGGCCGGCTGGGCGCGCATACGGCCACGCTGCCGAAGCCGCTCGTGCCCCTGCACGGCAAGCCGATCATCCAGTACACGCTCGAGGCGCTCGCTGCGGCGGGGGTGCGCGAGGCCGTCATCGTAACCGGCTATATGGAATCGCTGGTGCACACGGCACTGGCCGAAGGCGCCGCCCACGGCATCGCCCTCACCTTCGTTTCGAACCCGCGCTTCCACGATGGCGCCTCCCTCTCCCTGCGCGCCGCCCGCGCCGCCACGGGCGCCGACCCCTTCCTCCTCGTCATGAGCGACCACCTGCTCTCCACGGAGCTGATCGCGCGGCTCCTCGCCCGCGCGGCCGAGGGCGGCGCCCGCGACTCCTTCGTCGCCGCCGACCGTTCGCACCACGACCCCGCGTATATAGAGGAAGCAACCAAGCTGTCACTGGCGGGCGATGGACGCGTGGTGGGCATCGGCAAGGCGCTGCCCGCGTGGGACGCGCTCGATACGGGCGCGTTCTTCTTCGCCCCCGCGGCCTGGGAGGCGGTCGATGCCGTGCCCGAGGATTGCGAGCTCAGCGTCATCTGCACGGAGCTTGCGCGTCGCGGCGAACTGACCGCCGCCGATGTCTCCGGCGCCAGCTGGTACGACGTCGATACCCCGGACGACCTCGCGGCGGCGGCGGCCGTCGTCTCCGCGTGAACCCCCGGTGGGCGAACCTCCATGGCCTATGACGGCATCGTCAGCCGCCACCTGAACCGCCGCCTGAGCCGGCCCGTGGCGGCCGCCCTCGCGCCCACCCCCGTCACGCCGAACATGGTGACCCTGTTCACCTGCGCGCTGGCGTTCGTCACGGGCGCGCTCATCGCCGTGGGCGCGAACGTCGCGGCCGGGGTGCTCATCCAGGCCGTCTCCGTGATCGACGGTGTCGATGGCGACCTCGCGCGCCGCACCGGCCGCGCCTCGCGCTTCGGCGAAATCCTCGACGCCGTGACCGACCGCTACGCCGACGCCGCGATGATCGCGGGCATGACGATCTTCGCCGTCCGCTTCGAAGGGCACGGCCACGCGGAGTTCGTGGGCGTGCTCGCGCTCGCCGGCTCGCTCACCGTGAGCTACAGCCGCGCGCGCATCGAAGGGGCGCTGCGCACAGCGCCCTCGGACGGCGTATTCGGCCTCGCCAGCCGCGATGTGCGTTCGCTCGTGGCCGCCATCGGCAC
>JAYRRO010000018.1:0-4065 GCA_041910095.1 Dehalococcoidia bacterium
CCGCCGCCACCGCCCTCGGCGCCCGTCCCGGCGCCGTCGTCGCCATCGACCC
The DNA here is from genome assembly GCA_041910095.1 of Dehalococcoidia bacterium. Classification (GTDB taxonomy): domain Bacteria; phylum Chloroflexota; class Dehalococcoidia; order Tepidiformales; family Tepidiformaceae; genus Amarobacillus. The sequence goes on from JAYRRO010000018.1 coordinate 53, forward strand.
CCGCAACGGCGAACTCCTCGCCATGGTCAGCGTCCCCACCTACGACCCCGGCAGCCTCGCGACCGCCGGCGAGGCCCTCCTCAAGGACCCCGCCTCGCCCCTCCTGAATCGCGCCACCCAGGGTCTCTACACCCCGGGCTCCACCTTTAAGACCGTGACCGCCGCTTCCGCGCTCGAAAACAAGGTCATCCAGCCCACGACCACCGTGAACTGCCCCGGCGAGGTCGTCATCGATGGCTTCCACATCAACTGCGCGAACACCGCCCAGGGCGTCGGCACCTACCCCTTCTCCGCCGCATTCACCTACTCCGTGAACGCGATCTTCGCCAACATCGGCGTCTCCCTCGGCTGGGACCGGCTGCTCGCGACCGCGGCGAAGTTCGGCTTTGGCCAATCCATCCCCTTCGCGCTCGATACGGCTCCCAGCATCGTCGTGCCGGCCGGCTCCGAGCGTTCGAAAGTGCTCCTCGCCACGACCGCCTTCGGACAGGGCGAAATCCTCGCCACGCCGCTGCAGATGGCGCTGGTCGCCGCCGCCATCGCGAACCAGGGCGTGCTGGTCGAACCACGCCTCGGCCTCTCCGCCTCGTTCGGCGGCGAAACCCGCGCCCTCGATGAGTCCGCCTCCCGCCGCGTGCTCGATGCCTCCGCGGCTGCCACCCTGCGCGAACTGATGGTCTCCGTCGTCGCGAACGGCCAGGCCCGCGGCGCAAACCTCACCGGCATCGCCGTCGGCGGCAAGACTGGCACCGCCGAGACCGGCCGCGACGGCAAGAGCCACGCCTGGTTCATCGCCTTCGCGCCCGCCGAGGACCCCACCGTCGCCGTCGCCGTCGTCGTCGAAGACGGCGGCCGCGGCGGTGAAGTCGCCTCCCCCATCGCCGGCCAGGTCCTCAGCGCCGCCCTCCGCCGATGACCGAGAACCCCCTCCACGCCATCGAACGCATGCTCGAACGCACCGCCCGGTCGCTCTCGGGAAACGCCCTGCACCCCGCCGAAATCATCCAGCGCGTGACCGCCGCGGTCGGAGCCGCCGCCGCCGGCGGCGTCGCCCCCAACCGCGTCGTCCTCACCCTCAATCCCGCCGACCACGATCGCTTCCGCCCGGCCTTCCGCCTGCTCCAGCGCGAAATCCACCGCGACCTCGATGCCATGGAAGCGCGCGAGGGCCTTCGCCGCATCGGCGCCCGCCAGGTCCTCCTCGAAGCCTCCCGCGATGTCCCCGCCGGCATCCCCGCCGTCGCCGCCCTCTTCGCCGATACCGCCAGCGTTCCTTCCGCACCCACCCCGGGCGCCACCCGCCGTTTGCGCCGCCCGGGCGATGCCGTGCTCGTGGTCGCGGGCAGCGGCCCGGTGCGGCTCACGCACACCCCCTTTTCCATCGGCCGCGGCCCCGCGAACGACCTCGTCCTGCCGAGCCTGGCCGTATCCCGCGAACACGCCGTCATCCAGGCCGCCGAAACCGGCTACGAGCTCGTCGATTGCGGCAGCCGCAACGGCCTGGTCCTCCGCGGCCAACGCCACGATCGCCTGCTGCTCGAACCGGGCGCCCATGTGATGCTTGGCGATGTCGAACTCTGGCTCGAGGAAACCGGGTGAGCGACTCCACCGAACTGCTGGTCCTGCGCCTCGCCCTCACCGGGATGATCTTCCTCTTCGTCCTGCTCGCGGGCGTTGTCCTCCGGTCGGGCCTGCGTCCCCGCCGCGCCGCCGTTGCCGCCTCGCGGGCCGCCCCGGCAGGTCCCCGGCTCATCGTCGTCACCCCCGGTACCACCGGCCTTCGCCCCGGCGCCGAGTTCCAGGTCGGGGGCGAGATGACCATCGGCCGCGACGCAGGCAACGGCATCGTCCTCGCCGACCCATCCGTCTCCGGGCGCCACGCCGCGATCATGCGCGTCGGCCGCGATTGGACCGTCTCGGACCTGGGCAGCACCAACGGCACGCTCGTCAACGGCCGCGCCGTCGATGGCCGCGGTCACTCCCTCCGCGGCGGCGAAAAGGTCGTCTTCGGCGCCGTTGTGCTGCGCTTTCAGCCCTGATCGGTCAGCGCCGCACCCGCGCCGAGGCCTCCGATATTCCCAGCAGCATCCCCACGAGCAGGAAATTAACCACCAGGCTCGACCCGCCGTAGCTCACGAACGGCAGCGTCACCCCCGTCGTCGGGATCATTCGCAGGTTCCCCGCGATGATCACCGCCGCCTGGATGCCGATGAGCAGCGCGATCGCGCTCGCGAGCAGCCGCCCGTAGGCGTTGGGCGCCTCCAGGGCCACCTGCAACCCGGCCACCAGGAGCACCAGGTACAGCATCGCCACGCCGGCCGCGCCGGCGAGCCCCAGCTCCTCCGCGATCGCCGTATAGATGTAGTCCGTCTGCGCCGCCGGCACCACATGCGGCTCCCCCAGTCCGAGTCCCTCGCCGGTCACCCCCCCGGCCTGGATCGCGTAGATGCTCTGCACCGTCTGGTATCCCGCGCCGTCCGCGTGTTCGTATGGCGAAAGCCACACATCGATGCGCGTGTGCGCGTGGTCGAAGGCCAGGTAGCCAAATACGGCCGTGCACGCCAGCAGCACCAGCCCGCCTGTAACGAACCACATCCGCCCCGTCGCGACATAGAGAACCGCCACCGTCAGCAGCAGGAGGATCGCGATCGTCCCCAGGTCCTTCAGGAGCGCCAGCGCGGCGATCGCCGCCACCAGCGTGAGCAGCAACGGCACCAGGTACGGCAGGGCCGAATAGGTCCGCCCGCCGAACGTCATCCGCGGCAGCGACAGCACCGCCCCCTCGTCCGCCAAATACCCGGCGAGGAACACGATCAGAAACAGCTTGATGATCTCCGTCGTCTGGATGGTCTGCCCGGCGATTGTCACCCACAGGCGGGCGCCGCCGCGCGTTTCGCCCAGGAAGCCCGTGGCCACGAGCAGCAGCACCGACACCACCGCCGCCGTGTACTTCCACCGCCGCAACCCTTCGTACCGCCGCGATGCCAGCGCCGCGCCCGCCATCAGCGCCACGCCAACGACCGCCCAGTTCGCCTGGGCCTGGGCCGAAGGCGGCGAAAGCCGCGTCACGAACGCCAGGCCGACCGCCGTCAGCATCAGCGCCGCCGCGTAGGGAACGGCCGCCGCACGCGGTGCAATCACCCGAAGTGCAAGGTGTCCGAGACCCGCAACAAGCAGGAATTGCGTTAGGATCCTTCCAGAGCCCGTGGGAAAGTCGAACCCCGCGGCCTCCAGCGCACGCCACGCAAGCGCGAGGAACCCGGCGCTCAGGAGCACCAGCAACGCCTCCGCGTTGCGCCTCCCGGACACCGCACCCGCGGCCACCTGCGAAAGAGCCATTACCGCTTGGAACCCGCGACCATCATCGATTCACGATACCGCCTCGAACGCCTCCTCGGCACCGGGGGCATGGCCGAGGTCTGGCTCGCCGAGGATCGCCGCCTCTCCCGCTGGGTCGCCCTCAAGATCCTTCGCAACGAAGACCCCGAGCTCGCCTCCGGCCTCGCCCGCGAAGCGCGTCTCGTCGCCCGCCTGCAGCACCCCAATATCGTCGCCGTCCACGACGCCGGCGAACACGACGGCCGCCCCTACCTGGTGATGGAGTACGTTCACGGGCACTCCTTGCGCGGGCTCCTCGAAGCGCGCGGCCGCCTGAGCGAAGCCGAAGCCATCCGCTACGGGCTCCAGGCCGCCGTCGCCCTCGAATACGCCCACGCCGCCGGCATCATCCACTGCGATATCAAGCCCGAGAACCTCATGGTCGATGAGCAGGGCGCCGCCAAGCTCACCGATTTCGGCGTCTCCCTCACCGTGAACCGCACCATGACCCCGGACCAGGCGCGCGACATCCTCGGCACCCTCGCCTACCTCGCGCCCGAGGTCATCCAGGGCGCACCCCCCGACCCGCGCTCCGACGTCTATTCCCTCGCTCTCACCCTGTACGAACTCGTGGCTGGGCGCGTGCCCTTCGAGGGCGCCACGCCCGCCGCCATCGCCGGCCAGCGCCTCGCCCG
>JAYRRO010000019.1:0-2398 GCA_041910095.1 Dehalococcoidia bacterium
CGGCCGCGAGATCGACTCTGCCCGCGGCAAGATCGATTCCGCTCGCACCCATGCCCGCTTCGACCCCTTCCTCGCTACCGCCCGCGTCCTCCCCGGCACGCGCGGCCAGGCAAACGGCGTCTACGACATGCTCGACATGGCGGCGACCCTCGCGCGCATTGGCCAGCAGGCCGTCGAGGCCGCCGATGTCGCCGTCCGTTACCGCGACAGTCCGCCGAAGGACCAACCGCTCACCCGCTCCCTCATCGACATGCTCGACGAGACCGGCCCACAGCTCGACCGCATCGACGCCCTCTCCCGCGACCTCGTCGAACAGCGGCGCCACCTCGGCGACCGCCCCCTGCTCGCGCCGCTCGCCCGCGTCCGCGACCGGCTGGATGAAGAGCTTCCCCGGATCGCGAACGCGGTCGAGCAGGCCCGCCAGGCCCGCGGGCTCCTCCCCGGCTTCCTCGGGTTCGATGGCGAACGCCGCTACCTCCTGCTCGCCCTCAATAACGAAGAGCTCCTCCCGGGCGGTGGGCTCGTCACCTCATCCGGCATCATGCCCGTCACGAACGGCGTCAATGGCACCCTGGAGTTCGTCGACTCCACTACCTGGAAGGGCCGCTGGGAGGCCCAGGGCGGCCACTACATCGAGCCCCCCGGCCCCCTCAAGCGCTACCTCCTCCGCGATTTCTCCTGGAACCTGCTCGTCTCCAACTGGGACCCCGACTTCACCAGCTGGGCCCAGACCGCGAAGGAATTCCACGAGATGGTCGAGGGCCCCCAGCGCGTCGATGGCATCGTCGCCGTCGACCTGATCGTGCTCGAACGCCTGCTCAACGTGACCGGCCCGAAGACCATCCCCGTCGCGGGCTATGGCGACATCACCTTCACCGCCAGCAACGCCGTCCTTCAGCTCGAAGCCCTCACCCGGCAGGCCTTCGACCCCACCGAGGACCGCAAGTCCGTGATTGGCGACCTCGCCCGCGAAGTCGTCGCCGACATGCTCCACCTCCCCTCGGAGAAGTGGGCCGACGCGATCAACGCCGTCAGCGAGCTCGGCGAGCAGCGCCACATCCAGGTCTTCTCCTACCGCCCCGAAGAACAGACCGTCCTCCGCGACATCGGCTGGGATGGCCGCCTCCATGCCACCAAAGGCGATTACCTGCATTTCAATGAAGCCAGCGTGCTTTCGACCAAGCTGAACCTCATCGTGAAGCCCGAAGGCTCCTACACCATCGACGTGACCGAGCTCGGCGACGCCCGCCACGAACTCACCCTTCACTACAGCAACCCCCTTTCGAAGTGGGCCGCCGATAAGCCGCCCGCGCTCGTCGCCCAGCTGATGTTGGGCGGCCTCTACGGTGGTTACCTCCGCATCTTCGGGCCCACCGGCCTCGCCCACCCCTCCGTTGAGGTCGATGGCCAGCCCGGCACCATCGAGGACACGGGAACCGAATCGGGCCGCGACTGGTTCGGCACGCTCCTCTCGCTCCCCGCCGACAGCGCGCGCACCGTCACCTTCCGCTGGATCGTCGCCGCCGCCGGCACCGGCTCGGACTACCGCCTTTTCATCCAGAAGCAGGCAGGCACCGATGGCATGTGCCTGGCCATCAGCGTCCTTCGGGACGGCCGCCCGGCGTCCTCGGTCCGCATCGAAGGCGGCACCCGCTCACCTGACGGCCGCGTCTGCATCACCACCGACGTGACCGTCACCGCGCACTTTGACGGCTGAGCCCGCCTACCTTCGCCCCCAGAGCAGCAGCCGCTTGTACGGGTAGAAGTACGGACGCCGCTCCGGCAGCACCGCGAGCAGCCGTTCCCGGTAACGCGCCAGGTACGCCGGGAACACATCCGCCGGCATTCGCGACTGGTAATCGGTCAGGTAGGTGCCCTTCACCCACTCGACCACATCCTCAGGCCCCCCGAGGTGCTGCGGGTACACCTGCATCCGCACGTTCATCTCTCCGAAGCCCAATGCATCCAGCTTTTCCGCGTACCATTCCGGGGCTTCCACCGGTACCTGCCGCACATAGCCCTTGAGCGCCGTTGCGAACGGCTCCTCCCCCGCGACCGTGTCCGCCACCACGTGCGAGGCGTGGTCGTGGTTCAGCGGCATCTGCACCGCGATCTGTCCGCCCTCGGCCAGCCCCGCCGACAGCCGCTCGAACAACCGATCGTGGCCATCCACCCACTGCAGCGCCGCATTCGAGAAGATGAGGTCGAACGGCGTCCGCGGTGCGAACCGCAGGACGGTCCCGAGCTTGAACGTCAGCCCGTTGCCCGCGAACGCCGCGCTCTTCTCCAGCATCGTCTCCGAGTTGTCGAGCCCGACGGTCGCCCGCGCCTGCACCTGCTCGTGCATCAGCTTCGTCAACTCGCCGGTGCCGCAACCAAGGTCGATGGCCCGCCCGCC
>JAYRRO010000020.1:0-8388 GCA_041910095.1 Dehalococcoidia bacterium
AAGGGCGGGTAACCCGCTCCGGAAGGGCCGCATAGGCACGGAATTGGAGGCGCCCGGCCGCTCCACACGAGGGCCCGGGCGCCAAACCATCGAGCCAGGGTGGCCCGGAGCCACACGAGGAGAGCCGCGAATGGCGGTATCACTGGGACAGCCGAAGCGGGCGAAGTCGCTCGTGAACCGGTTCAAGCCCGGAGATTGGGTATTTACGGCGCTCGCGGGCGCGGCGGCAGCGATTGTCGCGCTGGTGATCGTGGGGCTGTTCTGGGAGCTGTTCGCGCAATCGCGCGAGGCCATCGGCCATTCGGGCGTCGGCTTCATCACGGGCACCACCTGGGACCCCTCGCACCAGACGTTCGGGGTGCTGGCCTTTGTGGCGGGTACGCTCATCACGTCCGTGTTCGCGCTGGTGTTCGCGACGATCATCGCGGTGCTCGTGGCGCTCTTCTTGGTGGAGATCGCACCGCAGCGCGTGGCACGGCCCGTGTCGTACCTGGTGGAGTTGCTGGCCGCGATTCCGAGCGTGGTCTACGGCCTGTGGGGCATCTTCGTGATGGGCGTCTTCATCCGCGACCACTTCGGGCCGCTGGTGGTCTCGACTCTGGGCTGGATCCCGGTGTTCGATGGCACGCCGCTCATCACCGGGCTGTTCTCGGCCTGCATCATCCTCACGATCATGATCCTGCCGACGGTGATGGCGGTGTCGCGCGATGTCATCGCGGCGGTGCCGGGCAGCCAGCGGGAGGGCATCCTGGCGCTGGGCGCGACGCGATGGGAGGCGATCCGCATCGCGGTGCTTCCCTATGCGCGCTCGGGCGTGATGGGGGCGGCAATCCTCGGGCTGGCGCGCGCCGTGGGGGAGACCCTGGCGGTGACCCTCGTCATCGGCAACAGCGTGAAGCTGCCTGAGAACATCTTCTCGCCCGCCTACACCATGGCGAGCGTCATCGCGAACCAGTTCCCGGAGGCGACCGGCCTGCACCGCTCGGCCCTGCTTGAGGTGGCGCTGCTGCTGCTCGTCATCACCTTCTTCATCAACGTCGTTGCGCGGCTGCTGGTGTGGCGCGTGACCAGGGGACAGCGGGCGATGGTGCAGGAATGACGACGAACACGAACGATCCCGGCGCCGGCGACCTGAGCCCCCTCGTGCGTTCGGACTTCCTCTACCGGCGGCGGCGGATGATGGACCGCGCCATGACGGCGGCGATGGTGGCGGCGGCGGTGATGGCCGTCATCCCCCTCTTCCTCATCCTGTTCTACCTGGTCAAGGAGGGCGTCCCCGGCCTTTCCCTCGATTTCTTCACGGCCGACCCGAACCGGCCGGGCCGCGAAGGTGGCGGCGTGCATAACGCCATCGTCGGCAGCGCGATCATGGTCGGACTGGCGCTCCTGATGGGCGTGCCCGTGGCGATCGGTGCGGGCATCTTCCTCTCGGAATACGGGCAGAACCGGGCGGGCAGCATCGTCCGATTCATCATCGAAGTCATGGCGGGCATTCCCTCTATCACCATCGGCCTGTTCGTGTACGGGCTCGTGGTGCTGCGGCAGGGGCACTTCTCGGGGTTCGCGGGCGCGCTCGCGCTGGCCATCATCCTGGTGCCCATCATCGCCCGCATCACCGAGGAGATGCTGCTGCTGGTGCCGCGGTCGCTGCGCGAGGCGAGCTACGCGCTGGGCGCGCCCCGCTGGAAGACCGTCCTTCGGGTAGTGCTGCCGACGGCGATGCCCGGGATCGTCACGGGGGTGATGCTCGGGCTTTCGCGCATCGCCGGCGAGGCGGCGCCGTTGCTCTTCACCGCGCTCGGCAACCAGTTCTACACGACGGACATCAGCACGCCGATGGATTCGCTCCCGCGGCGCATTTATTACTACGCGACGGGCCCGTACGACTACTGGCACGAGCAGGCATGGGCCATGAGCCTGGTCCTCGTCGCGATCATCCTCGTCATCAGTCTGGTCGTCCGCACCCTGTTCGGGTCGCGGGTGACGCTTCGGCAGTAGGGAGGCCAGGTATGTCGGAGGTACGCACGAAGGTGCCGGAGGTGGCGGGTAGCCGCGCGGAGGCGCCGCGCATGGGCCCCGATCCCGCGCCCGGCGGCGCGAATGGCCGCGAGCACGAGCGCCGCGTGACCATCGAAGTCGAGAACCTGCAGGCCTACTACGGATCGAAGCACGCCGTCGCCGACGTTTCAATGCAGATCTACGCGAATTCGGTGACAGCGCTCATCGGACCGTCGGGCTGCGGCAAGTCGACGCTGATTCGCTGCTTCAACCGTATGCACGAATTCGTGCAGGGCGCCCGCGTCGATGGCAAGGTGCTGCTCGACGGGTCGGACATCTACGCCGCGGGGGTGGACCCGGCGCGCGTACGTCAGCGGGTGGGCATGGTCTTCCAGAAGCCGAACCCGTTTCCGACGATGTCCATCGCGGAGAACGTGGCCGCCGGGCTCCGCTTCCTCGGCGTTCGCAGCAAGTCCGAAATCGGCGACCGCGTGGAGCGTGCGCTGAAGGACGCCTCGCTGTGGGAGGACGTGAAGAACGACCTGAAGAAGCCCGGGATCGCGCTCTCCGGCGGCCAGCAGCAGCGGCTCTGCATCGCGCGGGCAATCGCCGTCGAGCCGGACGTCGTCCTGATGGATGAGCCCTGCTCGGCGCTGGACCCGATCGCGACGCTGAAGATCGAGGACCTGATGCGGGTGCTCGCGGAGCGGTACACGATCGTGGTGGTCACGCACAACATGCAGCAGGCCGCCCGCGTGAGCGACTTCACCGCCTACATGCTCGCCGCCGAGGACCGCGTGGGGCGCCTCATCGAGTACCGGCGGACGGAGGACCTCTTCACACGCCCGCGGGACAAGCGGACCGAGGACTACATCAGCGGCCGCTTCGGGTAGCGCGATGCGACGGGATTCCGGCCAAAGCAGGACCACTTGCGGCCGGCGCTCGGGCAGGGCAAGACGAACGCGAATGGCGCTCGCGAGACTGGCACAGCGGCGCGTATGCTTGGCGGCGCCGGGACCAGCCGGCAGCAACCGGACGGACATCCACCGGGAGCGCGCCGGCCAATGATTCCACGGCGCGCGAGCTGTTCGCCGCGAACGCAACGGGAGGAACCGTGACTCGAGACCTTTTCCGGCGCGAGATCACCGAGCTCCAGGACGAGGTACTCATCCTCGGTTCGATGGCGGAAAAAGCACTCATGGACGCCATGGAGTCGTTGCGCGACGGCGACCACCGCTGGTCCCAGAAGATCGTCGAGGACGACGCGCGAATCAACGCGAAGCGCTTCGAGATCGAGGAGCGGGTGATCTTCGTCATCGCCAGCCAGCAGCCGATGGCCACGGATCTGCGCGCGCTGGTGAGCATGCTTTTCATCGTGACCGACCTTGAGCGCATTGCGGACCACGCCGAGGGCGTGGCGCGCATCAACATGATGCTCGCCGACGAACCCCTCCCCCGCCGGCTCGGCTATATCCCCGCCATGGCCGACCGCACCGTCGCGATGCTCCGCGACAGCCTCAAGGCCTTCATCGACCAGGACATCGCGGCGGCCCGCCAGATCTGCGAGGCCGACGACGAGGTCGACCGGCTGCAGGACCGCGTGTACGACGATTCGAACGCGGCGATGATCGCGGACCCGAGTACGATCCAACGGAACACGTACATGCTCTGGACGGCCCACAATTTGGAGCGAATCGCCGACCGGTGCACGAACATCTGCGAGCGGATCATCTATCTCGTGACCGGCAACATGGAAGAGATCAACATCTCGAAGTACTAGGGCCCCGGTCGCCGATCCCCGGTTCCCCGTGCGAGGCGTTGACAGTATCGTGCGGTTATGGCGAGTGTCGCGGCGCACAAGACGGCTGAGGCGTTTCTTGAGGCGTACCTGCGCGAGCTGACGGCCGTGGGAAACCGGTCGCCGCTCACCGCGCGAAACTACCGCAACGACATCGGCCAGTTTCTCGCGTGGTGCCGCGACCGGAAGGCCGAGCCGCTGGAGATGACCCGCGCGCTCTTCCGCGAGTACCTGGGCGAGCTGCGCGAGCGCGGGATCGTGGCGGCTTCGGTGACGCGGCGAACGAGCACGGTTCACGCGTTCTACCGGTATCTGCTGCAGGAACGCGCCACCGAGCGCGACCTGCTGTTCGGTGTCTCGCTGCCGAAGCGGCCGAAGCGGCTGCCAAAGGTGCTCGACCACGGCGTCATTGGCGCGCTCCTGGCGGCGCCCGACCTCTCGACACCGCAGGGACTTCGCGACCGCGCGGCGTTGGAGCTGCTCTACGGTGGAGGCCTGCGCATCTCCGAGCTGGTGGCGCTCGACGTGCGCTCGGTGGACCTCCACGAGGCCGCGGCCATCGTCCGGGGCAAGGGCTCGAAGGAGCGGCTGGTGCTGTTCGGCGAGCCCGCCGTGGCGGCCCTGGAGGTTTACCTCCGCGACGGGCGGCCCCGCCTGGCAAAGGGCGCGGAAGCGGCGCTGTTCCTGAACCGGTTCGGGACGCGGCTGACGGCGCGGTCGGTGCAGGCGGCGATCAAGCAGCACGCGCTCGCGGCCGGGATCGCGCAGGAGGTGCACCCCCACCTTCTCCGCCACTCGTTCGCGACACACCTGCTCGATGGCGGAGCCGGCCTGCGGACCGTGCAGGACCTGCTCGGGCACAGTTCGCCGAACACGACCCAGATTTACACGCATGTGAGCCAGGCGCGCCAGGCCGAAGTCACGGAAGCGGCCTGGACGCGGATCGCCGAGGATGCACTCGGGGGCGGCCGGCGCGAACGCCGGCGGCGCGAATCGGCCAGCGCATGATGCGACAGCTTGGCGGCGGCGCCCGGCGCTTGCGATACTCGCGGCCATGGCCGCCACCGGAAACCCCGTCATCCTCCTCGTACATGGTCCGAACCTGAACCTGCTCGGCGAGCGGAAGCCCGAGGTCTACGGCACGACCACACTGCTGGACATCGAGGCGGACGTGGCCGCCGTGGCGGGCGCGCGGGGCGCCGCGGTGCTCTGCTACCAGAGCAACCACGAAGGCTCGCTCATCGACTTCCTGCACGAACACCGCAAACACGCGCAGGGCGTCGTCATCAACGCCGGCGCCTACACCCACACGTCCGTGGCCCTGCGGGACGCGATCGAGGCGATCCAGCTGCCCGTGGTGGAAGTGCACATTTCGAACACGCACGCCCGCGAGGGCTTCAGACACGTATCGATGATCGCGGACGTGTGCCTGGGGCAGGTGACCGGCCTCGGGCGGGCGGGCTACACTGCCGCGGCCACCCTCCTGCTGGACCACCTCGGTGTGGCTCCGGCCGCCCCCTGAATCCCCCCGGGACAACGCATGACTGACCGACTGGAACGCATCCGCGCCGCCATGGCCGAAGAGGGACTCGACGCGCTCTGGATCTCAAGCCCGGTGGACGATGTCTTTGGCAAGCACTCGGCGAACCGCCGCTACGTCTCGGGATTCTCGGGGTCGGCCGGGCATGCGCTCGTGACCCGCGACGCGGCGTACCTCGCGGTCGACTTCCGGTACGTCGAGCAGGCCGAGCGAGAAGCGGTGGCTCGCGGCTTCACCCTCTTCGCTGCTCGCGACCGCATGAATGCGTGGGTGCCGCGGCTCGTGCGGGAGGCGGGACTCGAAGCGAAGGCGGTCGGCGTTTCGGTGGCGGACATGTCCATTGGCGGGTATGAACGGCTTCAGGAGGCCATGGCGGCGATGCCCTGGGCGCTGCGCCCGCGGCTGGGCACGGCCGGGCGCATCGTCGAACGGGCGCGCCACGAGAAAGACGCGGAGGAGCTGGCTCTGCTGCAGTGCGCGATCGACATCGCCGACGAAGCGTACGAACGGGTCGAGGCCGCGATGGAAGCAGGCCAGACCGAGCAGGATGTGGCGCTCGCCGTCGAGCGCGCGGTGCGGGACCTGGGGGCTGAGAGCGTGAGTTTCGACACCATCGTGGCGGGCGGCGCCTGGGCAGCGATGCCGCACGCGAGCCCGCGGCCCGAGCCGATTGCGCCCGGCGGCACGGTCGTTATCGACATGGGGGCGCAGTACCGGGGTTATTGCAGCGACCTCACGCGGACAACCGTGCTGGGGGCCCCGGATGCCCGCTTCGCCGCGGTGTACGAGGTGGTTTTCGAGGCGCAACTGGCCGCCATCGAGGGCGTGGAGGCCGGCATGCCCGGGAGCGCCGCGCACGAGTTGGCGCACGCGGTCATCCGCGATGCCGGGTATGGGGAGCAGTTCGGGCATGGCCTTGGACACGGCGTGGGACTCGAAGTCCACGAGGCCCCCTATCTCGGGCCGACATCGGAGGATACTCTCGAAGAGGGCATGGTGTTTACCATCGAGCCCGGGATCTACATCCCCGGGTGGGGCGGCGTCCGCATCGAGGACATCGTCCGGCTGGAAAACGGCAAGGCCCGCGTGCTCAGCCACGCACGAAAACTGACCCCGGGAGGAGCACGAAGGTGATTTCGACAGGCGAACTGAAGAAGGGCGCAACCATCGAGCACGATGGGAAGCTGTATTCGATCCTGGACTATAACCACATCAAGATGGGCCGCGGCTCGGCGCAGGTGCGGATCAAGCTGCGCGACGTGCGCAGCGGATCGATCACGGAGCAAACGTTCCAGGCAGGGACGAAATGGCCTCGGGCTCGCGTGGAACGCCGCGAGATGCAGTACCTCTACAGCGACGACCAGTTCTACTACTTCATGAACACCGAGTCGTTCGAGCAGATCCCCGTCTCGGCCGACAAGATGACGGATGCCAACAAGTACCTCAAGGAGAACGACGTCTGTGAAGTCGTGCTCTATGGCGAGGAAGTGATCGGCGTCGAGCTCCCGATTACGGTCGAGCTCACGGTGGTGGAGACGGAGCCGGGCTTCAAGGGCGATACGGCGACGGGCGGCAACAAGCCGGCGAAGCTGGAGACCGGCCTCACGATCAATGTCCCACTCTTCATCGAGGAAGGGACGCGCATCCGCGTGAACACGGATACCGGCCAGTACATCGAGCGCGTGCAGTAGGAAGCGGCGAGCTATGCAGGGAGCGCTGACGGTATCGCAGCTGACGGCGTTTCTGCGCGAGATCCTGGAGGCAAACGAGTACCTCTGGGATCTCTGGGTGGTGGGCGAAGTCTCCAACTTCAGCCGCCCTTCGAGCGGGCACCGGTACTTCTCGCTCAAGGACGCGGGCGGGCTCATGCGCTGCGTGCTCTTTCGCGACGACATGCCGGGAGCGGCGCTGCGCGATGGCGACCGCGTGCTCGCGCATGGCCGCGTCTCGGTGTACCCGCAGCGCGGCGAGTTGCAGTTCGTGTGCGACTTCGTGCGCCCCGAGGGCGTGGGCATCCTCGCCGCGCGTTACGAAGAGCTGAAGAAGCGGCTCGGCGCGGAGGGGCTCTTCGATCCCGGGAGGAAGCGGCGCGTGCCGCGCTTCCCGCAGCGCATCGGACTGGTGACCTCGCCCACGGGCGCGGCGCTGCACGACGTGAAGAACGTGCTCGCGCGGCGCTGGCCGCTGGCGTCGCTGGTCGTTTCACCGGCGCTCGTGCAGGGCGACCAGGCCGCGCCGCGCATCGTGGGTGCGCTGAGAACGCTCGCCGCGGAACCGGATATCGATGTCGCGATCGTCGCCCGCGGGGGCGGCAGCATCGAGGACCTGTGGGCGTTCAACGACGAGCGCGTCGCGCGGGCGCTGTACGCCTTCCCGGTGCCCGTCGTCTCGGGCGTGGGGCACGAAACGGACGAAACCATCGCCGACCTGGTGGCCGATGTGCGGGCCCCGACACCCAGCGCGGCCGCCGAACGAGCGACGCCCGACATCCGGGAGATGACGCGCGCCGTGCAGGTGCTTGAACGGTCCATGGGCTCGGCGGCGCGGGCGGCACTCTGGGACGACGCCGCGCGCGTCCAGGGACTGCTCACGCGCATCGAACGGAGCGTGCCGGACCCTGCGGCCAGAGCGCGCGATGTCGAAGGGCTGCTGCGGATGCTCGCGGCCGGCCTGGAACGGCGCTGCGCCGCGGACCGGGCGCGGTTCGAGCGCGGCCGGGCGCGAATCGCCGGGCTTGACCCCGGTGCGACGCTCGCGCGCGGCTTCGCGATTGTGCAGGACGCGCAGACCCGCCGGGTCGTGAACTCGGTCCGGAAGGCGAAGCCCGGGCATCACGTGGCGGTGAGCGTGGCCGACGGTACGTTCTTCGCCGACATCGGGTGAGAATGACAGGGACCGCGCGCACGCGGCTGGAGCAGGCGGACCGTGGCGAAGGCTGAGAACACATTCGAGGAGCTCTACGCGGAGCTGGAAGAGAAGGCGCGCCGGCTGGAGCAGGGCAACCTGCCGCTCGAGGAATCCCTGAAGCTCTACGAGGAGGGCGCCGCACTGG
>JAYRRO010000021.1:0-8224 GCA_041910095.1 Dehalococcoidia bacterium
ACCAGCAGGTCCTTGGACACGTTCCAGTCGAGGGTCGTCACGTCCTTCGAGGCATCCCAAGGGTTGCCCGGGGTGAAGTCGGTGAGGATCGGGCTGTTGTGGTTGACGCCCTTGGAGACGTCGTCCACGAGCGAGACCGTCACGCTCTCGAACTTCATGTAGTAGATGACGAACGCGCGCTTGGTCACGTTCAGCGGCACCCCCGGAGGGGGAGCGCCCTGGATGGTCAGGTGGCTCTCGATGTCGAGAACCTCCCTGAAGTCATCGGCGAAGACCTCGATATCGACCTGGCCGGGATCCTCGGATTCGAACAGCACGCGGCTAATGCACGCGTCCTGCGGCCGGAATGGCGCATCCAGGTACTGGCTCGCGTCCGCATGCAGGAAGCCGTTGCTCGGCACCTCGGCCGTGGGAATGAAGGTGACCTGTCCGAGCCGCACCACGGCCTCGTCGGCGCCATTGAGCATCGCCTCAAGCCCGGCGACGAAGTTGCCCGGGCCGCTTCCCTTGACGTGGCGAATGGGCTGCCGGTTTGCGAACGGGCACGTCCCCAGCGGTGCCGCCGTTACGAGCCAGGATGGATCCACCCACGTGCCGCCGAAGTCACCCGGTGGAATCCGCCAGTCCGCTTCGATGATCACGCGCTGGCCCGCCCACGCGAGGAGGACCTTCTTCTGCGTCACAGCCGTCGCGAAGCTGAACCGAACCTCCTCGGTCACGGTCAGCCCCGGGCCGGAACCCAGCGGACCGGGCTCGCGGCCCGTGAACACGACGCTCGCGGTTGCACCCGGCGTGCAGTTGTTCGCGGGCGTTGTGCCGACGCTGAAAACCGGCGCGGGCAGGTGGCCGGCGCCGCCGGCGCTCGTCGCCAGCGTGGTTGTTCCCTGGACAATGAGTACCGGGGCACCCGCGTTGTGCCCCGCGGCAGTGCTTCCGCCGGCCGTCCCGGTCGCGCTCGTGCCACGGACCACCGTGAGGGTCGCGCCAGCCACGTGCGTGACGAGCATGAACTCGCCGTCTATCTTGATGACGTCGCCCGCCAGGAACGGTGCACCCAGGAGCACGCCGACCGACGTCGTCACATTATCGATGCCGCCGGTGAGGGGAGAATCCAACAGTACTCCGCAGCCCGTCGCGCTCACGGTCCAGATCACGCCCGCGAGCGTGGACCGCGTGAGCGTGTTGGCTCGCGTCACGTGACCGCCCGTGAACAGGTCCAGGATGGTGACGTCCTGGCCATTCCCGGTCTGATAGAGCGACGTCGCGGGGTTCTGGACGAGATTGATGGTGGGGGCAAGGACGGGCACCGTCGTGCTATCACCCGCCCCCGCCGCGGTGGCACCGCCGGTGAGGCTTACGACGCTCTCTTCCAGGACGTTCCATTCCTTGACGAGCGCCCGGTTTTGCCGCACCGCCAGCCCATTTCCGTTGGCGTTCGTGTCCCAGTTCGCGTTCACCGTCACGCCGCCCGCGACGTAGTTGACCGAGATCTCCTGGTCGCCCGCGCCCGTGGAGACCCACGAGAAACAGGTTGCACCGGCGAGACCACCGTTGCCCGGGACACCATTCACGATGTCGCCGATCGGGCGGCCGTTGCCGACGAAGATCTGGACGTCCGTGAACGTCGGGCTCTGCGGCTGCGTCACCGACTCGGCGCCGCCGTAACCGCCGCCAGGCACCACAATGATCTGCGTGTTTGGAAGCGTGAGCGGGATCTGCACCGGAACCGGCGTCGGGTTCGTGACCGTCCCCGTGTCGGCGAGCACCGTGCAGACCACGTGCCGTGAGCCGCGCACGTTGTTCTGGACATCCTGGCCGCCGAGCGTCTCGCCGGTGGTGACCACGGTGACGGCGTTGTCGGCCACGTGCCGAAGCTCCGCGAGCTGGCCGTCAATCTCCGCCGGATAGCTGATGTAGTTGACGACCTGCCCCGGCCCGATCGCCTGGTCGACGCCCTGGGCCGTCACTGTCCCCGGTGTGTTGGGCGGGCCCCACTTCTTCAGGCGAAGCGCGACCGTGGCGGTGCCACCGGGCCCCGCGTTCACCGTCGCTGTCACCGTCGAAACCGTGGCCGTGTCGTTGTCGCCCACCACCGCCGCCGGGGCGCTCACCACCGGCAGGCCGGCGGGATTGTACAGATCGGCCGCGGTGCATTCGATGTCGATGTCGGGCGTCGGGTCGCCGTCGCTCTGGCACGTCGAACCCGCGGGCACGTGGAAGGTGATTGTCACCGGCGTCCCGGCCAGCGCGGCCGTCTGCTGCGGCGAAGGGTACGCGGGCAGGTTCGACGCGATCGGAATCAGCAACTGCGGCAGCGCGAGCACCCCGCCGCCGCTGTTATCGGCCCACGACATCGCGCGCGTGTCGATGTTTTTTCCCGGGCCCGTGACCAAACCCTCGAGCATGATCGTCTCTTGCACCCCGCCCGCCAGGGGCGCGTTGCTGGTGCATTCGGTGCCCGTCAGTGCTCCGTCAGCGAGGGCGCCGTTCGGACAGTTCCACGCCGGCGATGCGCTGATCGCGAAAATGTCGAACCCCGGAAGTGAAGGCACCAGCAGCGAGACCGTACCGGTCGTCCCCCCGGGGCCCACCTCGATCCGCGCGGCAAACGCCGCCGTCGCGCCCGCCGGGCTGTTCGCGGCTGGCTGAGCGACAAACGACGCCGACGAGCCTGCCGGGATGCCGGCCTCGGCCGCGGGCGCACGGTGCATGGCGAACGCCAACAGGGTCACGGTGACGGCCGCGACCGCCAGCGTCATACGCGCGGCCGGACTCAGCCGGGTCATCGGAGTGGGTCTCATGGGGCGCTCCTCACACGGCACGGCGAGGCGCGCGCAGCATCCCCCGGTTGACCGCAACGGCACGATAAGTAAGAGCAGGGCAAAGGATCAATGAGCGAGAGCCAGCACACCGGAATTCGCCCAAACTCGGCGTCAACTCGCCCGGTGGTGCGCTCCCGGCTCCGGCACCGCGGCCCTGCGTGGCGCTCGCTGCTGTTCGCTGACCGCCGCCAGTGCGCGCGCGAACTCCGCCCCCAGCAGAAGGATGGAGGCGTTAATGAACATCCACAGTAGGAACGCCAGCGCCGTCCCGAAGCTCGCGTACACCGCGGTGTCCGTCGAAAACGGGGTCATCGCGAACACCGTCGCGTAGATGTTTTTCGCTGTCTCGAACAGCACCGTCGCGAAGAACGCCCCCGCGAGCGCCTCCGCGATCTGCGGCGGCACCGTGGGTACCACGCGGTAAAGCACCGTGAACATCGCGAACGTGAAGAGCGCCGGCACGACGTACGAGACCATCCGAACCGCCCCGTTCGTGTTCAGCGCGAGTCCGCCGATGCTTCCCGCCCGTTCGATGGCTACCTGTGCCACCGCGCTCAACGCCAGCGCGAGGATGATCAGCAGCCCCAGCAGCGGCACGAACGCCACATCCAGCAGCTTCGCCCGCCAGTACGGCCGGGGCAGCGTGCGGTGGCTCGCCGCGTTCAGCCCCCGCCGCACCGCCGCGAAAATCCCCGACCCCGACCACACCAGCGTCACGATGCCGAACGACAGGCTCGCCAGGCTGAACTCCTGCGCGCGCTGGACAATCTCGTCGACGTTCGCCTTCACGTCGGCCGTGTCTCGAAGCGGCACCTGTTCGAACACGAAGTCGACGATCTGCGCGCGGTCCACCACCAGCCCGAAGAGCGAGAGCACGACGATGCTCAGCGGCACGAGCGAAAAGATGGCGTAGTAGGCGATCGCCGCCGCGTAGGTGCCGCAGCTGTCCTCGATGAAGTGCTGGAAGGTCTGGATGACGACGGAGACGGGCACCCGCAGCCCCCCCGGGGCCTTCTGCCACAGGCGGCGCACATCGACCGCCGCCGGCACTCCTACGCTGCCGCCGGTTCCCCGGCAAGCTGCCGCATCATGCGGATATAGTCGTTCAAGTAGCGGGTGATAAGGAAGTGGTCCCGCACGTGTTCGCGGCCTGCGTTCCCCATCCGCTCCCGTCGCGATTCGTCGCGCAGCAGTTCCGCCACGCGCCGCCCGCACTCATCCGCCGAATCGACCAGGAACCCGTCCTCGCCGTCGCGAATCTGCAGCGGGATCCCGCCGACGTTCCCGCCGACCACCGGCCGCCCCTTCCAGAGCCCTTCCGCCACCACCAGCCCGAACCCCTCGGGCGTCGATTTCTGAATCACGACCTCGGAAGCGCGCTGAAACGCGTTCACCTCAAGGTTCCCGACACCGTTCAGGTTCGAAAGGATCTTGATGTCCCAGTCCTCGCCCGCGTGCCGCGCGACCTTCTCCCACCACTCCCAGCCTTCCGGGTCGTCGTTGGCCATCGAACCGATGAGCACGAGCTGCACGCCCGGCACTTCCTTCTTCACGAGCCGGTAGGCGTCGATCACGCCCAAGGGGTCCTTCCACGGGTCGAAGCGCGAGACCCGCGTGATGATGGGCCGGTTCTCATCGACCCCGTACCGCCGCAACACCGCCGACACGCCGTCCGCCCCCATGGGGCCGTTCTTCACCGTCAGCGGGTCGATCGCCGGGGGCGCGATCATCAGATTCGGCTCCGGCATCCCTTCGCGGACGTATTGCCGCATCGTCCAGATCGAGCCGTCGTACTCGGACACGAAGGGCAACAGCAGGTCCCACGCCTCGGGCTGCGCGTTCGTCAGGTCGATGTGGCAGCGCCAGATCCAGCGTCCCGACGGTTTGCCGCCATCGCTCTTCAGGATGGCCAGAAGCGGCGCCGGCTGGGGGTCGTGAATGAACACGTAGTCGTAGTCATCCCAATCCGCCGCGTTTTGCCGGTTGGTTTCGATCCAGAGGTCGCGCTCGTGCGCCGTCCAATCGTGCGGCTTGCCCTGGAGCGCGTTGTGCATGGCCTTCGTGACCCCGAAGAACTCGTCCGTCCCTGAGATCACCTTCCAGTCGGCGAGGATGCCGAGGTCTCGCATGAGCGGCACCATGCTGTTCAGGATCTCCGCCACCCCGCCGCCGTAGGCCGTAGCGTTCACATGGAGGACGGAGGCGCCGACCAGCGGCTTCGCCTCTTCACGGAGCTGTTCGATCACCCCTTCGCGCACGGATTCGCGGTAGCGCTCGAGGTGGTTTGCCTGCGGAGGAAGGTGCACGGATGTGAGCATGCGATTCAGCGTAGCGAAGCCTCACTCACATTGGTGTGACGAACCCGGGCGATCCCGCGCAAGTTTGCCCGCGCCCCCGCGCCCGGCGGCTCCTCGGCGGCGGCGCCGTCGTGCGTCCCCCGTGAGGGCCGCGCTTCCGTCCCCGTTCGCGTACGCTACCAACGGCCGGCCCCGGCCTGGAGGACAGATGCGACGCTGGGCCATTTCCCTGCTTGCGATCCTGGTGCTGACTGGAGCCGCGCTGTCCGCCGCCGGCGCCGTCTCGGCGCAATCCCCCACTGCCGCCTCCCCCACGGATGGCGAAGTAGCCAGCACCGACTCCGATGCTCCGCTGCTCGTCCTTGGCATCGGCCTCCTCCTCGCCATCGCCGCGGGCAGCGGCTACTTCTTTTTCCGCAAGCCCTCCCGCGACGACGACGACGACGACGTCCCAGGCGTTGGGGAGAATCCCTAGGGTCGGCCACGCATATTCGGCCCGAATGGCGATCTTTTGCCCCCGGTTTACACGATCCGGCGGATTTGAAACGTTCCTGCGAGTTCCATCTCCTCAGGCGCGACGCGGCGCGCCGGGAGGTGGGGCATGCGGATTCGTTCGAAGCTCGGGCTCGCGGTCCTCGCGGCCGGGGCCCTCGTCCCCTTGCTGCTGGCGGGTCCCACCGCCCGTGCCGAGGTTCCCGCGAGCTACCGGACCGCCGGCATGACGCTGCAGGTCGAACGTGACGGCACGTCCTATACCGTGGTCATCGAGATGCTCGTCGAATCCGAGGTCTCCGAGGAGGCCGTGGCTGCCACCCTTCGCGGAATCGCCGCACGCTTCCCCATGACGTCCGAACCCGCGCTCAGCGCCGCACATGAAGCGTTCGTCCTCAGCGCATCCCGCTGGCCCGATGCGCGGGTAGCCTGGGCGTACAACCCCACCGGCAAGCCCGCCGCGCTCGCCGGCGAGCGCATCGCGCTCGCCGGCGCCGCCAGCTCCTGGAACGCCGCCGGCGCCTTCGCCTTCACCGATGCCGGGGCTACGAGCGCGGGCACCGGCGGCTGCCATGGCGCGACCGATGGCCTGAACACCCTTGGCTGGGCGAACCAGGACGGCTCCGTCCTCGCCATCACCTGCGGCTGGTACTCCGGCAACCGCTCTACCGAGTTCGACATGGAAATCGACCCGGACTGGGACTGGACCACGAGCAGCGGCCGCATCGGCGTCGACATGCAGAGCGTCGTCCTGCACGAATTCGGGCATGCCCTCGGACTCGCTCACTCCGACGACCCCAACGCCGTCATGTACAGCACCTACCTCATGGGCACCCTTCGCCGCGAGCTCGCCAGCGACGATGTCGCCGCGATCACGGCGATGTACGGCGCGGCGCCCACGGCCGCTGCCGCGGCGCCCTCGGCCTTTGCGCTCCAGGCCGGTGCGAATCTGCTCACCTGGCCCTCCGCACGGCTGGCCCCCGCGCAGGCCTTCGCCCCGCATCCGGAGGTCGTCGCGGTCTACGCGCTTGATTCCGGCGGGCGCTGGCGCCAGTACCTCCCCGGCGCACCCGCTTACGTGAGCGACCTCGCCGCCCTGGAACCGGGCATGCCGTACTGGGTGCTCGCCTCCGCTTCGGTCAGCATCCCTCTCCAGCGGTGACCCCTCAGGGCGCCTTCACCTCGTAGATCCAGTTCTCGCCCTCGTGGTACACGGGCGTGAGCTGGCCCATGGTCGCGAACTTCGCGAGCCCGGCCTGTGTCCCAAACACCCGCTCTTCGCCCCCCACGATCACGTAGCGCACGTTGTACTTCCGCAGGTACGTCGCCGCGAACACCGGGTCAGGGTCCGCGAAGAAGCGCACCGTGTCGCCACGGCGCTGCTGAATCAACCCCGCGTAGTCCATCCGGTACGCGATCTCATGCCAGTCCCACCCCACCACGGCGGGCAGCCCCGTGTTCACCGAGACCCGGCCCGTCCAGTGATAGAGCGGCCCCACCGCTTCGGCGATCGTTGGACTCCCCTCCACGTTCGCTCGCAGCCAGTTGAAAATGCCCACGTCGTCCTTGAGCTCCAACCAGCGGTCGTCGGCGACATCGGGCGTGCCGCGGTCCTCGTAGTAGCGCGCCTTCTCGAGATACGCCCAGCCGTTCAGCGTGGCCGGTGTCCCGGCGAATCGCGCATCCTGCCGCGCCTTCGTGCCCGAGACCAGGTAGATCCCCCCGCCGAGGAGCAACAACGCGGCCAGCGCCGCACCCGCGAACGCGGCCACGCGCCGGCCCGCCAGCGGACGAACCCGCCACCCCTCCGCCTCCCACAGCGCAGTCGCGAGATACCAGCCGGCGTACGCGCACCCCACGGCGTACAGCTGCCATGCCTGCAACGAGAACTTGAACACCGTGTTCATCCGCACGATGTCGTTCTTCACCGTTACCACGTCCACACCGCCGGCGACACCCACCGCCGCCGCCAGGATGGCCGTCGCGATGAGCCTCGCAGGGTCGCGCGTGGGCGAACGGAACTCCAGCCACGCCAGGTTCAGCAGGTAGACAAGCAGGACCACGCTCAGCGCCACCACCGTGAGCTGCGCCTTGGGCACTCCGAGGTCGCCCGGGCCCGGGGGGCGCGCATCGATCCACCACCAGCCAATCCGCCAGGTGAGTGTCGTCAGCCCCAGCAGGAACACACCGAGCGCCGCTACCTCCGCACGGCCCGCCACCGTCGCCAGCACGATGTTGCGCCCCGGCCTCCCCCCGCGCGACCGCAGCTCCTCCCAATACCGCACGGCGATGAAGGCCACCGTGAACGCCAGAAACACGCCGAAGTGCGCGGCGTATTGGTTCGGCTTCGTTGTCTCCGGGGCCTTCATGATGCCGCTCTGGAACACCTCGAAGTGGCGGGTGTAGGGTGCGAACACCACCATCAGCACCCCCGCGGCGAGCGCGAGCTGACCGGCGCCCTCCCACCAGCGTTGCTGCCATCGTCCCGGGGCCAGCAACTGACCGGCGGCGATTGCCGCGGCCGTGAGCAGGACCGCCGTCGGGAAGTCCCAGGTATGCACGGTCCGCACGAGGCCGAGCATCAACCCCATCGCCACCGCGAGCGCCCAGGTC
>JAYRRO010000022.1:0-2474 GCA_041910095.1 Dehalococcoidia bacterium
GCCTTCGCCATGGCCTACCCCGCCGAGCCGCTGCGCCGCACCTACACCGTCCCGCCGCTTGAACTGCCCGGGCGGACCTTCGCGTGGGGCGAGCGCACCTTCCTTTGCGCGATCCTGAACGTCACCCCGGATTCCTTCTCCGGCGACGGCATCGGCAGCGACCCGGAAGCCGCAGTCGCCGCCGCCCTCCGCGCCGAGGCCGAGGGCGCGGACATCATCGACATCGGCGCCGAGTCCTCGCGCCCCGGCGCCCCCGAGATCGACCCCCGCGAGGAGCTGCGCCGCCTCCTGCCCTCGCTCGAAGCGGTGCGCGCGGCGACGGACCTCCCCGTCTCCGTCGATACCTACCACGCGCGTGTCGCCGATGCGGCCCTCGCCGCCGGCGCCGACATCGTGAACGACATCCACGGGCTGCGGCATGACCCGGCGATGGCGGCCGTCGTCGCCGGGCACGGCGCAGCGCTCATCGCCATGCACAACCAGCGCGGCCGCCCCCACCACGAGACGATGGCCGATATCGCCGCCGGCTTCCGCGCCACGCTCGCGCTCGCCGGGGCGGCGGGGATCCCGCGCGAACGCGTCATCCTCGACCCCGGCTTTGGCTTCGGCTGGAGGCCCGAGCAGAACCTGGAGATGGTCCGCCGCCTCGGCGAACTCGGCAGCTTCGGGCTGCCCCTGCTGCTCGGCCCCTCGCGGAAGTCCACCATCGGCTTCATCCTCGGTCTGCCCGTGGACCAGCGCCTCGAAGGCACGGCCGCGCTCGTCGCCCTTGGCATCGCCGGTGGCGCCGATATCGTCCGCGTCCACGACGTCCGAGAAATGGCTCGCGTGGCGAAGGTCGCCGACGCCACCGCGCGCGCGAATTGGCGGCACACGGCGCCGGTACCCGTCGTGCTCGCGCTCGGTTCGAACCTGGGGGACCGCGCGGCGAACCTGCGCGCGGCCGTGGCGATGCTCGAAGCCCGCGGGGTCACGGTCACGCGGCGCTCGGCCATCTGGGAGACCCCGCCCGTTCCCGCGAACCAGCCGCCCTTCCTCAACGCCGCCGTCGCGGGCGAAACGGCGCTCTCCCCGCGAGAGCTGCTCGTCGTGGCGAAGGCGATCGAGGCAGAACTCGGCCGCCGCCCCGGGCCACGCTGGGGGCCGCGCCCGATCGACATCGACATCCTCTTCCATGGCTCCGGCCGCACCGATGAGCCGGACCTCGTGGTCCCGCACGAGCGCATCGCCGAGCGCGCCTTCGTCCTCGTGCCGCTGGCCGAGGTCACGGATGGGCCGCTGCCCGTGCTCGGCGAATCCGCCGCCGCGCTCCTCGCCCGCCTCGATCGCGAGGGCATCGTGCGCACACAGGAGCGGCTGTAGCGCGGAGCTACGCAATCTCCCGTTCGGTGCCACGCCGCCGCGCCATGGCGAGCCCGCCCACGACGAGCAGGGCGCCGAACACGAGAAACCCCACATCCCACGGCCACTTCGTCTCGACATCGTCCCGGACGTGATGGATGCCCAGCAGGTGGTGGTCGATCAACCCCTCGACGAGGTTGAAGGTGCCCCAGCCAACGGCTATCAGCCCCGCCAGGGCCCGGCCCCCGCCAGGGTGGTACTTCAGAGGCATCCCGTGCCAGAGCACCCCGATCCCCGCTGCGGTCGCCACCCACGTCGCGGAATGGAAGAGCCCATCCCAGAGCGTGTTCGTCTCCAACCCCCCGACGGTTTCCATGGAGTGGTGGCCGGTTCCGGTCAGCATGTGGTGCCACTGCAGCACCTGGTGGAGAAGGATGCCATCAACGAAGCCACCGAGCCCGATGCCCAGGAGCACGCCGGCGATTGCGAGCGTGCCCGGAAGCGCCAGCGCCGGTGCGGTTCGGACGTGGTGGGCGGGCATTGCGCGAGCCATGCCACCACCTTCCGGACTCATTCGTTGAGCTGCGATGCCCACCAGCGCCGATGCATCGCGAATGGCTCGCAACTCGCTTCCAGCCGCGCGCTACACTGGGCTCGTGTCCACGCGTGATGCCCTCCACGCCCTTATAGACGCCCTCCCGGACGAGCTTCTCTGGATCGCCGAGATCCACCTGACGGAGCTCCACGCCGGGGGCGGCACGCCCGATTCCCACGCCATGGCGTCCGCCTTCGAAGCCGCCGGACCCATCCGCGCGGAGGATGTAGAGGGGCCCGATGGGGGCTGGCGCGCGGCCTGGGCCCGCCACGGCATCACCGACGCCGACCTCGACGCCATCCTCGAGTGACCGGTTCCTAGCGCGCCTTCTCCAGCGTCCCCGCGAACGCGATCAGCTCGGCCCGCGTGAGCGCGTTCGTGGTCACGGTCACGCGCGTCTGCCCGTCATCGAACACGAGCTGCAGCGCGCCCGAGGCGGCCGGCCCGACCGTCGCCGTCTGCCCGTTCGCAAGCGTCACACGGTCACCGGTGGCCGCCGCCCCGGCGTACACGGTCGATGGCGCCTGGAGGACCCGCA
>JAYRRO010000023.1:0-36899 GCA_041910095.1 Dehalococcoidia bacterium
AGCGACACCAGGATCATCGAATCGAGGAGGGTGATGTGGTGCCGGAGGGGGATGAGGATGACGTAGAGGGTGGCGACGCTGAGGAACACGAGCTCAAGCGCGCGCTGGCGGTCGACCACGAGCTCCTTGATGCGGGAGCGGTAGAAGAAAAGCGCGAACACGATCGGCCAGCCGACGCCGATGAGGAGCCGGTTGCCGCCGGTCATGTTGGCGACGGCGAGACCGCGGGCGGCCTCATGGGGATCGGCGCCGGCCTTCCAGGCGAGAACGAAGTCCACGGCGTATTCGGGCAGGACGGCGATGAAGGCGATCACCGCGAGGGCGAGGCCCTGGGAAATATCGACTTCGGCGGTCTCCGCGGCCCAGCTGAGGAGGAACGCGGCAGCGAGGATGCTGACACCGAAGATGGCGGCATCGAATTCGGGATTGGGGTGCAGATGGAAGACGCGGAAGATGATCCCGGGAAGGCCGAGGGAAGCCATCAGCAGGATAAGAAGCCAATGGCGCGGGGTGCCGGCGGCGTCGGTCATGCCGTACGTCTCCACGGATGGGCCATGCGAGGCATGGCGGGGGCTGGAGGCGCCGGCCGGGATGCGGCCGGCTCACGCGGTCGGGAAGCGCCTACTCGTAGAAGGGGACGGGTTCGGCGGTTTCCCAGTAATTGTTGAGGGTGCCATCGGGCAGGCCGCGGCCGGGATGGAAGCGGCCGAGGTGCATCTGGCTTACCATCTGCTCCGTGGTCTCGATGGTCTCATCGAAGACGGCGGTGAAGTAGCCGATGCCCTGGGTTGAGTGGGCGTCGGAGCCGCCCGTGCCGGGCTTCCCCATGATCTTGGCGACCTGGAGGGCGAAATAGTTTTCGCGCGGGGTGTTGCAGCCGTTGAGGACTTCGATGCCGTGCACGAGCTGGAACACGGGGAGGTGAGCGGCCTGTTCGGGGTAGAGGTCGAACGGCTTCTTGCCTTCGCGCTTGGCGGTGACGGGATCGAAGAAGTGGCGGAAGGGGTGGGCGACAACGAGGAAGGCGCCCTGCTCATCGGCGATTTCGCGCAGCTTTTCGAGGCGGCGGATGCCGGAGGCGTAGCCCTTGAGGCCAATGGCGAGGATGTGGCCCATGTCGGTGGACACTTCCATGCCGTTGTTTACGAAGATGTGCGTGTGCTTCTTGCGAAACGGGTTGAGGTCCCACGACTCCCACATGCGGTCGTGTTCCGTGATGTTCACACCAGTAAGGCCGACGCGCGTCGCCTCGACGATCAATTCGTCCGGGTCGAGCATTGAGTCGGAAGCGCCTTTGGTGGTGTGCAGGTGCATATCGATGATGGTACCCGGCACGCACGCGCCTCCCTGCCCCACGATTGTTCCGTTTGTCACGAACCGGGGGAGTATATCACCGGCTGGCCAAAGCGGGCATCAGCCAGCCAAAGCATAGCAAGAAGGCGGCGGATTGGCTGGCGAAGAGCCACCAGCGCCGCGGCCAGAAGAAGAGCAGCAGGGGCAGCGGCATGACAGCGAGGGCCGCCATGGCGATGAGGAAAACGGGCGGCGCGAGGCCGAGGGCGATGCTGTCGTCGCGCCAGCCGGTCATATGGTAGGCCGAGCCCGCGAGGAGCCCGAACATCGTCCAGCCGAGGAAGGTGCCCACGGAGAGGGGCACGGCGAGCAGGAGCGGCGAGGCCCCGCCTTCGAGCCAGCGGCTGACGAGGCGGCTTTCGCGACCCACGAAGGCGAGGTAGGTGAGCGCGAGGGTGCTCACGATGGCCATCACGTAGCCGGCCATCCAGCCGGCGATTATCGCCACAGCGAGGGCGCCGTCCGGGTGCGGATGGTCGTGCAGAGGAGCGCATCGCCCGCCTCGGCGATGCGGGCGGCCTCGATTTCGGGGCCAATCCAAAAGAGGGCCGGACCAGCGCCGGCGAGGTGGATAGGCTGGCCCGTGCGCTCCTCCAACGCTTCGTAGAGGCGGCCCAGCCCGGGGAAGATGTCGAAGGCGACGCGCTCGAAGGCGTTGTAAATGTCCCATCCCGTGACCTGCGTCGCGGGGCGGCGCGCGAAGAGCGCGCTCACGCCGCCGGGGTCGAAGGGCATGGCATCGAGGGCGGCGAAGAGGCGGGCGGTCTTGCGTTCGAGCGTGCCGGGGGGGATGAAGAGGACGACGGCGGCCTGCGGCACATCCGGCAGGGCGCGGACCCGTTCGCCGCGGCCGGTCGCCCAGGCGGTGCCACCCACGAGGAAGAAGCTCTCATCGCTGCCGACGGACTCGGCGGCGAGCTGGAGGGCTGCGTCGGGGACGCCCCATGCGCGCTGGAGCAGGCGGAGGACGGTGGCGGCGTCGGAGGCACCGCCACCGAGGCCGCCTGCGGCGGGCACGTGCTTGTCGAGGTGGATGTGGAGCCCGGAGATATCGCGGCCGGTGCGCGTGGCCAGGGCGGCGGCGGCGCGGAACGCGAGGTTGGTGCCATCAGCCGGGACACCCGCGGCACGGGGACCAGCGACGGTGATGCCGGGCGTTTCGCTCTCAAGCGTGATACTGACGGTTCCGGCGAGTTCGAGGGTCTGGAGGATGGTTTCGAGTTCGTGGTAGCCATCCGCGCGGCGGGAGAGAACCTCGAGGGTGAGGTTGATTTTCGCCGGGCTGGGGGCGGAGAGCGTCTCAGGCACGGGGGGCGATGGCCTCGCAGGCATCGAGGAGACGGAGCCAGTCCTCGACCGTGAGGGTCTCGGCGCGGCGCGTGGGGGCGATGCCGGCGGCTTCGAGCGCCTCGGCCGCGCCCCCGGGGGGCAGCCAGGTGCCGCGAGCAAGCGAGTTGTGGATCTGCTTGCGAGGGTTGCGGAAGGTGTTGGAGACGAGGCGGAAGAACGCTTCGTTGCGTTCGGGGGGAACGAGCGGGGCCTCGCGCAGGGTGAGCCGGACGACGGAGGAGACGACCGCCGGTGGCGGGTCGAAGGCCTCGGGGGCGACGTCGAAGAGGAGTTCGGCGGTGGCGTACACCTGGACGGATATGGCGAGCAGGGAGGCGTCGCCCGGGGCGGCGGCGAGTTCGCGGCCGACTTCGCGCTGGACCATGACCACGGCCTGGGTGGGCCGCGGTTCGCGCTCGAGGAGGCGCCGGATGATGGGGTTGGCGGCGAAGTAGGGGAGATTGCCGCAGGCGGCGAACGGCCGGCCGGCGGGCAGCAGACTCGCGAGGTCCATGTCGCGGGCGTCGCCATGGAGGAGGTGGAAGCGGGGTTCGCCGCGGAAGCGGTGGCGCAGGTGCGGGAGCAGGCGTTCTTCGATCTCGACGGCCCAGACCTCGTGGCCACGTTCGAGAAGGGCGGCGGTCAGCTGGCCGGTGCCGGCGCCGATTTCGAGCACGAACCCGCCCGCCGGGGCATGCACGGCGGAAGCGATATCGGCGAGGACGCCGGTATCCCAGAGGAAATGCTGGCCGAGAGCCTTGCGTGGGCGCGGGCCGGATGTACGGGGCATGCAGCGATGGTAGGCGAGCCTGCCGGGCGGGGCGAGCGGCGGACTACTCGACGATGTAGATATCGACGACGCGGCGTCCCCAGCCAGGGTCGCCCACGGACTCCGGGAAGCCGAGGTCGATGATTGCGCCCTTGATGGCGCCGCCCGTGTCGGCGGCGACGCACATGCCGTAATCGGGGACGTAGAAACGGGTGCCCATGGGGATGTAGGAGGGGTCGGTGGCGCAGATGCCCCAATCGAGGAAGGCGCCGGAGGCGGTGCGGCCGTAGTTGGGGTCGCTGCGGGCCCAGCCGCCATGGCTGGCGTTGTACCAGGTGGCATCGACGGTGAGCTTGCGCTTGTAGGCGCCGTTATAGCCTGGGGCGCTGAGGGTTGGCTTCGAGCCGCCGCCCGCCGCGGCGGCCTTGGTCCCCGTGATCTGGCGGGTGGGGATGGGCTGCGTGGCGACCACCGATGCGGAGGATTCCTGCCGTGAGGTTTCGACCCCGTTCTTGTAGGTGACGGTGAATTTGCGGACGCGGGCGCCCGGGGTGCCCTGGACGACCTTCACCGTGCCGGTGGCGAGGGTGCTGTCGGTCTCGTAGACGGTCGGGGGCGAGATCGGTTCGCTCACCTCCTCGATGACCTGGCGGGTGAGGGCGATGGCGATGGACATGCCGTTCTGGAGGTAGCTCTCGGCTGCCGGTTCGACGCTGTCCTCGGGGCCGAGTTCGATGCCGAGCACCGTCAGGACGTCGGCGACGGTGGTCGCGTGCGTGTAGAGGAGCTGATCCTTGCCATCGACCCGGACATTGACGGTGCGTGCCTTGGCGAGGCGGATGACGGTGCCAGCGGTGACGGGCGCATCGAGCGCGGGGCGGACGAGGTCGCCCTCGCGAACGGTCATGCCGAGGTCGGCAAGGACGCCGGCGACGGTTTCGCTGGCGGAGGAGATATCGACGCGCATGGTGTCGACATACACGGAGACGGGCTTGCCGCGGACGATGGCGACGCGGATGGCGTCGGCCGGCACGCCGGGGTTCGCGGTGATGGCGCCGGGTGAACGCGAGGCGAAGGAGACGGCGCCGTAGAGCGGGCCGCGCGCGGTGGCGAGTTGCCCATCGAGGTAGACGCGGTCGCCCGGGCGCAGGTCGATACCGGCATCGGCGAGTGCGCCTGAGATGGTGGTGGCCTGGGTGCGGAGCTGGATGGCCTGGCCATCGCTTTCGACCACGATCGGGCGGGCACGCTGGACGGCGAGGCTGGTATGGCGTCCGCCGGTGCCCAGCAGGACGCGGTCGCCAGGCTCGAGGTCCACGGCGGCGGCGGCGAGGGCTTCCTCGCGAGTGTCGAAGGTCGCGGAGACGCGGTAGGACTCGCCACTGGAGAAGACAGTGACGTCCCGTTCCGGGAACAGCCGGAATCCGAAGACAGCAAGCAGTAAGACCACAAGAATGGTCGCTGCATGATGCCGACCTCGGAAATGGCGGGGGTGGGGGAAGAGGTCGGACCGGGTGATGCGCTGTCCTGCGACTCCCGGACGCCCGCGCGTGCGAGGCGGCCGAAGTGCCTGGGCCAAACTCACTCCTCGGTGCGAGATTGTGGGCTCCGCGCTGGCTGCGAAGAGCGGGTGGTGGCCGTGCACCTGCCTTCGATCTGGCCTCCGGGCTTGTCCGTTGTCAGCAAGCTCGGACCCGGTTGACCTGCGGCACCCGAAGCAAACCCCTTATGGCTGCTTCCTTCCGGACCTGACCAGGTTCGAAGCGCTTCGCCGCGCAGGACCAGATCGTCAACACCGCTTGACAGGAACAGTCCCCCGAGAACCAGCCCTCTGGCAGGGATTCAACCCCGCTGTAGCGGATTGCGGGTTCAGGGCACCGCTAGCTCCCCGTCTAGCACGGCCAAGGGGTACCGTACGCAACGCCGTGGGGCGGGGTCAATACGTGGATGGCCGCGCATGACAGGCTGGCTACCCCGCGGCGGTGCGAATGGCGACGAGCAGGTCGTTCGCCTTCACGCGGGCGCCGGCGGCGACGGGGATGGATTCGACCGTGCCGGCGGCGGGTGAACGAAGCTCGTTATTCATCTTCATGGATTCGATGATGAGGACGACTTCGCCCTGGGCGACGGCCTGGCCGGGGGTGACGCGGACCTCGACGATGGAGCCGGTCATGGGTGCGTTGATACGCACGAGCCCGGCCGCGGCGCCCGCGGCCTTGGGGCGGCTGGAGCCGGGGCGCCATGGGCCAACGTCATAGGAAAAGGTGTGGCGGCCGATCACGACCTCGGCGCCGCCGCGCCGGCGCTCCATGTAGAGCTCCGTGGGGCGGTTGTCGATCATGAGGACGTAGAGCCCTGAATCGCCGACCTGCTCGAGTTCGACCTCGCGCCAGGCCTCTTCCCCGCCGCGGCGGACGAGCGTCCTGCCGTCCTCCTGGCTGAGTTCGAGTTCGACTTCGTCCTCGTCGTCGTGGACTACGAATTTCTGGACCATGCGCCGGAGCCTTTCGAGGAGCTGGAACCGCTCATCTGGCGGCGCCACGCGGAGATGCTGGCGTGGCCGTTCGTGGTGGATACGGGCAGTTGGGGCCGATCGGCGCCGGGGACGGCGCCGTTGTTCACGAGGAGCAGCGAAGCGATCTGGGCGACGGCCTTCTGCTGTTCGAGCGGCTCGGAGGG
This sequence comes from Dehalococcoidia bacterium, assembly GCA_041910095.1. GTDB lineage: Bacteria > Chloroflexota > Dehalococcoidia > Tepidiformales > Tepidiformaceae > Amarobacillus. The sequence goes on from JAYRRO010000023.1 coordinate 6,131, forward strand.
GAAGACCTGGTGGCGGTCCAGGAAGCCGGTATCGACGGTACCGGAGACGAAATCGGGCAGGTCGAGGATCTCTTGGAGGTAGGGGATGTTGGTGGCGACGCCGACCACGCGAAACTCGGCAAGGGCGCGCTTCATGCGCTGGCGGGCGCCTTCGCGGTTTCGGCCCCAGGCGGTCACCTTCGCGAGGAGAGAGTCGTAATAGGGCGTGACCTCGATGCCGTCGTAGAGGGCGCTCTCGACGCGGATGCCGGGGCCGGCGGGCTCGCGCGCGAAAACGATGCGGCCGACGGAGGGGAGGAAGCTGTTGAAGGGGTCCTCGGCGACGATGCGGCACTCAATCGCCCAGCCGCGGGTGAGGAGCTCGGTCTCGTCGTAGGGGAGTTCTTCGCCCGCGGCGACCAGGATCTGGTCCTTCACGAGGTCGGTGCCCGTGGTGAGCTCGGTCACGGGGTGTTCGACCTGGAGGCGGGTGTTCATCTCGAGGAAGAAGTACTCGCCGGTGGCGGTGAGGAGGAACTCGACCGTGCCAACGTTATGGTAATTGGCTGCACGGGCGATCTTGACTGCGGCGCGGCCGAGCGCGCGGCGCAGCGCGGGGCTGACGGCGATGCTGGGACACTCTTCGATGATCTTCTGGTGGCGGCGCTGAATGCTGCATTCGCGTTCGCCGACGGCGACGATGTTGCCGTGGCGGTCGCCGAGGACCTGGACTTCGATGTGGCGAACGGGGGCGAGGTTCTTTTCCACATAAATGGTGGGATTGCCGAAGGCGGCCTGGGCTTCCTGCATGGCGCGGCCGGCGGCATCAGCGAAGTCCTCGGCGCGTTCGACGAGGCGGATGCCCCGGCCGCCGCCGCCGGCCGCCGCCTTCACCATGACCGGGTAGCCGATGCGGGTGGCGAGTTCGACGGCATCGTCGAGGGAGGTGACCTCGGGGCTGCCAGGGACGACGGGGAGGCCTGCCTCTATCGCCATCTGGCGGGCGGCGATCTTGTCGCCGAGCTTGCGCATGGAATCTGGCGAGGGGCCGATGAAGGTCATGCCGGCGGCTTCGCAGGCTTCGGCGAAGTCGGCGTTTTCGGCGAGGAAGCCGTAGCCGGGGTGAATGGCATCGGCGCCGCAGGCGCGGGCGACGGCGATGATTTTGTCGCCGTTGAGGTAGCTCTGGCGGGCATCGGCGGGGCCGATGAGGTGGGCTTCGTCGGCGTAGCGGACGTGCTGGCTGAGGCGGTCGACTTCGGAGTAGACGGCCACGGACGCGATATCGAGGTCGCGCAGGGCGCGCACGATCCGGAGCGCGATTTCGCCGCGGTTCGCGACGAGGACTTTCTTGAACACGAAGGGCCCACCCCGAAGCTGGATGCGGTGGCAAGCATACGAGCCGCGAACCCAGCGGTGAAGCAGCCAAAAGCCGCGCCTATCCTTCTATAGAGCACGCCGGTGGGCCGGATATCGATTCAGCAGGGCGCTGTTCGCGGCGCCCGGGAGAATCCTGTAGAGTCGCGCGCCATGCAGATTCGTCTTACGAAACCGTGGCGGCCGCTCACCGCGGAGGAAGTTCGCAAGCTCCCCGGCCAACTGGGCGTCTATGAGCTGGCGGACGCCTCCGGGGCGGTGGTGTACATCGGGTTCGCCGGTGCGAAGGAGCTGTTCGGGCTGCGGAGCGCGCTCGAGCGGCATGCCGGCGCGGGCACGGGTGGCGCCGTGTCGTTCCGGGTGGAGGTGAACATGCAGTACACGAGCCGCTTCAAGGAGTTGCTCATGTCGCACCGGATGGACCACGGCGACATTCCGACCGTGAACCGGACGGAGCCGCCGGTGAAGGTCGGGCGGCTCAGCTAAGGCGGCGAAGGAGAGAGCGATGGACCTGGAGCTTTCGGACGAACAGAGCCTGATCGTCGATACCGTGCGCAAGTTCGTGCGCAACGAGATCGTGCCGCTGGAAGCGGACATGGACCCGGACGCGAGTGACCTGGACGAGGAGAACCACGAGCGGCTGGCCTCGGAGGTGAAGCGAATGGGCTTCTACGGGCTGGATATCCCGCCGGAGTACGGCGGGCCGGACATCGACATCGTGACGCGCACGCTGATGGCGATCGAGATGGCGCAGCACCGGGCGGGGCTCTACAACCCGTGCTATGGCGTGTTCGGGGGCGCCGGCCTGGCGCAGCTGTTCGAGGCCAACGAGGACCAGAAGCAGCGATACCTCTTCCCCACGCTGCGGGGCGAACGGCACGGCTTCTTCGGGCTGACGGAGCCTTCAGGCGGGAGCGACCCGGCGCGCGCGATCCAGACGACAGCCGTGAAGGACGGCGACGACTGGGTGCTGAACGGGGGCAAGATCTTCATCAGCGGGGCCGACCGGGCGGACTACGGGATCGTGTTCGCGCGGACGGATGCGGCGAAGGGCCGCGGCGGCATCACCTGCTTCATCATCGATGCGGATATGCCGGGCTTCCACGTGCGGCGCATCGTCCACACGCTGCGGTCGACCAGCTACGCGACGGAGCTGCAGTTCGACAACCTGCGCGTGCCGCCGAAGAACATCCTCGGCGAAGTGGACAAGGGCTTCGCCATCGCGAACGACCGGTTAAGCCGCCAGCGCATTCCCTATTCGGCGGGGTGCATCGGGGTGGCGGTGAAGGCGCAGGAGATGGCCATCGCCTACGCGAACCAGCGCACGACGTTCGGTGACCTGCTGGCGACGCGGCAGGCGATCCAGTGGATGATCGTGGACAACGAGATCGACATCCGCACGAGCCGCTGGCTCACGCTGGCGGCGGCCGACAGGGCGAACAAGGGCCAGCCCTATCGCACCGAAGCGGCGATGGCGAAGCTCGTCGCGAGCGAGGCGGGCGGGCGTGTGGTGGACCGCGCCATGCAGATTCACGGCGGGTATGGCATGACGAAGGACCTGCCGCTGGAGCGCTGGTACCGGGAGATCCGCATCCGGCGCATCGGCGAGGGACCCAGCGAAGTGCAACGGCTGATCATGGCGCGCGACCTGCTCGGGGGGAGCTTCCACTAATGGCGTTCGAACGGCGGCTCGCGCTCTCGGTCCCGTACGACATCCCGCTGCCGGACCATGCCTCGCTGGCGCGCGAGATGGAAGCCCTGGGGTATCGCGACGCGTGGTCGCTGGAGGTGGATGGGCTGGACTGCTTCAGCCCGCTGGCGGTGGTGGCCCAGGAAACGCACCTGCGCGTCGGCACGGCCATCGCGAACGTGTTCACGCGCGGCCCGGCGACGCTCGCGCAATCGGCCGCGGCGGTGGCGGAGATGGCGCCGGGGCGGTTCGTGCTCGGGATTGGCGCGGGTTCGGCGCCCATCGTCGAAGGGTGGAATAGCGGGCGATTCGCGCGCCCGGCAACGCGGGTGCGGGAGATGGTGGCCTTCCTGCGGGCGGCGTTCGCGGGCGAGCGGGTGGTGATGCAGGGAAAGACACTGCAGGTAAACGGCTACCGGATGACGCGTCCACCGTCGCAGCCTATTCCAATTTATGTCGCGGCCCTGCGTGAGGGGATGCTGCGCCTCGCCGGCGAAGTGGCGGACGGAGTCATCCTGAACTGGCTCTCGGCGGAGGACGTGAGGAAGTCGGTGGCGGTAGTGCGGGAGGCGGCGGAACGCGCGGGCCGCGACCCGGGGAGCATCGAGGTCACGGCCCGGCTGATGGTCGGCATCGACCCGCCGGGGCCCGATGCTGATACGAGCCTGCGGCGGTACATCGCTTCGTACCTGAACGTGCCGACGTATCGCGACTTCCATCGCTGGCTGGGTCGCACGAACCTCCAGGGGATGTGGGATGCTTGGGACGCGGGCGAACGCCGTGGGGCGCTCGCGGCACTGAGCGACGAGGCGGTCAACGAGGTGATGGTGGCGGGGAGCCCGGAGGCGCGCCGGGAGCATGTCGAGCGATTCTTCGATGCGGGCGTGGACACGGCCTTCCTCGCGTTCACCTCGGTGGAGAAGGACCCTTCAAAGCTGAAGGAGCTGGTGTGGACGGCGCTGCGCGACCACGCACCATCGGCGGGCTGAAGCGCGCACGGCGGGCCGGGCCGTGCCCTATAGTGGGCACAGGAATCGCTCATCGAGGCCGGGGACAGGGATGCGCGGGAAGCTGGTGGTGGTGACGATGGTGGGGGGTGCGCTGGCACTGGTGCTGTTCTTCCAGGCCATCAACCAGTGGACGTAATGGGTGGCGAAGGGGCGGTAGAAATTACACAGGGTTTACAAGGCGCCATGGGTCGGGTGTAGATTCCCGTTGACCAAACGTTGAGTCGCATTGACACTTTGGTCGATGAGGAGAGTATCTATGCCGCGAGTACGAGTCCGAACCCTGGCGCTCGCCGCGACAGCATCCGCGCTGTTGCTGGGAGTTTCGGCAGTCCCCACTGTCTCCGCCAAGTCAGGCCGCACGCACGATGTGGTGATGGAGCGGGCCCTCCCGAACCGGTTGGCGCTCCCGGCGCTTCTGCCAAACAGCCGTGAGAACACGAGCGCGATCGCGCAGAACAACGGCACGGCGCCGGCGACCATCGCGATGGACATCTACACGCCGGCGGGCGTGCTCATTCCCTCGGCGAGCCGGGTGGAGACGAATGTGCCGCCGGGCGGCACGCGAACGTTCGCACAGGCCGTCAACACGGGCCTGACTCCGGGCTTCCGGGGCGTGGGCGTGCTTTCGAGCGACCAGCCGATCAATGCGCTGCTGGCGCGCGACATCGAGCAGAACGGCACGGGCCGGAAGTCGTATTCGCTGCACAACGCCTACCCGACGGGCGGCAACACGATCACGCTTCCGTACATCTCGAACAACCTCAGCGGGCAGTACAACACCCGTTTCGCCATCGCCAACACGGGCACGGCGACGGCCTGCGTGACGGTCGCCTACGCCTATGACGGCGGCGGCGGGATGACGGACACGGGCCCCGGCGGCAGCGGCTGCGCGACGGGCTACCCGGTGCCGGTTGGCGGCCAGGTGGCCTTCGGCCCGCAGACGGTGGCCGCGGAAGCGACGACGGCGATGCCGGGCGCGACGGCTGGCAAGCTGATGGCGGCGACCGTGACCTCGACGGGCTCGCCTGTGACGGTGGCCGTGGATGCGTACCTCTCGAGCGGCCTGCGCAAGCTCGCTTCCTACGACGGATTCGTCGTCGGTGGCACGGCGAGCGACATCGGCACGACGCTGGCGATTCCGCTGGCGATCAAGCTCGACGGCTACTACACGCAGATCCTGCTTTCGAACCCGAACGGTACGGTGGCGAACGCGACCGTGACCTACAAGGGCACGACGGGGACGCACACGACGGCGCTTTCGGTGCCGGCGAACGGCACGGCCAACCACAGCGTCTACCAGGACGGGGTGGTCCCGGAGGGCTTCGCGGGCGCGGCGACGGTGACGTCGGACCAGCCGCTTGCGGCGGTGCTCTTCCGCGTGAAGATGACGAGCCCCGGCAGCTTCATCGATGAGGACCTGTACACGGCAATCAACGGTGTGCCGACGGCGCGCGCGACGAACACCGCGAAGTTCCCGCTGATCTTCCGCCATGCCTACAGCTCGGGCGGCGGCGCGAACGGGTACGACAGCGCGGTCAGCGTGGCGGTTGCCGATGGCGGCACGGCGACGGTGACGCTCACCACGGTGGCGGACCCGACGACGGGCGCACCCGGCTGCACGGGCGGCACCTACACGTCGACGAGGACGATCTCGGGATCGTTCATCTTCTACCAGGGCCTTGCGGACCCGGCGGTGAACGGGCTCGGGGCTTCGCCTTCGTGCCTCTGGGGCGGCATGGTCATCACGAGCGACAAGCCGATCATCGCGACGGCGAACGTGACGAATGACCTGAACCTCGGCGACAACGACGGCATGTACAACGCCTTCGGCCAATAAGGCCGGAGCAGCGGCGGAAACCGAGAGGCCCCGGCTCGCGCCGGGGCTTTTCGCAGCCCCGCGGGTTCGGCGGCATGGTGGCTGCTCGCGCCTTTTGGCCGATTTGGGTAGGGTGAAGCCACGGGCCCCCGTAGCTCAGCTGGCAGAGCAGGCGACTTTTAATCGCGAGGTCGAAGGTTCGAGTCCTTCCGGGGGTACTGAGCCATCCTCCATGACCGGCGGGTGGGAAGGACGGCTCGCGATGGGGAATGGCGCGGTGCGCGAACTCGAAGGGGTGCACAACTTCCGGGAGCTTGGGGCGTACTCGCTCGCGGGCGGGGGACGCATCCGGGCGGGGATGATCTACCGGTCGGGTGCGCTCGAACTCATGAGCGAGACGGATTGCGCGTGCATCGGCGATGAGCTCGGGGTTCGCACGATCCTGGACCTTCGCCACCCGGACGAAGTCGCTCACACCCCCGCGGGCCACGCGCTGAACGCGCGCGTTCGCCCGCTGTCGATCTTCGCGGAGGGACGCGGGATGGACGAGCTGATCGCGGAGCTGAACGGGCTGTACGGGTCAGGGCCGACTCCCGGGCGGTACCTGCACTACCTGGATGTGGGCGGTGAGCGGTTCGTGGAGGCATTCGGGCTGCTGGCGGAGGCCGCCACCTACCCGCTGCTGGTGCACTGCACGGCGGGGAAGGACCGCACCGGTGTGCTCCTGGGCATGCTGATGGAGCTGCTCGGCGCCGCCGACGAGGACATCGCCAACGAGTACGGGCTCAGCGATGGCAGCATCGACCGCCTAATCGCGTACCTGCGATCGACGGGGCGGGCGCTGGAGGGGACGGATGCGGAGATCCGCGCGCGCCTTTCGACGCCGGCCGAGCGGATGGCCGGCTTCATCACGCTGATGCGGGAGCGGTACGGGGGCACGGAACGGTTCCTCGCGGGGCGAGGGGTCTCGGTCGGGCAAATCGGGCGCATCCGGGAGCTGCTGACCGACCGGGCCTGAGGCCGCCGAGGCGACGGCGCGGGGGCGCGGCCTATACTGCGGGCATGGGTTTCTACTACGGGTCGAGCCAGCCTCCGCCGGACGAGGAAAAGGGCGGCGGCGTGCGGGAGGTCCTGGCGATCACGCTGGCGGTGTTCCGGGTCCTGGCACTGCCACTCGGGATCCTGCTGGGCGGGATGTTCTACCTGTTCTTCGTGTTCTGGATGTTTACAATTCACGTGCTACTCGGATTCGCGGCAATCGGCCTTGTGGTGGCGGTCGTGGTTGCTCGCGGCATCTGGGAGTTGAAACACCCTCCGGAGCTTCGATGACGCTCGCCCCCGGGACGATTGATGCGATCGGCGCGCGGCTGGCGCGGGTGCGCGAACGGATTGCGGCGGCCTGCGCGCGAGCGGGCCGGACTCCGGAATCGGTCACGCTCGTGGGTGTCACGAAGACGTTCTCCGCGGAGACGGTGGCGGTGGCGTTCGACGCCGGGCTGCGGGACTTTGGCGAGAACTACGTGCAGGAAGCGCTCGAGAAGATCGCCGTCCTCCGGCACGGCCGCCCGGAGATCGTGCTGGGGGCCTCGGCGAAGGAGGCGGCACGCTTCCACTTCATCGGGCACATGCAATCGAACAAGGTGAAGCACGCGCTGAACGCGTTCGAGGCGCTGCATGGCATCGACTCGGAATCGGCGCTGGACGCAATCGCGGCGACGGCGCCAACGCAGACGGTGAGGATCTTCCTGCAGGTGAACATCGCGCGGGAGGCCTCGAAGCGCGGGGCTTTGCCAGACGAGGTGCGTGGGCTGCTCCTGCGGGCCCAGCAGATCCCGCGCGTGGAGGTGCTGGGGCTGATGGCGATCCCGCCGCGGAGCGAGAACCCGGAGGATGCGCGGCCGCACTTCCACCGGCTGCGGGAGATGGCGGAGCGGCACCGCCTGAAATGCCTCTCGATGGGTATGAGCGATGACTTCGAGGTCGCCATCGAGGAAGGTGCGACGCATATCCGGGTTGGCCGGGCGATTTTCGGGGAGCGTTCAGGATGAAGGTGGCGATTATCGGCGGCGGAGTGATGGGCGAGGCGATTCTCGCGGCGGCGCTTGAGCGGGGGGTGTTCGATGCCGCGGACGTGACCGTGTGCGAGAAGCTGCCGCAGCGCGCGGACCAGCTGCACGGCGTCTACGGGGTGCAGGCGACGCATTCGCCGGAGCAGGCGATGGACGCGGCCGACCTCGTCGTCCTTTCGGTGAAGCCGCAGGACATGAACACCGTCCACGGGGCTATCAAGCCCGATGGGCTCCTGCTCTCGATCATGGCGGGTGTCCGCATCCGGTCGATCATCAACGAATTTCATCACGACCGGGTCATCCGGGTGATGCCGAACACGCCCGTGGCCGCGAAGGCCGGCATGAGCGTGTGGACGGCGACGCCCGCGGTAAGCGCCGAGCAGCGGGAGCTCGCGCGGGGGCTGCTCTGCGCGATCGGCCGTGACCTGTACGTCGAGGACGAGAAGAAGCTTGATATGGCGACGGCCGTGAGCGGCAGCGGGCCGGGCTATGTGTTCCTCTTCATCGAAGCGCTCATCGAAGGCGGTGTGGCCGTCGGGCTCACGCGTGCGGAGGCATCGGAGATGGTGCTGCAGACGGTGTACGGGTCGGCGGTGTACGCGCAGGAGAGCGGGCGCAACGCGGCTGAGCTGCGAGGCCTCGTGACCTCGCCCGCGGGCACCACCGCGGCGGGGCTCCTGGAGCTCGAGAAGGGCGCGGTGCGGGCGTCGATCATCGAGGCGGTGCAGGCGGCCCACCGGCGCGCGGTCGAACTGGGCGGCCCGGCATGAACGACAGCGTCGCGGCGCTGTTCACGGTGCTGATCTACGCGCTGATCCTGCTGGTGCTGGCGCGTTCGCTCCTGAGCTGGTTCCCGGTGCGGCCGGACAACCCGCTGGCGCGGTTCCTGTACCAGGCGACGGAGCCGCTGCTGGCGCCGGTCCGGAACATCTTGCCGAGGACGGGCATGATCGACCTGAGCGCGATGGTCGTGCTGCTTTTTCTGTACATCATGCTCATGGTGATGGACCGGGCCGCGAACACCTGAGGCCGGGGGTGAAGGCGCTTCGTTTCCTGATTCCTTTTCGAACGGCTCTGCTACGATGGAAACGGCGCCCCGGGAAGGGACGCCTGAGGTCCCGGCCACGAATCCCTACGTTGCGCAGTTCACGCTGGTCTTCATCCAGATCCTGACCTGGGCGATCGTCGCGCGGTCGCTGTTGAGCTGGTTTCCGATCGATCAGTCGAGCCCGCTGTACCAGATGCTGTTCCGGGTGACGGAGCCGATCATCGAGCCGCTGCGGCGGGTGATGCCGAACACGGGGATGATGGACCTGAGCCCGATGGCGGCCATCATCATGCTGATTGTGATGGGGCAGCTGGTGGCCAGCCTCTCGGTCGCGAGCTAGGCGCCGGCCGCGAGGTGACCCACGCAGGACAGTGCCGGCATGGCTGAGGCCGTCGTCGCAGCGCGCGGGATCGTGCATCGCTATGGCGACCGGCGCGCGCTCGATGGGTTCACGCTTGAGGTGCCCGCGGGGTGCGTGTTCGGGCTCCTGGGGCCGAACGGGAGCGGGAAGAGCACGTTCATCACGATGGTGGCGGCGATGGAGCGCCCGGCCGAAGGCAACCTCCGCGTGTTCGGGGAGGAGCCTTCACCTTCGCTGCGCGCGCGCACGGCCACGGTATTCCAGGAGAACGCGCAGGACCCGCTGATGCCTGCGGGCGAGATGCTGCGTCTCGCGGGGAAGCTGTTCGGCATGAGTGGGAGCACCGCGGCGGAGCGCGGCCGCCGCCTGCTGGACACCTTCGGGCTCACCGGCCGGGAAAAGGACCGCATCGGCGCGCTTTCCGGCGGAATGCGGCGACGGCTGGAGATGGCTCGCGCGTTGCTCCACGACCCGGCGCTGCTACTGCTGGACGAACCGACGACCGGTGTGGACCCGGAGGAGCGGCGCGCGCTCTGGGACGTGCTGCTCAACGCCGAGCGTGGGCGGCGCACGGTGCTGCTCGCGACGAACGACCTGGCGGAGGCGGATGGCGTGTGCGAACGTGTGGCCTTCATCAAGGACGGGCGCGTGGTCACGACGGGGACGCCGGCGGAGCTGAAGGCGGGCCTTCGCCGCGAAGCCGTACGGGTAACGTGGGAGGGCGTGACCGAGGCGCAGCTGGCGGAGGTTCGAGCTTGGCCGGGTGCGGGCGAAGTGACGACCGACGGCCAGGTCGTGCACCTGGCCTCCGACGACGCTTCCGCGCTGGTGCCGCGGCTCTTCGCGTTCGCCCCCGGGGCCATTCGCTCGGTGACAATTGAACGCTCGACGCTCGAGGATGCGTACTTCCAGCATGTGAGCCGCCGGCCGGGCATCGCGGAGCTGGCCCGGTGAGCGCGATCGCCGCCGCGATGGCGCTCTTTGAACGGGACATCCGCAGCGTTTTGCGGTCGCGGTCGCAGCTGTATTCGTCGATGGTGACGCCGCTGCTCTTCCTGGTGTTCCTGGGGAACGGGGTTTCGAGTGGACTGGAACCGGCGGCGCTGAGCGCGGGCAACTTCACGGCATACCTGGTGGCGGGCGCGGTGGTGATGACAGCGGTGTTCTCATCGACGTTTTCGAGCGCCTCGTACTACCGGGATCGCGACAGCGGAGTGCTGCGGATGCTGCTGAGTTCGCCGCACCGGCCGCGGACAATCTTGCTGGGGAAATCGCTGGCGGGGGTGACCATCGGGGTGGTGCAGGCGCTGGTGGTGCTGCTCGCGGCGGCGCCGTTCGTGCAGTTCGAATGGCAGTACGGGGTGCCGGCGGGTCTCGCGATCGCGATTGCGGCGGTGGTGCTGCTGAATCTGTTGCTCGCGGGCGTGGCGCAGGCCTTCGCGTCGCGCATCCAGACGATGCAGGGGTTCCACCTTCTGATGAACCTGGCGCTGTTCCCGCTCCTGTTCTTTTCGGGGGCGTTCTTCCCGGTGGCCGGGCTGCCGGCGTGGCTGGAATTGCTGGCGCGAGTGAATCCGCTTTCGTACGCGGTGGATGCGATGCAGTTGGCGGCGTACGCCGATGGGACGGATGGGTATTTCGGACTGGCGATGGACTTCGGGGTGCTGACGGTGGTCTCGGTGCTGGTGTACGGCGCGGGGCTGGCGCGCATGCCGCGGCTCACGTGGTCGGGAGCGTAGCGGACCCACGGCGATCGCCCCCGTGTGCTAGATTCAGTTCACGACGCACGGCAACCAGGAGGGAAGGGCAACACATGGCAACGAAGGATCCGCGCGAACCGTTCACCCGGATTTCGGTGAGCGAGGCGAAGGAAAAGCTCGACAACGGCGAGGCCGTAATGGTCGACGTGCGCGAGCCCAACGAGTACGTGGAAGTCCATGCGTCCGGGGTGCGGCTTATTCCCGTGAACAGCGTGATGGGCGAGATCAAGCAGCTTCGCGATTTCGCCGGTGGCAAGGAAGTGCTGTTCATCTGCAAGTCGGGGGCACGGAGCGCGCTGGCGGCCGAGTTCGCGACGGCGGGCGGCGTGACGGACATCCCGCTGTACAACGTCGAGGGCGGCACCCTGGCATGGGTGGAAGCCGGGTACCCCACGGGCGACTGACGCGGGGTGAGCGCGCAGGCCGATGAACGCTGGTTGGACCTGCCGGGCGGGCGCTTTCGCGCGCTCGAGTGGGCGGGCGCCGAGCCGGGCGTGCTCTTTCTCCACGGGCTGACCGGGGTCGCCGAGGCATGGCAGGAGACCGTGGACGCGCTCGGCGACGACAGGCCGCGGTGCGTCGCCATCGACCAGCGCGGGCACGGCGCGAGCGTCCACGGCGGGCCGTATCACGTTCGGCAGCTGGTGCAGGATGCTTTGGCTGCGGCGAGCGCCGCGAGCCTGGAGCGCCCGCACCTGGTTGGGCACTCGATGGGGGCGCGCGTTGCGATGGCTGCGGCGTCGTGGCATCCAGAGGCGTGGCGAAGCGTGGTGATGGCGGACATTGGGCCGGAGGCTTGGGCCGCGAACTGGCGCGAAACGGTCACCTCGGTGGATGCGATGCCGGAGTCGCTGACGCGCGACGACGCCGTGGCGTTCTTCACGCGAAACCGGCCGACGCCGCCCGAACGGCTGCACGGATATCTGCAGCGGATGCGCGACGCAGGGGACGGGAAACTCACCTGGCGAGGCAGCCGCGAGGCCTGGAAGGCGATGGTGCGGCAGCACCGGGGCCGGGACTACTGGGCCGAATGGGAGGCCCTGGGCGAGCCACCCGCGATGCTGATCCACGGGCTGCGTTCGAATGAGCTGCGGCCGGCGGTGGCGGAGGACATGCGCCGGCGAAATCCGCGGGTGCGGTACGTGGCACTCGAGGGGGTCGGGCACAACATCCCGTTGCTCGCGCCGGTACTGTTGGGCGAGACGCTGCGCGATTTCTGGGGTGCCATCTGAGATGGCGAGGGTAACGCCCGGGTGGCGGACGGCCGCGATCGCGCTGGTTGCCGGGGCCGGGCTCGCCTCGCTGGCTGCGGCGGCGGCCAGGCCCGGGGAAAGCCCCACGCTGCCGTATCGCGCATACATACCGCAGGTGAGCCAGGCGGAGGCTCCGCCGGTCGCGGTGCCCACGCCGTCACCGGTCCCACGGCCGGAGACGCCGGATGGGCGGGTGACGGCGCTCTACCTCGGCTCGGCGCGAATCCTCGGGAACGCGCCGGTGGAGGCGCGGGGGACGCACTACGTCGGCGGCCGGGAGCTGTTCGAGGACCCATCGGCGCCCCAGTACATCAGCACCTACCCGCAATGGGGAACGGGCAGGCCGGGGCGCTCGGCGCCGGGCGCGGGCGGGATGAACACGATCTTCGCGGCGCACGTGAACTATGTGAACTACGGCAACGGGCCCTTCGCCTACCTCCACGAGGCGGTGGTGGGCGACGCGCTCTACGTGACGCTTGAGAATGGCACGCAACTGGCGTACACGGTGGCTGCCGTGGAGATCGTGCCGGTGGGGTCGCTGAACATGGACCGCATCGTGTTCCCGTCGCTCGACAGTACGACTGAGCGGATCACGCTGATTAGCTGTGGGGGGACGTTCGTTCCGGCGGCCGTAGGCGGCGAATACACCAGCCGCGTCATCCTGATCGCCGAACGGTATGTCCCGTGACCGGGAGGGCCCGTCGTGTCGGCTGAGACAGCGCTCGCGAGGAAGCTGAAGCTGAGGGCCGGGCCGGCGGCCGTGTGGAACGCGCCCGAAGGGTACCTCACGGAGCTGGCGCCCGGGCGGGAGTTCGCGACGGCGCCGACCGGAACCTTCGACTGGATCCAGGTATTCGTGGCGAACAAGGCCGAGCTGGACGCGGTGATGCCGGCGGTGGTGGAGGCGGTCGCGCCGGACGGGCTCTTGTGGCTGACATTCCCCAAGGGAAGTTCGAAGGTGCAGTCCGATCTGACGCGGGACCGGGGATGGGAATCAGTGCCTGAAGACCGGCTGCGGTGGGTGACGCTGGTATCGGTCGATGCGCAATGGTCGGCGTTCGCGCTGCGGCCGTACCGGGATGGGGAGGAGCGGCGGCCGCGATTGGGCGGGGAGGGCGAGGCGAACAGGCGTTCTTGACAGCTTGCCGGGGGCTTGCTACTGTGGAAAAGGCGCATTGCGCCCTTTTCCGTCCCCGTTTCGCAAGCGCCCTTCCGGAGGTTTGGTTCCCCAGCATGACTGAAGACACCCTGACCGAAAGCACGTCCACCGCGACGAGCGCCGTCGACTCCGTCCTGGCCCGACTGCAGAACCAGGATGACAGCTACGACGACGAAGAGGAGAACGAACCGAGTCTCGCCGAGGAAGACGAAGAAGGTGGCGCGGAGGCCGCGGAGGAAGAGGAAGAAGAGGCTTCCATCGCGCTCCTGACGGAGGAATCGGAGGGGATCGACGATCCCGTCCGGATGTACCTCCGCGAAATCGGCAAGGTGTATCTGCTGACGGCGGACGACGAGAAGCATCTCGCGCGACAGATGGAGGAAGGCCTCCACCTGGAGGCGATCGAGCAGGAGTACGTCGAGCGGTACGGCCACAAGCCGAAGGCGGTGCACGTCGCGGTGCGGCTGCTGGAGCAGTGGACCGCCGTCAAGCCGGTGCATGATGCCGCGGTGCGGTTCATCGACAACTTCGAGACCCTGACGGCACGGCGGGCGACGGACGAGAACGAGGAGCCGCAGAGGGTGCCGCGCTGGCGAAAGCCGGACGACGCGCTCACGGGGCTGACGCTCTCACAGACGATCGCGAACGCGCAGTTCCGCGGCCTGGTCGATGGCGAAATGAGCCTCGACTTCAAGCGGTATGTCGAGGAGCAGCTGGGCGGGGCGGAGAGCGGCGAAGAGTCACAGGCGGCCGAGAGCATCGTGCGGCTCTCGATCGTGACGCACATCCTGAACCAGGACCTCGTCGAGCAGATGGGCGAGGAGGCGGGTGGCGAGGAGTTCCTCGTGCCGCCGAAGGATGGGCTGGTCGAGGACCTGACGCCGCTGGAAGAGAAGCTGCACTACCACTTCTCGGCGATCAAGGACAACGGTCAGCGCGCGGAGCGGCGGCTGACGGAGGCGAACCTGCGCCTCGTGGTGTCGGTGGCGAAGAAGTACATCGGGCGCGGGATGTCGCTGCTGGACCTGATCCAGGAAGGGAACATCGGCCTGATCCGCGCGGTGGAGAAGTTCGACTACCGCAAGGGGTTCAAGTTCTCGACGTACGCGACGTGGTGGATTCGCCAGGCGATCACGCGGGCGATCGCGGACCAGGCGCGCACGATCCGGATCCCGGTGCACATGGTGGAGACGATCAACAAGCTCGTGCGCGTGAGCCGGCGGCTGGTACAGGAGTACGGCCGCGAGCCCACCAGCGAAGAGATCGCGCGGGGGATGACGGAGAGCGGCAAGCCGGAGACGGCGGCGGCCTACACCCCGGAACGCATCCGCGAAATCCAGAAGGTCTCGCAGGAGCCGGTTTCGCTGGAAACGCCCATCGGCGAGGAAGAGGACAGCCACCTCGGCGACTTCATCGAGGACCCGAGCGCGCTCGCACCGGCGGAAGCGGCCAGCCAGCAGCTGCTGCGGGAGCAGGTCGAGGATGTGCTCGCCAGCCTGACGAGCCGCGAGCGGCGGGTGCTCCAGCTTCGATTCGGGCTGGAGGATGGCCGCAGCCGCACCCTGGAGGAAGTCGGCCGGGAGTTCGGGGTGACGCGCGAGCGCATTCGCCAGATCGAGGCGAAGGCGCTGCGGAAGCTCCGTCACCCGAGCCGCAGCCGCAAGCTGAAGGACTACCTCGACTAGGCGCGAGCACACCCACATGCACATAGGAAGGGCCGGCGATGCCGGCCCTTCCTATGTGCTGGCCGATCAGGCGACGGTTTCGCGGCCGAGGCGGCGCCGGCGGGCATTGCGGACGGCGCGAATGAGCGCGACATCCCGGATCGCACGCCAGGCGCGAGAGCGGATGAACCGGTCGCGTGGGCCCATGCGCCAGAACGCGAAGGCGAGGACGGGCTCGCCGAACATGACGGTTTCCTTCGCGTACCCGCTGACCCGCAGGGAGGCGAGCGCGGCGCGGTAGGCGGGGGCAAATGCACGGCCGCAGAACAGGACCTTGTTGCCGCCGATCGCGAAGGGGACGAGGCCGGCGCCGGGATTCGCGGCGAGGAAGGCTCGGATGCCGTCGGAGACACCAGGCCACTGCTCGTGGAAGTAGTCATCGACGATGATGACGCCGCCGGGCGCGAGCGCGGCCGCGGCGGCGGCCATGTCGTGCGCCGCCAGCCGCGCGGTGTGGCCGCCATCGATGTGCACGAGCCGGAGCGGCCCTCCCGCGGCCGCCCGCAGGTCGTTCCCGGAGAGCGTGAGGGAGTCGGCGGAGAGGATGCGCACGCGGTCGAGGTCGCAGCCGTGGCGCTCGCAATTGCGCTCGAAGAGGTCGCGCACGCCGCGGCCGGAGCCGTCGGTGTTGAGGTCCTGGCGTTCGAAGACGTCGATGGCAACGGCGAGTTCGGTGGGCCGGGTGAGGAGATGGAGGAGGATGAAGGTGCGCCCCTGGTGCACGCCCACCTCGCAGACCCCGCCCTGCACGCCGAGGTCCACCTGCTTGCTGGCGACGGCCGTGATGAGGGTGACGGCGCCGCCGGAGAGGAAGCCCGCAACGCGGCGGTACCCCCCGGCGAGGTAGGCCTCGAGCGGGTCGCGTGTGCTCGCCGCGCGCGGGCGGGTGCGAGCCCCGCGCGCCACCAACCGGTTCGCCATGTCAAACGCTCCGTCGTGGTTTTCGGCGAAGGCGACGGGCGAGTTGAGTCACACGCGAGCGACAGGCACCGATGGTGCGCGCTCTGATACGATGGCGCGCGAGTTCGCAATCCCGGGGCAGCAGGATGCATCGCGACGACGCCTGGAACATCCTGGTTGAGTACTCGCGCGAGGAGCGCACGCGCAAGCACGGCATCGCCGTGGAAGCGACGATGCAGGCGTACGCCCGAGCGCTGCACGAGGATGTCGAGAAGTGGGGCATCGTCGGGCTACTGCACGACTTCGACTGGGAGATCCATCCCACGGAGGACCTGCATCCGCGCGAAGGTTCGAAGCTGCTGGAGGCGCGCGGCGTGCCGGCGGACATCCGCTACGCGATCCTCTGTCACGCCCCCTTCCTGGGGCTGGAGTACACCTCAAAGATGGACCGCGCGATCTTCGCGTGCGATGAACTCTCCGGCTTCGTGTCGGCGTGCGCGCTGGTGAAGCCGGGCAAGTCGCTCTCCGAAGTTGACCCGGTGTCGGTGCGGAAGAAGATGAAGGACAAGGCTTTCGCGCGGGCGGTGAATCGCGACGACCTGGTCCGCGGCGCAGCCGACCTCGGCGTTGAACTCGACGAGCACATCCGCTTCGTGGCCGAAGCGTTAAAACCCGTAGCCCATCAACTTGGAGTGAACCCGTGAGAAACGAACAGGTCCCGGACCGGAACATCGCGATGGAGCTCGTCCGCACGACGGAGGCCGCGGCGCTGGCCGCGGCGCGCTGGATGGGGCGCGGCGACAAGAACGCATCGGACGGGGCGGCCGTCAACGCGATGCGGATGATGATGGACACCGTCGATATGGACGGCGTCGTCGTCATCGGCGAGGGCGAAAAGGACGAGGCGCCGATGCTGTTCAACGGCGAACGCGTCGGCAGCGGACACGGGCCGCAGGTCGATGTCGCGGTCGACCCCATTGACGGCACACGGCTGCTTTCGCTGGGACGGCCGAACGCGCTGAGCGTGGTCGCGGTGGCACCGCGGGGCACGATGTTCAACCCCAAGGACATCTTCTATATGGAGAAGATCGCCGTCGGGGCGGCGGCCAAGGGGAAAATCGACCTCTCCGCACCGATCGCGTGGAACATCGAGCAGGTGGCGAAGGCCAAGGACCTGGCGGTGGAAGAGGTCACGGTGGTGATCCTCGACCGCGACCGGAACACGGAAATTGTGGACCAGATCCGGGCGGCGGGGGCGCGCATCCGCTTCATTACCGACGGCGACGTGGCCGGCGCGGTAATGGCGGGGCTCGCCGGCACGGGCGTCGACATGCTGCTCGGCATCGGCGGGTCGCCGGAAGGCGTGGTCGCGGCGGTGGCGATGAAGTGCCTCGAAGGGGACATGCAGTGCCGCCTCTGGCCGCGGGACGACAACGACCGCAAGCTCGCGGTCGAGCGTGGCCTCGATGTGACCAGGGTGCTCGCGATCGACGATCTCGTGTCGAGCGACGACGTGTTCTTCGCGGCGAGCGGTATCACGACGGGCGACCTGCTGAAGGGCGTGGAGTACGTGGCCGGCGGCGCGACGAGTGAGTCGCTCGTGATGCGGGCGCGGTCGGGGACCATCCGCCGCATCCAGACCGAGCACCACTGGCGGAAGCTGGAGCAGATCAGCGGCACGCGCTACACCAACTGACGCCATTCGGCGGCGGCAAGGGCTTGCGAGGCGAACCGCGTGCCCCCAGACTCGGGGCATGCGGTTCGCTGTTTTCCAGCCTCCCCGTTAACTCGCGGCGCGACCCCGGGGGCCGCCACGCCCGTCTCGACCGGCCATTGACGCCTACCAGAGAGACGGGAGTTCTTCGTGTCCGTACCTATGATGACACTGCGGCGCCGTGCCGCGCTGGTGGCTTCGCCGGCAATCCTCTTGCTGGCGATCGAGTTCTTTGACGAGCTCGCATTCGGGCTGCGCGAGGCCGCCTGGCCCGCGATTCGCGACGACCTTGGGCTGACGTACGGGCAGGTGGGCGTGCTGCTCGCGGTGCCCACGGTCGTGAGCGCCGTGCTGGAGCCGCCGCTCGCCCTGCTGGGGGACACGGGGCGCCGGCGCGCGCTCATCGTGTCCGGCGGGTTCCTGGTCGCGGCCGCGCTGTTGGCGTCGGCGGGGGCACCTGGTTTCGCCTGGCTGCTGGTCGCGTTCTCGGCGCTCTACCCGGCTTCCGGGATGTTCGTTTCGACGTCGCAGGCGGCACTGATCGAACGTTCGCCGGGGGACTACGACGGTGCCATGGCGCGGTGGACGCTTGCGGGATCGGTTGGGGTCGTGGGTGGGCCGCTGCTGTTCGCGGCCGCCTACGCTGCGGGCGCGGGGTGGCGGTGGCCGCTCGCCGCGATGGGCGTGCTGGCGACGATGCTGGCGCTTGGTGCGTGGCGGTGGCTCCCTGGGAGCAGTCTGGAGCGTGGCGAGGCGCCCGGGGTGCGGGAACTCGCTCGCGAACTCCGTACGGCGCTGCGGCGGGCGGAGACGTGGCGCTGGCTGGGGCTGCTGGCGATGAGCGACCTGCTCGTGGATGGGCTCTTCGGGTTTCTCGCGCTCTATTTCGTGGATGTCGCGGGTGCGAGCCCGGGGCAGGCTGGCCTCGCGGTCGCGGTGTGGACGGTTGCCGGGCTCGTGGGGGACGCGGCGCTGGTGCGCTTGCTGAAGGATGTGCGCGGGCTGGTGTACCTGCGGGCGAGTGCGTTCGCGATGCTGGCGGTGTACAGCGCCTTCCTCCTGACCCCGGGGTTCGTCTGGAAACTGGCGCCGGTTGCGGCGCTGGGGCTGCTCAATGCCGGGTGGTACGCGATTCCACGGGCGCGGTTCTACGCCTCCATGCCGGGGCGGCCGGGGACGAACGAAGCGATCGCCGCTTCCTTCGGGCTGGTGACGGGGTTGGTCCCGGTAGCGCTGGGGATGGTGGCGGAGCGGTGGGGGCTGGCGGCGATGATGTGGCTCATGCTCGCTGGTCCGGTCGCGCTGATCGTGGGCCTGCCGCGGGAGGAGCAGCCGGCGCGTGTGACGAGCGGCTGACCCTGGGCCGGTGGCGCGCGCACCCGGCGGTGTGACACCATCCCGGGGCCGCGCCTGGCGGCGAGGGGGACCACCATGCCGGACCAGCTCACCCCGGTGTACGCGCTCGCGGACCGCTATGTGGACGAATCGGCCGCGCTGGACCCGATCGCGGCCACGGCGAACGGGATCGCCGGGCACGATGGCGAACTCACGGACTACTCGCCAGAAGGCATCGAGCAGCGGGCCGCGCATGCCCGGGGGGTCCTCGCGGCATTGGACGGCGCGGCGATCGAAAACGACAGGGACCGCGTGGCGGCCGCGTTCATGGGCGAGCGGCTGAGGGCCCAGCTGGCGCAGGTAGACGCGGAGGAAGGGCTGCGCGCCCTGCGCATCATCGGCAGCCCGCTCGGGAGCATCCGTTCGTGCTTCGACCTCATGCCGAGGGAGACCGCGGCGGACTGGGAGACGATCGCGAGGCGCATGGAGCAGGTCCCGGCCGCCCTCGGCGGCTTCCGGGCGTCGCTGGAAGCAGGCCGGGCCAGGGGGCTCCTCGCGGCGCGGCGGCAGGCACTGGAGTGCGCGAAGCAGGCCGCGACGTGGTCTGGCGATGGGGCCGAGCCGTTCTTCCCAAAGCTGGTCGAGGGAGCGAAGGCGGACGTGTCGCAGGGCGCGCTGCGGGGACGGCTGGACGCCGCCGCCACGGCCGCAACGAACGCGTACGCCGCCTTCGGCGCGTACCTGCGCGACGAGTACGCGCCGGCGGCGCCGCTGCAGGACGCGGTTGGCCCGGACCGGTACCGGGTGATGGCGCTCTCCACGCTCGGGGCGACGATCGACCTCTACGAGACGTATGCGTGGGCGTGGGAGGACCTGCACCGGATCGAGGCGGACATGAGGGCGACCGCGCAGCGCATTCGCCCCGGCGTAACGGTGGAACAGGCGAAGCAGCTGCTGGAAACGGACCCGGCGCGTTCCATCGAGGGCGTGGAGGCGTTCCGATCGTGGATGCAGGAGCTGCAGGACCGCACGATCGCGGAGTTGAACGGCACACACTTCGATATTCCGGGGCCGGTGCAGCGCGTGGAGGCGATGATCGCGCCCCCGGGCGGTGCCGCGGCGATGTACTACACGGGCCCAAGCGAGGACTTCAGCCGGCCGGGGCGGACGTGGTATCCAACGCTGGGGAAGACGCGGTTCCCGCTGTGGGGCGAAGTCTCGATCGCGTACCACGAGGGCGTGCCCGGCCACCATCTCCAGGTCGCGCAGGTGCGGTACCTGGCGGAGACGCTGTCGCGGTTCCAGCGCACGGTCTTTGTCTCGGCGCATGGCGAGGGCTGGGCGCTCTATGCGGAGCGGCTGATGGATGAGCTGGGGTACCTGGAGAACCCGGACTACCGGCTGGGCATGCTGCGCGCGCAGGCGATGCGGGCGGTGCGGGTGATCGTGGACATCGGCATGCACCTGCAGCTGGAGATACCCGCGGCCGATGGATTCCACCCCGGGGAACGTTGGACACCTGAACTGGGGCAGGCATTCGTGGACGAACGAAGCCACTTCCCGAAGGACTTCATGGCGAGCGAGATCGTCCGGTATCTGGGCTGGCCGTCACAGGCCATCTGCTACAAGGTGGGCGAGCGGGTGTGGCTCGAAGCGCGCGACACGGCGCGGCTGCGGGCGGGTGGCGGGTTCGACCTGAAGGCGTTTCATGCAAAGGCGCTGGACCTTGGCCCGCTCGGGTTGGACCAGATGCGCGCTGAGCTGGGGCGTCTGTAGCCGCTCGCAAGGGGTTTGTCATGGGGGGCGGGCATCCCGGCACACACGCGGGGCATGGCCCGCGTATGCTCGCGCAATGCTGCTGCAGTATGGCCTCTACCTCATCGTGGTGCCGATGTTCGCGTGGGTCGGGGGCGTGGCGTACTTCGTGCGGCGCATGGACGTGCCCTCCGTGAGTTCGGAGCCGGCGTGGTCCCGCGCGCAACTGGCGATCGCGGCGGCGCTCTGCCCGCTGCCCGTGGAGGGCTGCGGCAAGGCCGCGGTAATGGCCATCGGGCCGGCTGGCCGGGACGGGCTCATCTGTTTCGAGGCGATGGTCGATGCGACGGCGCCGCGACGGTGCGAGGCTGCGGGAAGGGCGAGTCACCGCCTCTCGTAGGTTCGGTTCTCACCCTGTGACAGCGCGGATGAGCCGCGCCTCCGTTGCCTCGCGCCAGGCGGTGCCGGCGACTTCTTCCAGGTGGCGGGCGGTGTCTTCATAGAGGCTGGCAACGCGCGCGTTTCCTTCGATGAGGCCGGCGTACCAGACCCACGCGCCGCCGAGCCGGCTCTGCCACCACAGCTCCATCCCGGCGTGACACTCCTCGGGCGTGAGTGTCACGTGGCGGCGGTAGGCGTGGAGATACGGCTCCATGGCCGCGCTTCGGAACAACCCGCAGAACGCGAGCGCGCGCACGAGATCCCAGACGCGCGGCCAGGGGCGGCAGAGCTCCCAGTCGGTGATGGCGGCGATGGAACCATCGGGTGCGAAGAGAGCCTGCTGGTCCTGGAAGTCGCCGTGGCCCAGCTGGCACGGCAACCAGGCGAAGTCCGCGGGCAAACGGAGTGGTTCGCGCGCGAGTAGTTCCGCCTGCCGTCCAATCGCTTCCACGACCCATGGTGCGACATCTTGCCGGCCGGCTGCCTCGGCGCAGGCGGCCAGGGTCGCCAGGGACTGCTCGCGGTCCCAGGTCATGTCGAAGGTGGCCGTCGCGCTCGCGGGGTGCGCGGCGAGCGCGGCCTGGATGCGGCCGTGCATGTCGCCCAGGGCCACGGCTTGCTCGCGGGTCATCGCGTGCCGGGCGACGAGGGTGCCTTCGATCCAGGGATAGGCCGACCATGTGCCGGATTCGCCCACGAAGGTCGTGACCCCGGTGGCCGTGCGCAGGGGGAGCGGCACCGGGATGCCCCGCGCCGCGACGAAGGCGAGGATCTCGTGCTCGGCGAGGATGCGTTCGCGGTCGTAGGACGGGCGGTGGAGGCGCAGAAAGAGCGCGCCGCCGGCCGTGGCCACGCGGTAGTTCGCGTTCAGGGTGCCGGCTTCGACGCGGCGTGGCTGACCGGCAACCGTGTGTCCGTACGCCGCGAGCACACGGCCGATCTCGTCCTGGCGCGAAGGATCCGGGTCAGCGTCCACGCCGTCAGGCGAGGGTCAGGGCGTCGAGCGGGTCGCCCCGGAGGGAGAAGGCGCCGGCGTGGGCGATGCGAACATCGACGAGCGCGCCAACGCGGGCCGGGGCATCGAGGTGAACCAGGTGGCCGGCGCGGGTTCGGCCGAACGGCTGGCCGTTCTTGATGCCCTCGACCAGGATCTCCTGCGTCGTGCCCACGAGGGCATCGTTCAGCTCGTGGGAGATGCGGGCTTCGATCTCCTCGACGCTGTGGAGGCGGGCAGCCTTCACGGCGGCGGGTACGTCGTCGGGCATCTTGCGCCAGGCGATGGTGCCCGGGCGGGGGGAGTAGGCGGCGACGTGGACCTTATCGAAACGGAGGTCTTCGAGCAGGGCAGCGGTCTCGGCGAAATCGGCGTCCGTCTCGCCGGGGTAACCCACGATGATGTCGGTCGTGATGCCAGCGGCGGGCATGAGCTGGCGGACCTCGGCGATCTTCGCGAGGTACTCGGATTTGGTGTAGCCCCGTCGCATGGAGTCGAGCACGGCGTCGCTTCCGGCCTGCACGGGGAGTGAAAAGCACTCCATGACCTTGGGGAGTTCGGCAACGGCTTCGAGGATGCGGCGCGTCATGTCCCGGGGGTATGAGGTGAGGAAGCGAATTCGGTGCAGGCGTTCAAGCGCGGAAAGGTCGCGCATGAGGTCGCCGAGGTCGGGTTCGCCGGGAAGGTCGTGGCCGTACGCCTCGACGGTCTGGCCGAGGAGGGTGACTTCGCGAACGCCGTGGGCGGTGAGGTAGGCGACCTCGCGCACGATCTCATCAAGCGGGCGGCTTTTTTCCCGCCCACGGCGATAGGGAACGATGCAATAGGTGCAGAACTTGTTACAGCCGTGGACGACGGGGACGTAGGCGGTTGGCCCTTCGGGAACGGCGTAGGTGGAAGGCCAGAATTCGCCGCCGAGGTCCTCGGCTTTGCCTTCGACCAGTTCCATGATCGGCTCGAACTGCTGCGGCCGGGCGAAGACGTCGACCTGGGGGAAGCGCTTCTCGAGGTCTCCGGTCTTGAGGCCGACCATGCAGCCCATGACGGCGACCTTCAGCGCGGGCTTCCCGGCCTTCAGTTCGCGCACACGGCCGAGCTTGGAATAGGCGCGATCCTCGGAGCGCTGGCGGACGCTGCACGTGTTGATGACGACGATGTCGGCGCGTTCGATGTGCGCGGTGGACTTGAGGCCGAGGCGTTCGAAGCCAGCGGCGAGCTTTTCGCTGTCCGCCTTGTTCATCTGGCAGCCGACGGTCCACAGGTAGTACTTCTGGGGCATGGCGCAGGCTCGTGGAGGAGGCAAGGGCACAGCGGGGGGGCCGGCCGGGTGATGCGATTCGCTGGCGGAGAGGGAGGGATTCGAACCCTCGACCGACGTTAACCGCCGGTAAGCGCTTAGCAGGCGCCCGCACTCGGCCACTATGCGACCTCTCCGCGCAGGAGTTCCAGTGTACAGCCGGGCCCGCGGTTGGGTCATCTTCGCGCAAGCCGCGGTGCGGGACGGGCCGGGTGCGTTCGCCATCCTCGATTACACTGGTGAGGTGGGCGCGGCCGTTGTGCTGGTCATCTTCGGGGTGGTGCGCGGGCAGCTCTCAGTGCTGCTCATCGAACGCGCGGCGGAGCCGTGCGCGGGGGCGTGGGCACTCCCGGGCGGCCTCCTGCGCGAGGGCGAATCGCTGGACCAAGCGGCCGCGCGCAAGCTCGCGGATGAGACGGGCGTCTCGGATGTGTTCCTTGAGCAGCTCTTCACCTTCGACAGCCAGGGCGGGCGGGCGAACGTGGTGGTGACGTACTTCGCGCTGGTGGACGTGGCCCGGACGCGGCTGCGGTCGGACCTGGAGTGGCGGCCGGCGTGGCACCCGGTGCGCCGCCTGGGGCCGCTCGCATTCGGGAACGAGCGCATCACCGGCTACGCGGAGGAGCGGCTGCGAAACAAGCTGGAGTACACGAACGTGGTGTACAGCCTGCTGCCGGCACGGTTCACGCTCACGGAGATGCAGCGCGTCTACGAGGCGATCCTGGGCGAAGTGATCGACAAGCGGAACTTCCGGCGGCGCGTGGTCGGGCTCGGAATCGTGCGGGAGACGGGGGAGACGGAGAAGCAGGGCGCGCACCGCCCTGCGATGCTCTACGAATTCACGCGCCGGGAGCCGATGGTGCTGTAAGGCCCGGGGCGCGCGCGATCCGCCCATAACCGGCGGCGCCCCTACACTGGGATTGTGGACCAGAGCCGCATCCGGAACTTCTGCATCATCGCGCACATCGACCACGGCAAGTCCACGCTCGCGGACCGGCTGCTGGAATCGACGGGGACCGTCTCGAAGCGGGAGATGGCCGAGCAGCTGCTCGATTCGATGGACCTTGAGCGGGAGAAGGGGATCACGATCAAGGCGGCGGCGGCGCGCATCGCCTATCACGCCCCGGACGGCGTGGAGTACGAGTTCAACCTGATCGACACGCCCGGGCACGTGGACTTCACGTACGAAGTCTCGCGGAGCCTGGCGGCGTGCGAGGGTGCGCTGCTGGTGGTGGATGCCTCGCAGGGGATTGAGGCGCAGACGCTGGCGAACGTGTACCTGGCGATGAACCAGGACCTGAAGCTCATTCCCGTCCTGAACAAGATCGACCTGCCGCATGCGGAACCGGAGCGGGTGGCGGCGGAGCTCGAGCGGGTGATCGGCTTCGACCGCGACGAGGTCATTCTCGCGAGCGCGAAGGACGGCACGGGCGTGCCGGAGATCCTCGCCGCGATCGCCGAGCGCATCCCGCCGCCCAGGGGAAAGGCCGGCGAGCCGCTGAAGGCGCTCATCTTCGATTCAAAATACGACGCCTTCAAGGGTGTGATGGCGCATGTGCGCGTGTTCGAAGGACGGCTGGGCGGGCGGCGGAGCCTGACACTGATGCAGGTCGGTTCCCAGTTCGAGCCGCTGGAGTATGGCGTGTTCACGCCGGCGATGAAGGCGCTGCCTTCGCTGGAGTGCGGCGAAGTCGGGTACGTGGCGACGGGCCTGAAGGACGTGGCGGATTGCCGCGTGGGCGACACCATCACGTACCTCGACGAGCCGGCGGCGGAGCCGCTCCCGGGATACCGGCAGGCGAAGCCGATGGTGTTCGCGGGCATCTACCCGACGGATTCGGACCAGTACCAGGAGTTGCGCGAGGCGCTCGCGAAGCTGAGCCTGAACGACGCCTCGCTGGTGTACGAGCCGGAGTCGTCGGCAGCGCTTGGCTTCGGGTTCCGCTGCGGGTTCCTGGGGCTCCTGCACCTGGAGATCGTGGGCGAGCGGCTGGAGCGGGAGTACAACCTCAGCCTGCTGACGACGGCCCCGAGCGTGGAGTACCACGTCACCGTGACAAACGGCGAAGTGGTGCTCGTCGACAACCCGGCCGACCTGCCGGACCCATCGCGCATCGAAAAGATCGAGGAGCCCTGGGCGAAGATCGACGTGATCACGCCGAGCCGGTACATCGGACAGGTGATGGAGCTGGTGACGACGCGGCGGGGGCAATTCCTGCGGATGGAGTACCTGGAGCCGGAGAGCGAGCTTTCCCCGGGCGAGGCGCGCGTGATGCTTGAGTACGACGTGCCGATGGCCGAGATCCTGGTCGACTTCTATGACCAGCTGAAGGGTTCGACGAGCGGGTACGCATCGCTGGATTACCACCTGACGGGGTACCGCGAGGCGGCGCTGGTGAAGGTGGACGTGCTCGTGAACAGCGTGCCGGTGGATGCGCTCTCGCTCATCACGCACACGGCGAACGCGCAGCGCGAAGGGCGGGTGCTGGTGTCGAAGCTTCGCGAGCTCATCCCCCGGCAGATGTTCGATGTGCCCATTCAGGCGGCGGTGGGCGGGCGGATCATTTCGCGCGAAACGATCCGGGCGATGCGCAAGAACGTGCTCGCGAAGTGCTACGGCGGCGACATCACGCGCAAGCGGAAGCTGCTGGAGAAGCAGGCCGAAGGCAAGAAGAAGATGAAGCGGGTGGGGAACGTCGAGATCCCGCAGGAAGCCTTCATGGCGGTGCTGAAGCTGCGCGAGGAGTAGCGCCCGCGTGAGCCGGGGCCGGATGGCCCGGGAGAGCATGGCCGTGCGGCGAAACCTTTCGGAAACCCGGGGGTGGTAGGGTGACCGCGGTGGCACTCACACGCGAGCGATTCGTGTGTGTGGGACGCTGAACCTCGAACCGGAGCTGCACCCATGTCTGTCAAGGCCTTCGTCCTCATCGTTGTCGACCCCGCGAAGACCGTTACGGTGTTCGAGCAGCTCCGTGCGGTGAGCGGCATCGCCGAGGTGTACCAGGTGATGGGCCCATACGACATCGTGGCGGTGGTGGAGGTGCCGAACCTCACGGATGTGCCATCGGTGATTTCGCGGCACATCCGCGCGGTCGATGGCATCGAGAGCACGACCACCTGCGTGACATTCCCGGAAGCGGGATAGCAGATCCGGCGTTCGGCCGGTAGCATCGGCGCCCCCGGCATGCCTGCCCAGGGGCGCCGTTTCGCGCTCGGAGGAGCACCCTGACCACGCCCGATGAGCTTCGCGCCGCGATTGCCGAGGGGCGGGCCGCCTTCCGCGCGGCCCTGGAATCGGCCGCCGCGCGCTGGGATGCGCCCCGCGGCACCGGGGCCGGGGCTGAGGCGGCGTGGTCTCCACGGGAGGTGGCTGAGCACGCCGTCCCGTATGAGGCGTGGTTCGCGAGCGAGGTGTGCGCGGCCTGCGGATACCCGGGGATCGAACCCATCGCCGGGCCGTTCGCCACGGCGGCCGAGGCGATCGCGGCGTTCGACGCAACGTCCGCGAAGGCGGACGGGCGGCTCATGTACGTGACGGAGAAGGACCTGACCATGCCCCATGGGCGGTTCGGGACGGTGGCGAGGGTGATGGAGCGAAACGCACGGCACCTGTGGGAGCACGCGGCGCAGGCCTCCGAAGCGTGACCCCGGGCCGCCAGGTGGCGGCGTTCGTGCCCGCGCTGATAGCCTTGTGGCAAAGCAACGATGCGCGCATGCGCGAGGGGGCACGATGCAGGCTACGGGTAGCGGTCAGCGCGATGTGCTGAGCCAGGCGGACGCGGAGGCGCGAGCGGCGCGGGTATCGAACACGCGCTACCGGATCGCGCTGGATATCACCGCGGGAGCGGAGACGTACCGGGGCGACGTGACCATCGCGTTCGACCTCGCGGGCACGGGCTCGCTCTTCCTCGACCATCGCGGGAAGCGCATCGAACGGCTGGAGGCAAACGGCCAGGCGGTCGCCGCGCCGGACTGGACGGGATACCGGCTGACCATCCCGGCGGACGCGCTGCGCGTGGGCGCGAACGAACTCCACATCGTCTACGAGAACGAGTACGACCACAGTGGCGATGGATTCCACCAGTTCAAGGACCCGGAGGACGGCGAGGAATACCTCTACACGAACTTCGAGCCATATGAGTCGCACCGGCTGTTCCCGCAGTTCGACCAGCCGGACATCAAGGCGTCGTATTCACTGACGGTGACGGCGCCGTCGCACTGGGAGCTGGTGGCGAACAGCCGCGAGACGGGCCGGGCCGAGGCCGGCGGCGGCCGTTCGACCTGGACGTTCGAGACGACGAAGCCGTTCAGCACGTACCTGTTCGCGCTGGTGGCGGGACCCTACGCGGCGTTTCGGGACCAGCATGGGGACGTGCCGCTGGGGCTCTTCTGCCGGAAGTCGATGGCGAAGTACCTCGATACGGCGGAGGTGTTCGAGATCACGAAGCAGGGACTGGACTACTACGCCGAGTTTTTCGATTTTCCCTATCCGTTCGGGAAGTATGACCAGCTGTTCGTGCCGGAGTTCAACGCGGGCGCGATGGAAAACGTGGGCTGCGTGACTCACAACGAGATGATGGTCTATCGCGACCCGCCGACGGAGAACCAACGACGGCGGCGCGCGGAAGTGATCCTCCACGAGATGGCCCACATGTGGTTCGGCGACCTCGTCACGATGCGCTGGTGGAACGACCTGTGGCTGAACGAGAGCTTCGCGACGTACATGTCGTACCTCTCGATGACGGGCGCGACGCGGTTCACCAACGGCTGGCAGGATTTCAGCACGGCGATCAAAAACTGGGCGTACCGGCAGGACCAGCTGGTGACGACGCATCCAATCGCGGGGGTTGTCAAAGATACGGAGGAGACGTTCCTCAACTTCGATGGCATCACCTACGGGAAGGGCGCCTCGGTGCTGAAGCAGCTGGTGGCGGCGATTGGGATGGATGGCTTCCGCGAAGGGATGCGGCACTACTTCCGCACGCACGCCTACGGGAACGCGACGCTCGCGCAGTTCATGCAGTCGCTGGAGGCGGGAAGCGGGCAGGCGCTCGGGGAATGGTCCCGGCTGTGGCTGGAAACGCCATCGCTCAACACGCTCGCGGTGCACTGGGAGGCGGATGGCGACCGGGTGACGAGCATGACGCTCGCCCAGACGGCAACGGACGAGTACCCGACGATCCGGCCGCACACGCTGGAGATCGGCCTGCTTCGCGACGAGGACGGGCGGATGGAGATCACCTCCATCCCTGCGCGGACGGCGTCGGCGGAGGCGGCGATCGCGGAGGCGGAGGGTATGCCGCGCCCTTCGCTCGTGTTCCCGAACTACGGCGACCACGCCTACGCGAAGGTGGCGATGGATGCGGAATCCGTCGCGTGGGCGAGGGAGAACATCGACCGCGTGGAAGACACGCTCCTGCGGCAGCTGCTGTGGTCGTCGCTGTGGAACATGACGCGCGATGCGCAGCTCAAGGCGCAGGACTTCCTCGATTTGGTGAACACCAAGGTAGTGCGCGAGCCCGACATCACGGTGGTGGAGTCGGTGCTGGGGCAGGCTTCGCTGGCGCTGACGCGGTTGCTGCCGGACGCGTGGCGGCCGGAGCAGGCGCACCGGTTGTTCGAGACGGCGTGGTCCGGTCTCCAGGCGGCCTCCGGGGATGCGCAGATCATCTGGGCACGGGCCCTGTTCGGGGCGGCCGAATCAGAGGCGGACCTGCGGTTCGCGGCGTCGCTGGCGGACGGCGAGCGCACGGTCGCGGGCCTGAGCGTCGACCAGGACATGCGCTGGAGCCTCGCGACGAAGTTCGTGGCGCATGGGCTGGCGGGCGCCGATGCACGGTTGGCGGCGGAGGTGGAACGCGACCCATCGGACCGCGGCTCGCGCGCGAAGCTCGCGGCGGAGGTCTCGCGACCGGCTGCGGCGGCGAAGGCGGAGGCGTGGGGCCGGTTCCTGGGCGAAGGATACGGGTCGTTCCACCTGACGCGCGCGGCGATGGGCGGCTTCAACTGGGTGCACCAACGCGAGCTGCTCGCGCCGTACTACGACCGCTTCTTCGCGGACGCGCCGGGGGCGTTCACGCGCGACGAGATGGCGTTCGCGGAGGCGTACTTCCTCACGCTGTTCCCGCGCTACCGGGTGGACGAGGAGACGATGGCGCGCGCCGAGCGGCTAATGGCGGAGCACGGGGCGAATTCGCCGCTGCTCACGCGGCTCGTGAAGGAAGCGAATGACGAGCTCGCGCGGGCACTGCGGTGCCGGCGGTTCGCGGAATCCTGATGCGGCGGGGCTCCTGACGCAGATTGTCAGGAGCCCCGAACCGGCTCATTCGAACGTGTGTTCGCCCGCGGGGGCTTCTGGCACAATATCCGAATGAGTGCTTCGCCGGGTTCGGACTCCGCGCTGGGCCGATTTTCGCCGGTCGCGCAGGCGTGGTTCCGGGATGCGTTCGCCGGGCCGACGCAGGCACAGGAACTCGGGTGGGATGCGATCGCGTCCGGTTCGCACACGCTCCTCTGCGCGCCGACGGGGTCGGGGAAGACGCTGGCCGCGTTCCTGTGGTGCCTGGACCGGCTCGCGACGCGGAGCCACGACGAAACGTTCGCCCCGGCGAAGCGGCGCGGCGGGAAGGAGAAGCGGCGGGGCGTGAGCGTGCTCTACGTTTCCCCGCTGAAGGCGCTTTCTTACGACGTGGAACGGAACCTGCGGGCGCCACTCGCCGGGCTGCACGTGGCGGCGGTCCGTGAGGGACTGGCGCCACCTGAGATCGCGGTGGCGACGCGGACGGGGGACACGCCAGCGCGGGAGCGCGAGGATATCCGCCGCGACCCGCCCGACATCCTGATTACGACGCCGGAATCGCTCTACCTCATGCTGACATCGCGGTCGCGCGAGGTCTTACGCACGGTCCACACGGTCATCGTGGATGAGATCCATACGATGGCGGCGACGAAGCGCGGCGCACACCTGGCGCTTTCGCTTGAGCGGCTCGAGGCGATCACCGAGCGGCCGCCGCAACGCATCGGGCTTTCGGCGACACAGCGGCCGCTGGAGGAGGTGGCGCGGTACCTCGGCGGCGACCGTACGGTG
>JAYRRO010000024.1:0-3524 GCA_041910095.1 Dehalococcoidia bacterium
ACAGCCTGCATGCCCTCGATCCGGAAGCGCGACGTCGACCGTTCGAGGGACTCCGCAAGGTGTCGCATCTGTGAGGCGGTCGCGGCGAGCTCCTCGGATTGGGCGGTGAGTTCCTCCGTGGAGGCGGAGACCTCCTCGGCGGAGGCGGACGTCTGCTCGCTTGTGGCCGAAACCTGGAGGATGGCCTCGGTGACGCGCGAGGTATCGTTGGCCATGGCGCTGGCGCCGCGAGCGGACTCCTGGGCGCTTTCCACGATTTCGCGGGCGGAACCGACGATACGTTCGGCGCCGGACCCGAGGGACTGGATCTCGGCGGTGATCTTCTCCATCTCGACGGCCGCGAGCTGGACGCTTTCGATGATGCTCTCCAGGGCAGCGCCGGCCTGCGAGGTGATGCGACGGCCGGCCTCGACATCCTGGACGCCGGCGGACATAGCCTCGACCGCTTCGCGCGTGCCGGACTGGACCCGCGCGATGAGGGTCGCGATCTCCTTGGTAGCCTGCGAGGAGCGCTCGGCGAGCCCGCGAACATTATCGGCGACGACGGCGAAGCCACGGCCCTGGTCGCCCGCGCGGGCGGCTTCGATGGCGGCGTTGAGGGCGAGGAGGTTGGTCTGGCGGGCGATGTCGTCGATCGTTTTCACGATGGCGCCAATCTGCTGGCCGTACTCGCCGAGCTGGTTGACGGTGCCGGAGGCGCGCTCGACGGCTTCGGCGATGGAGTGCATGGAGTCGACGGCCGGGCCGACGGCGCGCTGGCCGTCGAGGGCGGCGCGGCGGGAGGCATCGGCGGCCTTCGCGACCTCGCCGGAGGCGAGCACGACGTCGCCGATGCGGCTGCCGATGGAGCGCGCCTCGTCCTCGGAGGCGATAGCGGCGTTCGCGTTCGAGCCCGCGACGGCGGCGAGCTGCTGGCTGCCGGCGGCCACGCGCTCGACGTCCTCGGCAGATTGCTGGGACAGCGCCGAGAGCGTTGTGGCGGCGCTGGTGACTTCGGTGATGGAGGCGGCGATCTGACTGCTGGCCGAGGCCATGGCATCGCTGGCTTCGCGGAGGTCGCCGGAGGCGGCGAGCACGGCGCCGGCATCGCCGCGAACCTGGCCAACGAGGCTGGCCAGGCCCAGGCGCATGCTGTTGTAGCTGGCGATGGTGCTTTCAAGCTTCTCGACGGTGCGGTTGATGGCGCTGGAGGCCTGGCCGATCTCGTCGCGCGAGGGCCTGGCGATGAGCGCCGTCCGCGGCCGGACATCGATGGTGAGGTCGCCCTGCTCGACGGCGCGAATGCCTGCTTCGAGGTCGGCCACGGCTTCGGTTTCGAGGCTGCGAATGCGCGCGACAAGCGTGCGGACGTCGCGGCGGAGCTTGAAGGAGATGACGAAGGCGATGGCGATGCCGAAGAGTACGGCGGCGGCGGTGGCGGCCATGAGGATGGTGCGCGCGCTGGCCGCATCGGCGCGAGAAGCCTCGGCGGCGGCGGTCGCGGCATCCTGGTTGCGGCCAATGATGGACGTGAGCTGCGAATTGAGGGCATCGAGGCGGCTGGCTGCGTTGCGCGAAGCCTGGCCCGCCTCCTTCGCCTTGCCCTGTTCGACGAGGGCGAAGACGGCCTCGCGCTCTGTCGCGACCTGGGCCATGGTGTCTTCGACCGCCTTCCAGCGGTTGCTCTCCTCGGAGCGGGTGATGGTCAGGCGGTAGGCATCGGCGGCGGTCTTGGCGAGGGCGAGTTCGTCGCGGCCGTGCTTGAGGGGGAAGGCGGTGCGGGCGGGGTCGTTGGCGAGTTCGACGAGGGCGTTCTGTTCGTCCTTCGCGCTGGCGAGCGTGTGAACCGCGACCTGGTTGGCCCAGTGGATGCCCATGGTGTTCTGGGCATAGAGGCTATCGGCGCGGGCGGCGCTCGCCTGGAGCGCGTGAATGGCGACGTAGGCAACGAGCGCGGTGAGCGCGAGCAGCAGGCCGAAGCCGCCGAGGAGGCGGGTCTGCAGGCTGAGGTTGCCGAACCAGCGCATGGAGAGCCAGCCGAGGCCAGGACGTGAAGGAACGAAGCGGCGCATAGATTCCCCCGAATCGCACAGGTGGTCGCGTCTATATTCGGAAGCGCTTTACACGGCACGAATGAGGAAAACCCCTTGGTCCCAGAGAAATTTGAGCCATATAACTACACGTTTTTAGGCCGAAAGACCGTGTGGCCCGCGTGAATGACCTCGCGGCCGCAAACCTAGCGGCGGGCGGCGCGGGCGAACATCACGCACGCGGCGACGGCGAGCCCGAGCACGACCAGCACCGCCAGCGACCGGAGCACGGCGGTCGTGCCGCCAGATACGGACTTCCCGCGCAGGATGTCATCGATGTCGTTGTTGGAATCCCCGGAGGAGGGGCAGGACGTGCCCGCGGCGGGTACGCGAAGCTGGATGAGGTAGGCATCGACGGCGTAATCGACGCAGCGGTCGTTGCCCAGGTAGGCGGTATGGCCTTCGCCCGCGAAGGTGAGGAGCACGCCGCTGGAGAGCTGCCGTGCCACGGCGACACCCCATTCATACGGTGTGGCGGGGTCGCCGGTAGTGGAGACGACGAGGATGGGAGGCGCCCCCGCCGCGGAGACCGGCCCCGTCGGGTCCGGGGCGGCGGCCCAGTTCGCGCAGGAGAGCCCGAGTGCGACGGCGGCCCCGAAGTGCGGCGACACGGCGGCGAAGCGCGCGGCGACGGCCGGGTAGTCCTCCCAGCGGGTCGGGAGTTTCGAAGGGGGCGAATCGACGCAGTTCACCGCGAGGTTCGCTTCGGTGCTGTTCGTGTAGCTGCCATCGGGGAGGCGCTCGAGGTACTGGTCGGTGAGTTGCACCAGCTGGGTGCCATCGCCCTCGAGGGCCGTTTCGATGGCGCGGGTGAGCGCGGGCCAGGAATCGCGGGAATACAGGGGCGTGATGATGCCGAGGAGGGTCTCCCCGGGGCCGGCCGGGCGATTGGCCCGGCGCGCGGGGATCGGCCCGGCCTCGGCCTTCGCGAGCAGGTCGTCGATGGCCTTGATGGGGTCGCCGCGACGGGTGAGGCCGCAGAGGTTTTCGCGGCAATCCCGGGCGTAGGCGTCGAGGGCGCGTTCGAAGCCGATCGCCTGCGCGAGGGCGCGGTCGTCGGGCGAAAGGGTGAGGTCCACGGCGCCATCGAGCACCATCGCGCGGATGTTGGTGGGGAAGAGGCCGGCGTACACCTGCCCGATCTCGGTGCCATAGCTGTAGCCAAGGTAGGTGAGCTTTTCGTCGCCGATGGCCTCGCGGATACGGTCCAGGTCCCGTGCGACGTTCCGGGTGCCGAGGTGGGGGAGGATGTCGCCATACGTGGCGGCGCACTCCTCCGCGAAGCGCCGGGAGAGCGTCGCCAGGTTGTCGAACTCGGCGGGCGTATCGGGGGAGGGGTGGGCGGCGGTGAGGGGCACGAGGCTGCCATGACAGGAGATCGGACTGCTGTGTCCGACGCCCCGCGGGTCGAAGCCGACGATGTCGAAGCGGTCGAGGATGCGATCCGGGAGCAGC
>JAYRRO010000025.1:0-18830 GCA_041910095.1 Dehalococcoidia bacterium
AGGCCGCGCAGGTACCCCTCGGCCACCTGCTCGTAGGCACTGACGGCGAAGAGCAGCGTGACGTTGACATTGAGACCCTCCGCGATGAGCGCCTCGAGTGCCTGGACGCCTGCGGGTGTGCCGGGGACCTTGATCATGACATTGGGGCGGCCGACCAGTTCGGAGAGGCGGCGCGCCTCGGCGATGGTTGCGTCGCGGTCATGCTCGATGCCGGGGGGCACTTCCAGCGAGACGAAGCCGTCCTGGCCGTCCATGGCCTCGTACGTGGGGGTGAGGGCATCGCAGGCAAGGCGGATGTCGTCCGCGGCGAAGTCCACGAAGGCGGCGTAGGGGTCGGTGATGCCGCGGAGGGCGGCCGACCGGATGGCGGCGTCGTAATCGTCGGAGCCGGAGAGGGCTTTTTCGAAGATCGTGGGGTTCGATGTCATGCCGACGACATCGCCCGCGGCGATCATGCGGGCGAGTTCGCCGGAGGTGATGAGGCCGCGGCTGATGTAATCGAGCCAGGTGCTCTGGCCGAGCTGGAGCAGTCGCCGGGTTGCGGAGCTGGCGGGCGCGGTCATGGGTGCCTCCGGGCGGTTTCGAGGGCTGATGATGTCATGATGCACGGTCGTGCCGGTTTGGGGGGCCCGCCGCTAGCCGGTGCAGGTTGTGCCGCCGCTGCAGGGTTCGGGTTCGCCGTGTTCGCCGTTGCCATTGCCGCGGGCGATGCAGATGCCCTGGGGGATGCACGCTTCATCGGTGACGCGGTCGAACTGGGCGAGGACTTCGCTTTCGCTCTCGGGGCCGTAGCTGATGAGGACCTGGGAGAGCGCGGCGATGTTCAGGCCGGCGACGCCATCAACCTTCGTGCCGTTGACGTAGAACTTGAAGGTCTCGGTGGGGGTGACGCGGAGGATTTCGCCCGAGGGGAGCTTGAGCGTGGTTTGTTCGGGCTTTGCCAGGAGCGTGGGGTCGGTCAGTTCGAACCCGAGGGAGCGAAGGAACTCATCCCAGGTGGTGCCTTCGCGGTGGACGTGGACGACGGTGTAGCGCGGTTTGTGGATGTGGACGTTCGGACTCAGCTCGTGGTCCTCGGTGGTGACGAACTTGGGGTCGCTGAAATCGACCTGCTTGCCGCGGATGAAGAGGGCCCAATCGGCGTGTTCGTGGATGGGCTGGCGGAGTCCGTTGGCATCGACGACGCCGATGGTGCGGGGCTGGTTCGGAGAGTCGCCGCCGCGAGTGGCGATGATGCTGCCGGCGACGGCGAGCGCGCCGACGAGGAAGATGCCAGGAATGGCCCACGTGCGGAAGCCACGGGTGGTCAGAGGTGTCACAGTTCGCCTCACAATCGCCGCCGGTGGGCCGCCGCGCCCGGGGGTGCCCGAAACCGCGGCAGCGGGTTCGCGGGGCACGTGTGCGGTGGCGGGAGAGGGCGGTGCTCCATATAGTAGTGGCAAGTTTCACAATCGTGAGGACAGCCCATGCAGGCTGAACCGTCCATGCAGGAACTGCGCGAGCTTGTCGCGGAGTTTCGACCGAATCGTGGCCATGTGATGCCGGCCCTGCACAAGGTGCAGGACCGGTACGGGTACATCCCGCGGGTGGCGATGGATGTCATCGCGCGGCAGCTGAGCACCACCCCGGCGCTCATTTACGGGGCAGCGACGTTCTACACGGACTTTCGTCTGCACCCGCGGCCGGAGACGGAGATCGCGTGGTGCAGCGGGCCGGCGTGCCGCCTCAAAGGCGGGGACCGCATCCGGGAGGCCATCCAGGCGACGCTGGAGGTTCCGCTGGGCGGAGAGAGCGAGGACGGGAGGTACGGGCTGCACATCGGCCAGTGCAACGGCACCTGCACCGAGTCGCCACAGGTGTGGGTGAACGAGAAGGTCGTGGGTAATCTCACGGTTTCGAAGGCGATCCGGCTGGCGCGCGACGTGAAAGGGGAGGCCGAATGAACGCGGCTCTCCAGGGCATGATCGACGAGGCGAAGCGGGCATGGGCGGAGCAGCGCGCCTCGGGGCGTGAGCAGATCACGGTGAGCATCGACACGTCGTCGCTGGCGCGCGGGGCGGAGGAGACGCTGGCGGCGATTCGTTCGCAAGCCGCTGCGATGAACCTCAAGGTGGATGTCCGCATCACGGGCACGTGGGGCATGAACTGGCTGGAGCCCACGGTGACCGTTCGCAGCGCCGCCGGCACGCGCACGGTGCTCTATGGCAATGTGACGGCGGACCGCGTGCCGGAGTTCCTGCAGGCGACGGTCGTGGAGGGGCGAGACCTCCCGGAGCTGGCGATCGGCGTGGTGGAAGGGAATGCGACGGCCGACGTGCCGCTGCTTTCGGAACACCAGTTCATGCGCGGACAGGTTCGCCGCCTGATGGCGAACATGGGGACGATCGACCCCGAGAGCATCGAGGAGTACCTCGCACACGAGGGCTACGCGGGCTTCGGCAAGGCTTTGGATATGGACGCCGAGGCGATCGTGAAGCACATGCTCGATAGCGGCCTCGGCGGGCGCGCGGGCGGCGGCTTCCCCGCGGGGCGCAAGTGGGACTTCCTGCGGACGGCGACGGCGGACCCGCGCTACCTGGTGTGCAACGCCGACGAGGGCGACCCGGGGGCGTGGGTGAACCGCGTGGTCATGGAAGCGGACCCGCACCTGGTGGTGGAGGGGATGATGATCGCGGCGCGGGCGGGGCACGCGCGCGAGGGCTACATCTACATCCGGTATGAGTATCCGCTCGCGATCGCGCGGATGCAGAAGGCGATCGACCAGGCGTACGCGAAGGGGCTGCTGGGGACGAACATCCTCGGCACGGGCTGGGATTTCGACCTCATCGTGCACCGGGGCGCGGGCGCCTATGTCTGTGGCGAGGAGACGGGGCTGATCAACTCGATCGACGGCTACCGGGGCATGCCACGCATCAAGCCGCCGTTCCCGGCGCAGGCGGGGCTCTGGAACAAGCCGACGAACGTGAACAACGTCGAGTCGTACGCGAACGCGCCCATGATCATGCGCAACGGCGCCGAGTGGTGGGCGAACGTGAGCAATGAAAAGGAGAAGGGGACGAAGATGTTCACCTTCTCCGGGCACGTGAACTGGCCGGGCTGCGTTGAAGTGCCATTCGGGCCGACGATCCGCCAGTGCCTGGAGCAGTGGGCGGGCGGCATGCTCGAAGGTTCGCGCTGCAAGGGCTTCCAGCCGGGTGGGCCGCTTTCGGGCGTGGTGACCGCCAACCTGGACCTGACGCTGACGCTGGACCCGTACCGGGGCATGGGCATGTTCCTCGGGGGCGGGGGCATCGTCTTCTTCGACGAATCGACGTGCATCCTGGACCTGTGCAAGTACTTCCTCGGGTTCTGCGAGGATGAGAGCTGCGGGCGCTGCACGACCTGCCACGGTGGCACACAGCGCGCGGTGGAGATCATCCGGCGGATTCAGCAGGGCGGCGGACGGGAGTCCGACATCCTGAACCTCGAGAAGCTGGTGCAGTCGCTGGTGTGGTCGAACTGCTTCCACGGGCAGTTCGCGATGACGAGCATCAAGACGGCGCTGAAGGCGTTCCGGAGCGAGTGGGACGAGCACATCATCGAGAAGCGCTGCAAAGCGGGCGTGTGCGACGGGCTCATCGAGTACACCGTGCGGGCGCAGGGCGAAGGGATCGACGAGGCAGCGGAGATTTGCCCCACGAACGCGTTCTACAAGGACGGCGGGGGGTGGGCGATCGATGACGGGCTGTGCGTGCGCTGCGGCGCGTGCAAGGAGCTCGCGTCTTCGTCGATCGAGGTGCGTGACCGGTTCACGGCACGTATCGCCGCGGGCGCCGCGGCCGGGGGCTAAGCGTTCGGCCGGTAAGTCCCTCCGCGAGGCGGGCCGAGAACGGCCCGCCTCTTTCGCTCTCCCGGGCGGGCGGGCGAACGCCGTATGCTTTCCGGCCGATGGGACTGTGGGTCGCGTACTTCCGTTTCCGGCCGGGGACGAGCGTGCTGCAGGGGCTCGCGGCGTTCGAGCGGCGCAAGCATTTCGAGCACCCACGCCAGGGAACGCTCATCGGCGAGTACTGGGTGAACGCGCCGGAGGACCAGCCGCAGGTGGTCGTGGTCTGGGAAGCCGATGATGAGGGCCCGGGAGACTACTACGAGGCCGCCTGGGGCGATTTGTTCGAGATCACCATCGCGCAGGCGTCGCGACCGGTGAGCGAGCTGCCGGAAACGCTGCCGGAAGGGCTGGCGAAGCGGGGTCTTTGAGGCGGGTGCGCTACCGCTTGCCCAGGTACTCGGTGAGGGTGAGGCCGCTGGCGTTCACTTTCGCCGCTTCGCCGCGGCCGATGTAGCGGATGTGCCAGGGCTCGTAGGCGTAGCCGGTGACGCCTTCCTTGCCTGCGGGATAGCTCACGACGAAGCCGAACTTCCAGCTGTGGGACGCGATCCAGTCGGCTTCGCGGGTGCCGATGACCGATTCGAGGCCGCAGCCGGCAGCGGGACTGCTGACATCCACTGTCGTCCCGAGCTGATGCTCGCTGTGGCCGGGGCGGGCGCTGGTGCGGTCGGCGTATTCCTGGCCGGAAGTTCGGACCCAGTAGTTGTACGTCTCGACCTGGTCCTGGTAGCTGCGGTAGGAGCTGACGGCGCCGAGCGTCAGGCCGTCGCGGCGGGCGGTATCGACCATCTCGATGAAGGCGTTGCGGGCGTCGGCAACGAGGACGTGCTGGCCGTCGGCAGACGAGCACGAGGGGATAACCTGGAGCCCGGAGGGGGCGCAACCCGGGGCGAGCGCGTTCTGCTTGTTCAGGGGGGCGAGGATATCGCCGCAGGCGACGATGTTGGCAGGGGTGCCGTTCGTGCCGCCGCCGTTGCCCGTACTCGCAGTGGCCGATTTCGCCGGCGTGGCGCTGGCGGCGGCAGTGGGAACGGTCGCCGTGGCACTTGGCGGGACCTCGGTGTGCGAGGGCTTTTCGGTGGGTGTTTCCGTCGCGCCCACGACGGGGAGCGGGTCGCCATCTCCGCCGCAGGCTGCGCCCGCGACCATGGCGATGAAGACCATAAAGCTGATGACCACGGAGCCGAGCGCGATGACGAACAGCGGGGGGACGGCCAGTGGGCCTTCGCGGCGTGCGGAGCCGACGGTGGCGCGGGCATCGCGGGGCTGCATCGGCTTCACCTTACCGGAACGCGGTTTCGAAGCAAGAAAGGGTTGCGGCGTGCCTCAGTGCGGGATGCGGGGATCCCGTTCCACGTCATCGAGGAAAGCGCGGAGGAGGGCGTTGGTGATGGCCGGCTTTTCGAGCTGGAAGAAGTGGCCGCCGCCGGAGATGGGCTCGTGGCGGATGAACATGCAGGCCTCGCGCAGCCAGGCAATGTCGCCGGCGGGGCGGCCGGCCCACATCGCCATGAACGGCTTCCGGTCGGCGAGCTTCACCAGTTCGGTCATGCTGGCGGAGACGCGGTCGTCGTCGCTAAGCATGCCCGCGGCGACCTCGGGCGGGCAGGTGAGCATCATTTCGCGTACGGCGGCGCGGATGCCACTGGTGGTGCCTTCGCTGAAGAAGCGCTCGACCATGGGCTCGAGGGCCGCGGTTCCGGACGCCTGCAGGCGTTCGACGAGCGCCGCGGCGCCAAGGCCGGTGGGGCGCATCGGTGAATCGGCGGCGGCGATACCCATCACGAGGTCCGGGTGGCGTTCGTTGAGGACCAGGGCGACGATGCCGCCGAGGCTGTGGCCGACGATGATGGCCGGGCCGACCGCGAGCGCACGCATGACTGCGGCGACATCGTCGGCCTGCTGTTCGAGGTGGTACGGGGGTATCGCCTGGGATTCGCCCCGGCCGCGGAGGTCGATGGCGACACAGCGGTGGTCGCGGGCGAGATCCTCGAACTGGGGGAGCCAGGCGGTGTGGTCGCAGGCGAGGCCGTGCACGAGGACGAACGGCAGTGTCCCCGAGCCAGCATCCCACGCGACGAGCTTCGCGCCGTTGGCTTCGATGACGTGGCGGACGAGTTCCATTACTGGTGCGAGGCTCCGCGGCGGGCCCGGGTCTTGCGGGCGGCGCCCAGGAGTACGGGGGCCAGGGTGGCCAGCTTCCATGCGGTGCCGGCGGAGCGGCGGAGGGTGCTCTTGCGCGGCTTCGTGCGGCGCAGCGCGGCAGTACCGGCATCGGCCTTCTGGACGGCCGCGCGCACGGCGGCGGGTGCGTGGCGGGTGCGCTCGCCGAGGGCGGCCAAGACATCCTCGGCGCCGGCGCGGGCACGATCGATATCGACGTCGTGGAGCGCCGTGCGGGCGCGGGAGATGCCGTCGCGCGAGACGTGGCCGAGGTCGTTCAGGAGGGCGAGTGCGCGGTCGCGCGCGACCTCGATGTCCACGGCGGGCACGGTGATATCGCGATGGCCGACGAGCGGGCGGGCGGCCGCCGTTTCCACCTGCTTGCGGCGGCGCTTGCGCGCGGCTTCGCGGCCGATGAAAGCGAGGCCGGCGAGCGCGAGAACGGCACCGGCGCCTCCGGCGAGGAGGGTGAGCGTGCCGGGCCCACGGCGGCGGCGCTGCGCTTCTTCGTGCACCTCGACCAGGCGTTCGAGTGGGGGCGGTTCGCTGACGGCGCCCGTGGCGAAGGTGCCGTTCGCGACATCGGCGAGGAAGGCCGTGACCGCCGCGGTGAAGTCGTCCGGGTTGTCGCCGGGGACGGAGTGGCCGGCGGAGGGCACGACCACGAGGCGGCAGCGGGCCATCTCTTGGGCGGCGCGCTCGGCCACTTCCTGGGTGAGGACGTCGCTTTCGGCGCCGCGAATCAGCAGGGTGGGCACGGGAATGCCGCGGAAGAGGGTCCAGACCTCGTCGTTGGACATTTCGCTGCCAACGCGGAGGGTGGCGCCCTGTTCGCGGAAGCGGCTATCGAACTTCCAGGTCCATTTGCCGCTCGGCATCTGGCGAAGGCGGTGGCGCATGCGTTCGCGGATGTTCTCGATGGTGCGGCGCTGGTTGAAACGGTGAGCCATCTCGACGAACTGTTCGAATTCGAGTTCATCGGGGCCGCGCGTGAAGCGGACGATGTTGTCGACGCCTTCCTTCGCGGCTTCGGGGCCAACATCGACGAGGACGACGGCCCGCGCGCGAGCCGGGTAGCGGTTCGCGAAGGCGACACTGTTGAGGCCGCCCATGCTGTGGCCCATGAGGACGAAGCGATTGAGGTCCAGCGCCTGGCAGAAGGCTTCGATGTCCTCGACGAAGGCATCGCGGGAGTAGTCGCCCTCGTCGGACCAGTCGCTATCGCCGTGGCCGCGCTGGTCGAGGGCGATGAGGCGGTAGGAGCCCTGGAGGCGCTCGGCGAACTCGTCGAACATGTGCCCGGAAACGCCGAAGCCATGGATCATCAGGATCACCGGGGCATCGGCCGCGCCCCACTCCTGGTAGTGCAGTTTCAGGCCGCGGACGTGGATGTCGCGGTCGACGTATCCGGCAGTAATCACAGAGCGGACTCCAGCGCCAGGGTGCCCGCGAGCCGCGGGTGTCTCGATGATACCACCCATGGCGCGCCCCGCCGGGAGACGGCGCCCGAAGGCGTGGCGCCCGCGTGGAGCATCAGGAAAGGGGCGGGAGGCCCTGTCCGGCGAGGAGCTCGTTGTAATGGCGGACGACACTATCGCCCTGGTAGGCGAAACCGCCGCCCGGGTTGAAGGAGTAGTTGTAGGCGGCGCGCACGGCGTACTCGCCGCGATAGCCCGCACGCTCACCGGCGTGCCAGGCATCGGCGAGGCCCTTCGCGGCGCGCTCGGCGTTGACTTCAGGGTCGAAACGGGAATCACCCATGCCGTAGCCGTAGCCCTGGTCGTGGAGCTGGAAGAGGCCCACGGAGTGGCCGCTATCGCCGATCGCGTCCGGCCGGCCGCCGCTTTCGGAGAGCATGACGGCCTTGAGGAAGAGCGGGGGGACGTTGTACTTCGCGCCGACGCGGTTGAGCATGCCATCCCATTGGTCGGGGTCGGCGCTGGAGTTGGAGCGCACGGGCGTGTGCGGGGTGTACTCCCGGGTCGCCGCGGTGCGGGCGGCGGGCGTGCGGGACGTGGCTGAAGGCTGGGCGGTGTGCAGTCCGGAGCGTGTGGGCGCCTTCGCCATGATGGCTGGCAGCGGGTCTGATGGTGCCGAACTCAAGGCGAAGAGGAGGTTGGCCCGGAGGGCGGCGGCTTCGCGCAGTGAGACGTGAGCGGAAGATGGCGACCCGTTGGCGGCGGGATCGATGGCCATAGCCCGTTCACGGTAGTATCGGGCGGTGGCGTTACGCATCGGGGGAGTCCCCCGGGGCGGGAGCGCGAATCCCCGTTCTGGTGGTGGTTATGCCCGAATCCCGCATCCCCGACCCGACGCTCATGGCGCGGTTACAGCTCAGCGTGAAAGGCGTCGATTGGGCGGCCTCGCTGGTGCGGGGGCATCAGCACGAGGTCCCGCCGGGGCATGAGTGGAGCCCGCACCAGCACCTGGTGCACCTGCTCGAGGTCGAGACCGGGAACTACCACGTGCGGCTGGAGCGGATGCTCAGCGAGGAGATGCCACGGCTGGAGCCGCGCGTGATGGAAGCGCGGCCCGACCTGGAAGCGCTGGATATCGAGGAGCTGGCGGAACGGTTCATGGCCGCGCGGGCGAAGACATACGAGGTATTCAAGGGGCTCGCGCCGGGACAGTGGTCGCGCGCTGCG
This sequence comes from Dehalococcoidia bacterium, assembly GCA_041910095.1. Taxonomy (GTDB): domain Bacteria; phylum Chloroflexota; class Dehalococcoidia; order Tepidiformales; family Tepidiformaceae; genus Amarobacillus. The sequence continues at coordinate 8,677 of JAYRRO010000025.1, forward strand.
ACGTGGCCGGATGGCACCGAGGTCGATGTCGCGTGGCTGGCCGAGAAGGTGCTCTGGCATGCGCTGGATCACTTCGCGACGCTGCTGGACATGCACCAGTCGTTTGAGACGAAGCAGGCGCGGGCCTGGCAGGGCTGAGGGCGGCCCGTCAGTGGCAGGCGACCGACGTGAACGCTGCGCCCCCCGCTGTACACCGTTCCTCCACCGGATGGCAACCGTTTGGAGCGAGACTCGTCCATCGAAATGGCAGGCACACGGCTGGTTGCTGGGATGGTTGCGGTGATGGGGGCCCTCGGCGGCGGTGAGGGCTTCGTCTACGAGCCCGGACATCCCCTCCCGATGCCCGCGCGTGAGGCGGTGGCCGGCGGGATCGAACGCGCGCACGGGCAGCTGATCGCGCTCTGGAACGCCACGCCGGGCGGAGGCGCGGATACGTACGAGGGAATCGCGCGAGCGCTGCACGGCGGCGGGCCGGGGGTTGGGACGGCCGGCCCGCTGAGCACCCGGTAGGTCAGTCGATGTACTCGGCGCGGTAGTCTCCGGACTTGAGGGCGGCGACCAGCGCCGCGCTGCCCGTGATGGCGGCCGCGAAGCGCGTGGCGGCGCGGCCGACCTCGGCCGGCATGTGCGCATCGGAGCCCCCGATCCCGGGGAGGCGGAAGCCGTGGGCGAGACCGGACGCGGCGATGTTCTGCAGGCGTGAATCGGAGCCGTTGAGGGCCTCGACGGAGGCGAAGTACTCGACGGTGCGGTGGTCGACCTTGAGAAGGCCGTCGCGGGCGGGGTGGGCGAGGAAGAGCACGCCGCCCGCCGCGTCGCTCGCGGCGAAGGCGGCTTCGACGGTGGCGAGCGGGGCGGATGGCCGCGGGAGCCCGAACGCGAGAACGTGGCCGATGTCCGTGGTGAGTTCGACGGCCGAGAAGATGGGGATGTGAGCCTGCGCCGAGAGGCTGGCGAGTTCGGCCTCGTCCCACCAGCGGTCGTGCTCGGTCAGGCAGATGGCATCGACGCCGCGAGCGCGGGCTAGCTCGGCCGCCTGCAAGGGCGCGAGCGCGCTGCATTGCGAGAGGGGGCGGGTGTGGCAGTGGAGATCGACCAGCACGCGAACTAACGGGGGAGGCGGGTGCCGTAGATTTCGCCCAGCAGGTCGAGGAACGCGGACATCGGGCCGGACTGCGGCTTGTTGCGGCGATACATCACGGCGATGTCGCGCTCGACCGGTTCGGCGGCTTCGATGTGGACTTTGTGCAGGGTGCCGAGACGGATCTCGCGGTCGACGGAAAGTTCAGGGAGAAGGGCAATGCCGAGGTTCTGTTCGACCATCTTCTTGGTGGCTTCGATGCTATCGAGCTGCATCTGCTGGTGGGGGACGACGCCGAGGTCGCGGAAAAGCGAGAGGATCATCCCGTAGTATCCGGAGTCGCGGTCGAAGAGGATGAGGGAATCTTCGGCCAGGTCCTCCACCCGCACGGAGCCCTTTTTCGCATACCGGTGCTCGGAAGAGACGACGAGCACGAGCTGGTCGCGGTAGAGGACGATGGTGCGGACGTCGGGGTGGTTGATGGGGCGGCCGAAGCCGACCTGGACATCGTCGTCGAGGACCATCTGCAGGACTTCGTCCGAATGGCCGGTGCGAACCATGACGTCCACGCCGCCGCGGTTGTCGCAAAATATCTTCAGGAGACGGGGCAGGACGTATGTGCCGACGGCGGGAGCGGCGCCGATGGTGAGCCGGCCGGCGACGCCATCGCGGGTGCCTTCCAGCACCATGAGCCCGTCATTGAGGGTGCGAAGTACGCGCTGGGCATAGGGGAGGAAGGCGAGCCCGGCATCGGTGAGCTTGACGCCGCGGCCCATGCGCTCGAAGAGGGACTGGCCGACCTCGCGTTCGAGGGACTGGATGCGGTTGCTCAGAGACGGCTGTGCGACGTTCAGGAGTTCGGCGGCCCGGCTGAAGCTCCCGCAGTCGGCGGCCGCGATGAAGGCGTCGAGTTGGGCCAGTTCCAAGGGATAGCACTCCGGCCAGCCATAGCGGCAGGCTATACGACGAGCATACGCGGGAGGGGAGTCATAGGGTAGGGCTAGTCATCCATTCGCGCCGCCTACCGTCGAGCGATTACTCGAAATAGCGCGTGATAACCCAGCGAAGGGTCTCACGGGCGGTGACGATACCGGTCACGCGGCCATTCGCGACGACGGGGATGTGGCGGAAGCCGCCGCTGCCCATCTTGTTGAGGGCCGTGGCGACGGTGTCATCGCCTCGGAGGATGACGGGGTCGGGGGTCATGACGGTGGTCACCGGGCGGGAGAGAACGTGTGCGTGGCCGGCGACGCGCTTGAGGACGTCGCGCTCGGTGAAAATGCCGACGATACGGGCACCGTCGCTCACGACGACGGCGCCGGAGGCCTGGCTGGCGAGCAGGGTGACAGCCTCGCCGACGGTGGCACTGGCGGGGATGGAGGCGGTGCGGGCAAGGCGGAGGTTCGCGATGGGATCGAGGAAGGGGGACTGGCTGGCGAGCTGCGCGGTCTCGGGGACATCGACGGTGCGCAGGTCCATGGTGCAGTTCTGGCAGGTGTCGGCGCCTTCGATGTTTTCGGCGCCGCAGCTGGGACAGACGACGATATTGGTGACTTCGGCCACGTGTTCACCCTCCGGAGAACAGTCCGGGCCGCGGCGGAGTGCCGCGGCCCGGGCGCGAGGTTGAATCGGGAACGGGCGTCAGGAGACCGTCCAGGTCTCCCCACTGTACAGGACGTCCTCGAACTTTCCAGCCCCTTTGGCCATGGCATCATCGACCTGCTTCTGGAGGAGCTGGTCGAAGGTGGGGGCGGAAACATCGCGGAAGACGCCGACAGGAACCGGGAATTCCGGGTAGTCCATGCCGACGAGGATGTTCGCGAGGGTGATGTTATCGGTGGCGGCATCGTGCACGAGAAGGCCGTCATCGCTGGGGGCGTTCATCACGACTTCTGGGGTGAAGCCGTTGAGACGAATGCCGTGCTCCATGTTCTTGCCGAACCGGACGGGCTTGCCGCTTTCGAGGTACACCATCCGGTCCTGGCGCACTTCCTTATCGGTGAAGGCGGCGTATGCACCATCGTTGAAGATGTTGCAGTTCTGATACACCTCGACGAACGAGATGCCCTTGTGCTGGGCGGCCTTGAAGAGGGTCTCTTCGAGGTGCTTCGTATCGCGATCGATGGAACGGGCCACGAAAGTGGCGCCGGCGGCGAGGGCAACGCGGATCGGGTTCAAGGGCTTCTCGGTGGTGCCGTAGGGCGAGGACTTCGTCACCTTGCCGAATTCGGAGGTGGGGGAGTACTGGCCCTTGGTGAGACCGTAGATGCGGTTATTGAACAGCACCACGTTCAGGTCGATGTTGCGGCGCATGGCGTGCAGGAGGTGGTTGCCGCCGATGCTGAGGCCATCGCCATCGCCGGTGACGACAAAGACGCTGAGGTCGGGCCGGGCCGACTTGAGACCGGTGGCGAGGGTGAGGGCACGGCCGTGGATGCTGTGGAAACCGTAGGATTCCACGTAGTAGGGGAAGCGGCTGGAGCAGCCGATGCCGCTGATGAAGACGATCTTCTCCCGGGGAACCTTGAGCTCCGGGAGCATCTTCTGCATCTGGGCGAGGATGGAGTAATCGCCGCAGCCCGGGCACCAGCGGACTTCCTGGTTGGAAACGAAGTCCTTCCGGGTGAGGACGGGAAGGTCGGAGATGAGGTCACCGCCACTGGCGGTCGGTGCTGCCATGGATCAGCCTCCCAGGACGGACGCCGGGCCGAATTGAAGTTCGTAGGGACCGGAGAGACCGAGCACTTCGTCGATCTTCCCTTCGATCTCCGCGATCTTGAACGGCTGGCCCGCGATTTTGTTGAACGGAACGGCATCGATCAGGAACTTGCCGCGAATGAGCAGCGAGAGCTGGCCGGTGTTGAGTTCTGGGATGAGGACTTTCTTGAAGCTCCGGAGGACGGACTCGAGATTGCCCGGGAAGGGGTTGAGGTAGCGGAGGTGGGCGGAGGACACCGCGAGGCCGCGCCTGCGGGCGCGCTCGGCGGCGGTGGTGATGGCGCCGTAGGTGCCGCCCCAGCCGAGGACGAGGACGTCGCCGGTGGCCGGGCCACTCACCTCGAGCGGCGGCAGGTCGTTTACGATTCGCTCGACGCGTTCCTTGCGGAACATGGTCATGCGGTGGTGGTTGCCGGGGTCGTAGTCGATGTCGCCGGTCTCGGATGACTTCTCGATGCCGCCGATGCGGTGCTCGAGGCCCTTCGTGCCGGGCACGGCCCAGGGGCGGGCGAGGGTCTCGGGGTCGCGGCGATAGGGCGAGAAGGTACCCGGGTCGGTGTGGTAGCGGTAGGTGACGTCGGGCAGGTCGGCGAGGCTGGGGATACGCCACGGCTCGGACCCGTTGCCCAGGTAGCCGTCGCTGAGGTAGATGACGGGCACCATGTACTTGAGTGCGATGCGGTAGGCCTCGACGGCCATGGTGAAGCACTCGGAAGGGGTAGCCGGGGCGACGATGGCCACGGGGGAATCGCCGTTGCGGCCGTACATGGCCTGGAGCAGGTCGGCCTGCTCGGTCTTGGTGGGCATGCCGGTGCTTGGGCCGGCGCGCTGGACGTCGATGACGACGAGCGGGAGCTCGGTCATGACGGCGAGGTTGAGGGCTTCGCTCTTGAGGGCGAGACCGGGGCCGCTGGTGCCGGTGAGAGCCATGTGGCCGCCGTAGGCCGCACCGATGGCGGCGCCGATGGCGGCGATTTCGTCCTCGGCCTGGACGGTCTTGACGCCGAAGTTGCGGAGCTTCGAAAGCTCGTGCAGGACGTCCGACGCGGGGGTGATGGGGTAGCTGGCGTAGAAGAGCGGGATGCCGGCCTTGATGGAGGCGGCGAGGAAGCCGAGCGCGGTGGCTTCGTTGCCGCTGATGTGGCGATAGGTGCCGGGCTCGACTTCAGCAGGCGGGACTTCGTAGCGGGTGCGGAAGAGCTCCGTGGTTTCGCCGAAGTTGTAGCCGGCCTTGAGGGCCCGGACGTTGGCATCGAGCTGCTCGGGCATGCGCCCGAAGCGCTCTTCGGCCCAGCGGATGGTGGTATCCATAGAGCGGCCGTAGAGCCAGAGGATGAGGCCGAGCGCGTAGAAGTTGCGGGACTTGAACTTCTGGGCGGCGTTCAGCGGCAGGCCCTCAAGCGCGAGCTCGTTGTGGTGCGTGATGGGCACGCGGACGACCTGCCATTTGGCGAGCGACCCATCCTCAAGGGGATTGCTCGGATAACCGGCCTTCTTCAGGTTGCTGGCGTTGAACTCGTCCTCATCGACGATGAGAAGGCCGCCGTCGCGGAGGTCGTTGACGTTAGTGCGCACGGCGGCGGGATTCATCGCGACGAGGACGTCGGGCTGATCGCCGGGGGTGCGGATATCGGTGCTGGCGAAGGAGAGCTGGAAGCCCGAGACGCCTGGCAGGGAGCCGGTAGGGGCGCGGATTTCGGCGGGGTAATCGGGGAGCGTCGCGAGGTCGTTCCCGAACACTGCCGTGGTCTTGGTGAACTGGGTCCCCGTGAGCTGCATGCCATCGCCGGAATCGCCGGCGAAGCGAATGGTGACGCGGTCGAGTTCCTCGACGGCGCGCTGGGGACGAACCGGGCTCTCTGTTGTCATCGGCCTGCTAACCACCCTCTTGTTTTTCCATCACCTGGTGGGGGCGTGGAGGTAGGTTGAGAACGTCCTCGGGGAACTCTTCCACGAGGTGACGGAGGAGGTCCCCCGTGCGGATGAGGCCGGTGACCCGGGCCCCATCGACGACTGGCAGGGTGCGGTATGCATGTTGCTGCAAGATTGCGATGGCTTCGCCCACGGTGGCGCTGGAGGCGACGGTGCGGGGGGAAGCGGTGCAGACGGAGCTGACGGGCTGGCTCCAGTCGAAGCCTTCGTCCATGCAGCGCGTCAGCAGGTCGCGTTCGGTAAAGATGCCGGTGAGCTGGCCCGCATCGACGGTGACCACGCAGGACCGTGAGCCTTCGCGCATGAGTTCGAGCGCGCGGGAGACGGGATCCTGCGGGGAAACGGCGACGGGTTCCTCGAGCGGGAGGTTCGAGAGTTGCTGGTCGACAAATCGGCTTAGCCGCGATCGGTCCATGTCCGCCTGTTTTCGTTGAGCATTCGGTCAGGCGTGCCCGCCCCACGCCGTAGCGATGGGGCATACCGTACCCGGGTTAGTGTAGCCGATTCAATTCACAAGTGCAGGGTGAGGGCAGCTTCTATGCCCGGGTGGCACCCTGATCTCTGGCGCCTCCACCCCCCTGTCACTGCACGGCCGCGCGGACGGGGTCGATAACCCAACTACCGGCGGCTGCCGGCGCGGAGCGCATGTCCATGGCTTCGAAAGCAATCCAGACCGTCCGGGCGGGCGTCCTCGATGCCTCGCTCTACGACGATCTGTCTACGTCCGCTCTGCCTCGCGTATCGCGGGGCGCAATCCTGACGGCACTGAGCCGCGCGTTCGACCTCGCGGAAGGGCGGCGGCCGGGCCATGCGCAGCGCGTGGCGTACGTCGGTGTGGCGCTGGCGGAGGACCTCGGCCTGACCGGGCACCGGCTGGAGGAGGTCTTCTTCGGATGCCTCCTGCACGATGTTGGCATGGCGGCGGCGGCGCCGGTGACGCGGGACGGTCCCGCGGCGCAGCGGCCGGGAGCGCGCGGGCTGGCGGCGGTGCCGCAGGGCGGCTGGGCCGATGTGATTGAGGCGCTGACGCTCCATTGTGAGCAAGGCGCGAGCGTGGCCCGGCGTCTCGGATTGGGCGAGTCGGTGGCGCGGGCTGTGGCTTCGCACCATGACTGCTGGGATGGCAGTGGCGTCGGCGCGAACCCGGGCGAGAAGCTCTCGCAGGTGGCCCGCGTCGTGGCGGTGGCGGACCGCGTGGAGACGATGTTCGACGGCGAGGGTTCTCCGCTCATCGTGCGGCGGCGGGGGCCGCGAATGGTGCGCGACATGGGCGGGACGGAGATCGACCCGGAGCTCGCGGAACGGATGGCCGTTCTGGCATCGCGGGACGAGTTCTGGCTGGGATTTTATGACAACGATCTCGCTGCGAGCCTGATGGGCCTGAATTATGGCGGGGTGATGGGGCGCGAAGAGCTGTTCGACTTCCTCGGCGTGATCAGCGACGTGGTTGATGGCCGGAACGGCCGCGAGCCGGGCCGCGGGCGGCGGGTGGCGGAACTCGCGCGGCGCGTGGCCCTGACCTGCGATATGCCCGAGCGGCGCGCCGACCTGGTGAAGGTGGCGGCGTTGCTACAGGACCTCGGCACGCTCGGCGTGCCGGCGCATGTGCTTTCGAAGCCGGACATCCTGAGCATCGAAGAGATGGGGACGGTGCAGATGCACCCGACCTACGCGCGGGACATCCTGAGCGAGGTGCCCGGCCTGGGCGCGCCCGCATGGTGGGTGGGCTGCCACCACGAACGGGTGGATGGCAAGGGCTACCCGGGGATGCTCGAAGGGGATGAGGTGCCGGTGGAGGCGCAGGTCATCGGCCTGTGCGAGGCGTTCGATGCGCTGACAAGTGACAGGCCGTATCGCAAGGCGATGGGGCGCGAGGACGCCGTTGAGGTGCTCCGCGGGCTGAGCGGCACGCGCTTCGATGGGCGGGTGGTGGATGCCTTCGAAGCCGCGGAGGGGCCGTTCACAACGCCGTAACGGCGGGCGGGCATAGAATGCGCGCGATCCACGAGGAGGCGCGCCATGCACACGAACGTCATCTCCATCTCGCGGCAGGTTGGCTCTGCGGGCGAGGAGGTCGCCTCGGCCGTCGCGCAGGCACTGGACTTCCGGCTGATCGATTACCAGGTGATCCAGGCCGCGGCCGAGGATGCGGGCGTTTCGCCGGAAACCGTGAGCGAAGCGGAGCACACGCCATCGCTGATGACGCGCATCCTCGAGGCGCTCGCGAAGAACCCGACCATGCCGGTGGCGGCGTGGGCCGACCCGATGCCGCTGACTGCGAGCCCGCTCTTTACATCGACCGACTACCGGACGTTCGTGGAGGACGTGATCCGGGATGTGGCGCAGCAGGGCCAGTGCGTGATCGTGGGGCACGCCGCGCAGGTGATCCTGCGGGACCGCTTCGACACGATGCGCGCGCTCGTCACCGGGTCGACGCAGCACCGGGCGCGCCGCATCATGGCGGGGATGGGCGTCGACGAGAAGACGGCGCTGAAGACGATCGAACGGACCGACAACGAACGGGTCGACTACTTCCGGCGGTTTTACGAGACAGGATGGCTGACTCCCAGCACGTACGACATCTGCATCAGCACGGACCGGCTGAATCCCGCGCAGGCGGCGGAGCTCATCGTGGCGGCGGCGCGCTTGCGGTAGCGGTCCTTTGGGTGGCGCTGCTCCTGCCGGGCGCTGTGTTCGCCGGTTGCGGCGACGGCAATGGCGAGGCGAAGCCGGCGGCGGACGGCTCGACGGCGGGGGTATCGACTTCACAGCCGAAGCCCGCGAAGGACGTCATGCCGGACCTGAGCGCCCAGGGATACCGGCTGGTCGCGCAGGAAGCCGACCCGGGCGGGGCATTGACTGGCACCGACTCCTGGCGGGCGATCTTCCAGAAGGGCCAGACGAGCGCGGGCACGCTTGTGGCCATCTACGGGTATAAGGACGCGGAGACGGCGAAGAAGGAGTTCGCGACGAAGGCTGCGGCGCTCAAGGTCCCGAGTTCGGACTTCCTTGGGGTAGCGACGACGTTCGTGGATGCGCCTTCGCCCCAGGCCGGAGATGAACGCAAGAGCTACGTCAGCGAGAAGCCGGACAGCGGCGGTAACCGCGCGTGGACGGACGCCTATCGCATCGGGCGGTACGTCGTGATCGTTCAGGTGCTGGACTCGGCGCAGGGCGGCGAGCAACTGGGCCTGCGGGACTCGATCGCGAAGGCGATCGTCGCGAAAGCGCGCTGAGGCGGGCTATTCCAGGGCGACCCAGGCGGCACTGAACGGTGGCAGCCTGAGCAGCGAGACCACCAGTGAGCGGTCGAGCGTGCGTTCGGTGGCGATGATGATGCGCCCGGGCGCGGGCATCGGCAGCGAAGCCACGCCGGGGGACGTGTTCACGGCGACGAGCACCGGGCGGCCCTCCGCGCTACACCGGATGAAGGCGACGGTGAGATCGTTCGGAGGCAGGAGTTCGAGCGTTCCCTGGAGGAGGGCCTGCTCCTGGCGGCGGGCCCAGATGGCATCCCGGTAGAGCGAGAGCATGGAATCGGGGTCGTGGTCCTGCGCGGCGACGCTGATGCCGGCGGGGCCAAACGGGAGCCATGGCTCGGCTTTCGAGAAGCCCCGCCCCGGTGATGCGTCCCACTGCATGGGCGTGCGGGCGGGGTCGCGCCAGATGGACTGGTGGCGGGCAGGGTCCTGCCGCCGTTCCTCGGGGATGGCGGTGTTGTCGACCATGCCGATTTCGTCCCCGTAATAGACGAAGGGCGTGCCGCGGAGGCCGAGCAAGAGCAGCGCAGCGGCGCGGCCGCGTTCGTCGCCGCGGCCGTCGGCGTTCTGGCGGCTGATGAAGCGGGGGCGGTCGTGGTTGCCGAATGCCCAGCAGGGCTGCGCGCCGGCCGGGAGGTCGCGTTCGCTGCTGGCGATGAGACGATGGATGGTCCGGGCATCCCAGGGTGTGAAGCCGCCGCGCAGGTCGGATTCGTGGATGAACTGGAAGTTGAAGGCGAGGTGGAGGCCATCGAGCTCGTCGCCGCCGTAGTAGCGGGCGATCTCCTCGGGGGTGCCGAAAACCTCGCCGACGGCCATGCGCTCGCTGTAGACATCGAACACGCGGCGGATGCGGCGAACGGCGTCGAACACATCCGGGTAGTTGCGGTTGTTCGTCCAGAGGAACTGGCGGTAGCTGGAGTGGCCCGGCGTCCACTCGGGGTTGGGGGGATTGTCGGCGAGCTGAGGGTGCTTGAGCACCATGCCCATCACGTCGATGCGAAAGCCATCGATGCCGCGGTCGAGCCAGAAGCGGAGGACATCGTGCATGGCGGCTTCGACTTCGGGGTTCCGCCAGTTGAGGTCGGGCTGTTCGCGGAGGAAGGAGTGGAGGTAGTACTGGCCGGTATGTTCGTCGAAGGTCCAGGCGGGGCCGCCGAAGG
>JAYRRO010000026.1:0-11762 GCA_041910095.1 Dehalococcoidia bacterium
GGCGGGGGCGGCGGCGGTGCCGGGAGCAGCTGTGGGCGGGCGCTGCGCTGATGTGGGGCGTCCGTTGGCGGCGCCGGCCCCGGCCCCCTGGGCGACAGCGGCGCCCGCGGGCACGGCCACCGTGACGGGGCCCATGATCGCGGTGGCGCAGGCGACCTCCAGCGGAACGGGGTTCGCAGGGTCGAGGCGGAAGTCGGCTTTCGAGAGCTCCTGGATGGCGCGTGCGATGTTGGCGGCTGCATTCGCCGTGGCAATGGCGGCCTCGGCAAGCCCCTGGTAGGGCGAATCCTCGCGGGCACGGCCGCGCAGCGCCTGGGGCAGCACTTCGCGCAGCACGTTGATGGTCTCGCGCGTGAAGCGGGCGATATCGATGCCGTCGTCGCCGATTTCGCGCGCGATATCGAGCGCGGTCGCAAGGTCGCTGTCGATGATCGCCGATGCGAGCCGCTCGCTGCGCTCGTCGTGCATGAGCCCGAGCGCATCGAGCACTTCATCGGTCGAGGGGGTGGGCCCGTAGCGGGCCACGACCTGTTCGAGCAGGGTGATGGCATCGCGTGCGCCGCCGCGCGACTGCACGGCGATTTGCAGCAGCCCCTGGTCGGGGAAGCGGAAGCCTTCTTCGGACGCGATGAAGCGCAGGCGCGAGACGATGGCCTCGTTGGGGATGCGGTGGAAGTCGTACCGCTGGCAGCGGGAGAGGACCGTCGCGGGGACGTCGTGAAGCTCCGTCGTCGCGAGGATGAAAATCGCGTGCGGGGGCGGCTCCTCCAACGTCTTCAAGAGCGCGTTCCACGCCGGGTCGGTGAGCATGTGGACTTCGTCGAGGAGGTAGACCTTCTTGCGCATGTCGCTGGGCGCGAAGGCGACCCGTTCGCGCAGCTCGCGAATGCTATCGATGCCGCGGTTGCTGGCGGCGTCCATTTCGACCAGGTCCAGGGCCGAGCCGTTGGCGATGGCCTCGCAGGAGGTGCAGCGGTTGCAGGGTTCGCCGTGCTCGAGGTTCGCGCAGTTCACGGCCCGGGCGAGGATACGCGCGGTCGTCGTTTTTCCCGTGCCGCGGGGGCCGCTGAAGAGGTACGCGTGCACCACCTGCCCCGACGCGAGCGCGTTCCGCAGCGTGGTCACGATGTGATCCTGCCCCACGACCTCGTCGAAGCCGCGCGGGCGCCATTTGCCGTAGAGCACGATTCCCCCGGGACTGCCGTCTCCCCCGAGTATAGAACAGATGTGCCGGAGGTTCGACCGCGAAGGCCGCCGCTAGTGGTGGTGGACGGCGCCAGAGCCGCCGAGGTAGTGCTCTTCGCGGGCGCGCATGCGGGCCTCTTCCTCGCCGCCGTTCACGTGGTCATAGCCACAGAGGTGAAGGATGCCGTGGACGAGCAGATGCGCCATCTCGGCCGCGAGCGGGTGTCCCACGGTGTCGGCCTGGCGCTGGGCCGTCGGCAGCGAAATGGCGATGTCGCCGAGAAAGGGCTCGGCCTCCCCGCCCTCGATGAAGTCGTCGCCTTCGTCCGGAAACGAGAGGACGTCGGTGGGCTCGTCGTTGCCAAGGAACTGGGCGTTGAGGTCGCGGATCTCGTCGTCATCGACGATGACGACGGCGAGGCCGGTGCCGCCGGCGATGTCCTCGCCGGCCATCACCTCCCGGGCGAGCTGCTCCAGTGCGTCCAGATCCAGCCCGGGTGCATCGAGTTCGAGTTCGACGGTGATGTCGTAGCCGGGCACCGGGCTACTTCGTGAGCACTTCGGCGGCGTCGCGGGCGGCGGACATCAGCGGCATGGGGATGATCGAGAACACCAGCACGCCGAGGGTCGCCGCGCCCAATGAGAGGCTGATGGACGGCGATGTGGGGACGCGTTCGGTCGATTCGTCACCGCCCGTGAAGAGCTGCCGCGCCACACCCAGGTAGTAATAGGCGGAGACGACGCTGTTGAGCACGCCGATGATGACGAGCCAACCGAGGTCCGCGCGGATGCCGGCGTTGAAGATGTAGAGCTTCGCCCAGAAGCCGACGGTGGGCGGGATGCCCGTCAGCGAGACCAGGCAGAAGGCAAGACCGAGCGCGAGCACGGGCGAGCGCCGCCACATCCCCGCGTAGTCCTTGATCTGGTCGCTGCCGATGCGCTGGGAAATCGCGATGACCGCGACGAAGGCGCCGAGGTTCGTGAACGCGTACGCCGCGACGAAAAGAAGCACGCCACTGGCGCCAAGGGTGAAGCGCTCATCGCCGCCGGACACGGCCGCAAGCCCAATGAGGAAGTTCCCGGCCTGCGCGATCGAAGAGTACCCGAGCATCCGCTTGATGTCCGTCTGGGAAACGGCCATCACGTTGCCGAGCGTCATCGAGACGGCTGCGAGTACGGCGAAGATCATCGACCAGTCGTCGGAGAGCAAATCCGCGCCGAGGGCAACGATGAACACCCGGACGACGACGGCGAAGGCGGCACCCTTCGAGCCGACCGAGAGGAAGGCCGCGACCGGCGTGGGCGCGCCCTGGTAGACATCGGGAACCCACATCTGGAAGGGGACGACGGCCATCTTGAAGCCGAAGCCGGCCATCAGCAGGACCATGGCGAGCACGAGCAGGCCGCGATTCGCCTCTGCCTCGGGCGAGGCGACATATGCACCGATGCCGTCGAGCAGCGTCGTCCCGGTGGCGCCGTAGAGCAGCGCCATGCCGTAGAGGAGCAACGACGATGCCACTGCTCCGATGAGGAGGTACTTGATGCCGGCTTCGCTGGAGCGCTTGTCCTTGCCCCAGCCCGCGAGGATGTACTGCGGGATGGACGACAGTTCGAGCGAGAGGAAGATGGTGATGAGGTCGCGCGAAGCGGAGAGGAACATGAGCCCAGCGCAGACGGTCATCACAAGGGCGTAGTACTCGCCCTGGCCTCGCCCTTCGCGGTTGACCCAGTCAATCGATGCGAGCACCACGGTCGCGGTGATGCCCACGAAGACGAAGTAGAAGAACGCAGAGTACTGGTCCAGCGAGAACGTGCCGTCGAACGTCGTGAGGTCAGCGGGAGCAAAATCGCGGCCGACCCAGGACACGGTCCAGAGTGCCGAGACGATCAGCCCGAACAGGGCGACGAACGGCAGCATGCGCCGCTGCTGCGGCATGAGCGCGTCCACCACGAGGATGATCCCGGCAGCCCCGAGGACGGAGAGTTGCGGCCCGACCGTATCGATGCCGTTCATGCGGCCAACCTCTGCACGATCGGGTCCAGCGCCGGGCCAATCATGTCCATCATGAGGGCCGGGTAGACACCGAGGAGAATCACGGAAGCGGCGAGCCCGAGGACGACGGCGTGTTCCCACCATGCCTTCGCGTCGGTGATGCCGTCCCAGTCATGCCGGACGGGCCCGAAGACGGTGCGCTGCATCGTCCACAGGATGTAGCCGGCGGAGAGCACGACGCCGCCCAGGGAGAGCAGCACCGCCCATTCATACCGTTCGAAGCTGCCGAGGAAGACGGTCACTTCGGCGACGAAGCCGGCAAGCGCGGGCAGCCCGAGGCTCGCGAAGCCCGCGAACACCAGGCCTGTCGTAATGAGCGGCATCTGGCGCGCGAGGCCGCCCAGCCGGGCAATTTCGCGCGTGTGGGTGCGCTCGTACATGAGCCCGACGGAGGTGAAGAGCATGCCCGTGACGACGCCATGGGCGAGCATCTGATAGGTCGCGCCCATCATGCTCTCCTTGCCCATGGCGCCGATGCCAAGAAGCACCAGGCCCATGTGGCTGACGGACGAATACGCGATGAGCCGCTTCACATCCGTCTGGCGGAGGGTGACGAAGGCGCCGTAGAGGACGCTGAACGCGCCGATGCCGGCGAGCCACACGCTGTAGTCATCGGCCGTGGCCGGGAGGATGGAGACGCACATACGGATGAGGCCGTAGCCGCCCATCTTCAAGAGCACGCCCGCAAGCATCACCGAGACGGCCGTGGGGGCATCGCCGTGGGCATCAGGCAGCCACGTATGCAGTGGCACAATCGGCAGCTTTACGGCGAACCCGATGAAGAGGAAGAGGAAGACCCAGCTCAGCGGGAAGATCGCGTCCTTGATCTCCGTCTGCGACAGCACCTCGATATCGAACGTGTTGGCGCTGAAGGCGAGTGCGAGGATGCCCAGGAGCATGAACGCCGAGCCCGCGATCGTGTAGAGCACGAACTTGGTCGCGGAGTATTCCTTGCGGCCGGAGCCCCAGATCGCGATGAGCAGGAACATCGGGAAGAGCTCCAGCTCCCAGAAGAGGAAGAAGAGCATGAAATCGACGGACACGAACACGCCGATGACCGACGTGGACAGGAGCATCAGCATCGCGAAGTAGAGTCGCGGCCGGAGCTTTACGCTGAATGACACGAGAACCGCGGCGACGGTGAGGAAGGTCGTCAGGAGTACGAGCGGCATGCTGAGGCCATCAACGCCGAGGTGGTACCGCAGCTCGAACTGCCCGATATCGACCCACTTTTTGTTCTCGACGAGCTGGTAGCCGCTGGCGTTGATATCGAAGCCGGCGAAGAGCACGAGCGAGTAGGCGAGGCCGGCGAGCGCGAACAGGAGCGCGACGTACTTCGCGTTCTGCTCCTGCTGCTGCGGGAGGAGCATGATGATCGCCGCCGCGACGACGGGGAGGAAGGTCACGATGGTCAGGTCCATGGCGGCCTCCTACAGCGGGTTCGCCGTGTACACGGCAAGAACGAGGACGATGACACCGGCGGCGACGCCGAGGCCGTAGGTCTGGAGCTGACCCGTCTGGATGACGCGCAGCCGCGTGCTGAGCTGCCGGGTGACCCGCGCGCCACCGTTCAGGAGACCATCGATGACGTAGATGTCGTTCAGCTGCAGCAGGCGGTTCCAGCCCTTCTGGAGGATGTTCCGGACGATGAGGTCCTCGTAGAGCTTATCCATGTAGAACTTGTTCTCGAAGAGAATGGCGAAGGGCGCGAGGCCGTCGCGGATCGACTTCGAGGTCACCCACTGCTTGTAGTAGATCGCCCAGGCGAGCCCGATGCCCGCGATCGCGACGGCACTCGAGCTGAGGGCGATGCCCCAGGAGAACGTGCTGCCGTGTTCGTGCACGGCCGGGAGCGCGCCGTTGATGAGGTCCGCGAACATGTGGTCGTAGGCGAACCAGCCGGCCGCGATGGACGGCACCGCGAGCACGAGCAGCGGGCCCTTCATGTTCCACGGCGATTCATGGGGGTGCTTCGGGTCGCCGTGGAAGTGGTTGTCCGGGTCGTGGTGGTCGACGGGTTCGCCGCCTTTGTACTCACCGAAGAAGGTGAGGAAGATGGCGCGGAACATGTAGAAGGCGGTCATGAAGGCGACGAGGAAGGCGCACGCCCAAAGGCCGGTGTTCTCGCGCCAGGCGTCGAGCAGGATTTCGTCCTTCGACCAGAAGCCGGCCAGCGGGAAGATGCCGGAGAGGCTGAGCGAGCCGATGACGAAGGTCCAGAAGGTGACGGGCATGTGCTTGCGCAGGCCGCCCATCTTCCGCATGTCGAACGTGTTGGTGCTGTGGTTCACCGAGCCGCTGCCAAGGAAGAGGAGGGCCTTGAAGAAGGCGTGGGTGAAGAGGTGGAAGATGGCGGCCACGTACCCCAGCGCGCCCAGCGCGAGCATCATGTAGCCGAGCTGGCTGATTGTGGAGTAGGCGAGCACGCGCTTGAAGTCGGTCTGCACGAGGGCGATGCAGGCGGCCATGATGGCGGTGATGGCGCCGATCCAGGCCACCACCTCGCGAGCATCGGCGGAGACTTCGAACACGGGGAAGAAGCGCGCGACCAGGTACACGCCGGCGGCGACCATGGTGGCGGCGTGGATGAGCGCCGAAACCGGCGTCGGGCCTTCCATCGCGTCGGGGAGCCAGACCTGCAGCGGGAACTGCGCGGACTTGCCCGCTGCGCCCGCGAAGATGCCGAGGGCGAACCAGGTGATGACCCACGTTTCAAGGTGGCCGCTCTCGGCGAGCTCCTGGATGCCGGCCACATCGAACGTGCCGCCCTTCGTCCAGATGAGCAGCATGCCCGCGAGCAAGCCGAGGTCGCCGATGCGGGTGACGATGAACGCCTTCTTGGCGGCGGCGGCGGCGCTCGGCTTGTGGAACCAGAAGCCGATGAGGAGGTAGCTGCTGAGGCCCACCAGTTCCCAGAAGATGAAGATCTGGAAGAGATTGTCGGCGAGCACCAGGCCCAGCATCGAGGTGGTAAACAGGCACATGTGCGCAAAGTAGCGCCCATAGCCGGGGTCGCCGGACATGTAGCCGGTCGAGTAAATCTGAACGAGCGTGGAGACCGTCGTCACGACCACGAGCATGACCGCGGTGAGGCCGTCGAGCCGGACGCCGAGCGGGACTGTCAGCTTGCCGGCGGTGTACCACTCATGCGTGTACTGACGAATGCCTCCGTCTGCGTCGATGGCGTTGAAGAGCGCGAAATAGCTGAGAGCGCATGCCGTGCCGACGGCTGCGATGGCGATATAGCCGGCGATCCCCGGGACCTTGCGGAAGGAAAGGACGATCAACCCCCAGCCCACGAGCGGAGCGAGGAGGATTGCCCAAAGCATGGGCTCCTTGATCGTGGGGATGGCGGCGGCCGCGTGGGTCGGCTCGGCGAGGAACAGCATCGGCTAGATCTTCCTCAGGATCTCACGGGCAACGTGTGCCTTGCCCGTGGGGACGTACAGCGTGCGGGCGTCGCGCATGGAGGCTTTTTCTCCCTTGCCGACGGGCGGGATGACTCGCACCGAGAGCCCTTCGGCGGCGAACAGCTCGCGCCAGGTCTCGGCGACGTAGCCGTTGCGGACGTTCATGAATTCGACCCACATACGCTTCCTACGACTTCAGGAGGTTGATCTGGTCGACGTCGACGGTCTCGCGGTTGCGGTAGACCGACATCGCGAGGGCGAGGGCGACGGCCGCCTCGGCAGCGGCGACCGTGATGATGAAGGCGACGAATGTCTGCCCGGCGATCGGGCGGTCGCTCTCGCTGAAGCGCGAGAATGTGAGCAGCGTGAGGTTCACGGCGTTCAGCATGAGCTCGACGCCCATGAGCACGCCGATGGCGTTCCGCTTGCCGAGCGCGATCATCAGACCGAGGCAGAAGAGCAGCGCACCGACCGTGAGGAAGTGCTCGATGCCGACCGAAGCGAGAAAAAGGGTGGTCATGCGAGGGCATCCTCCGCTTCTTCCTCAGCCGTGCGGGCAAGCATGATCGAGCCTACGAGCGCGGCCGTCAGGAGCACGGAAGCGATTTCAAAGGGCAGCACCCAGGTCGTCAGCAGGGCTTCGCCCAGCTCCTCGGGTGCGAGCGCCGGCGATTCGGAAACGGTCCGCCAGTTCGTGTCGTTGATGACGAAGAGGAAGACGGCGGCAAGCGCGACGGCGAGCAGCGCGCCCACCGGGAAGGCTTTGGTTTCGCCGTTGTCGCGACCGGCGCGGGGCGTGAGCAGCACCGCGAAGAGCACGAGCACGGAAATCGCGCCGACGTAGATGATGACCTGCGCCATGGCCAGGAATTCGGCCGACAGAAGCACGAAGTGCCCGGCGACGCCGATGAAGGCGAGGACGAGGAAGAGCACCGCGTGCAGCAGGTTACGCGACACGAGCACGCCCCCCGCCGCCACCAGTGTCACGGCGGCTAGCAGCCAGAAGGCGATCACCGGTCCGGCACCCTCCATTAGCGCACCTCCCGCCCGACGGGGACGTAGCCGCCGGCTTCCTTCACGAGGCGCGGCTTCGTCGGGTGGCCTTCCGGCTTGTAGCCGAGGAAGCGGGCCCAGCCGTAGATGATGGCGGCGGCACCGGCGATGTTCACAATCATGAAGAGGTAGAGGAACGCCTGCTTCGAATCGAAGGCGTCGACCCAGAGCATGCGCTCCGTGGCCACGAGCAGCAGATTGGCGAGCGCCACCGGGAGCATGAATTTCCAGGCGAACGCCATCAGCTGGTCGATGCGGAGGCGCGGGAGCGTGCCGCGCGTCCAGATGAAGAGCATGTAAAAGAGATGCGTCTTCATCACGAGCAGGAGCCACGGCGGGACGACCTTATCGAGCCCGAACATGGACCAGCCGCCAAGGAAGACGGTCGCCGCGAAGGCCGAAGCGGCGAGCGCGTAGCCGATGTCCATGCCGTAGAACAGGCCCCACTTCATGCCCGAGTACTCGGTGAGGTACCCCGCGACGATCTCCGATTCCGCCTCGGCGATGTCGGTCGGCGTGCGGTTCAGCTCGGCGCTGACGCAGATGAAGTAGATGACGAAGGCGATCGGCATGAGCATGCCAACCCAGATGTCCCATTCCTTCTGCCAGAGCACCATGCCCTGGAGGCTGAGCGTGCCGGTGAAGAGCACGACCCCGAGCATCGCGAGCACGAGCGGCACTTCGTACGAGATCGACATCGCGACGATGCGCATGGCGCCGAAGAGGCTGTACTTGTTGTTGCCGCTCCACCCGGCCATGAACGCCGCCAGCACGGGCAGCGAGGAGACGGCGAGGAAGTAGAGGAGCGCGACGTTCACGTTCGCGACGATCATGTTCGGGCCGAAGGGGATGACCGCGAACAGGAGCACCGCCGGCGCCACGAACACCACCGGCGCCAGGTTCATGATGATGGGGTCTGCGGTTTTCGGGGTGAGCGCCTCTTTCTGCATCAACTTGATCGCGTCCGCGATCGGCTGGATGAGGCCGAAAGGGCCCACGCGGTTCGGCCCGAGGCGCGACTGGATGCGCCCGATGAGCTTCCGTTCGCCGTAGACGCCGACGTAGAGCTGCGAGGGCAGGACGAAGATGAGGAAGCTCGCGATGAAGCCGATCAGCGGCCCGAGGATGTAGGCCAGTTCCGAGCTGATGTTGTCGCCCACGAAGTCCAGGAGCGGGTTCGTGAGGTTCGACAGGTCCCGGATGTCGTACCAGTGGTCGGTAAGCAGCATGGGAAGTGCCATCAGCGGTCAATCTCCCCCACGACGATGTCAATCGAACCGAGGACGACGATGGCGTCGGCGACGGAGCCGCCCACGGTCATCTCCTTGAGCGCGCTCAGGTTGATGAACGATGGCGGGCGAATGTGGAAGCGGTGCGGGGAGGGCCCTTCGTCGCTGACGACGTAATAGCCGAGTTCGCCGCGCGGCCCTTCGACGCGTGCGTAGGCCTCGCCCTTTGGCGGGCGGAGGGCGAGCGGCACCTGCGTGCTGTGGGGCCCGCCGGGGAGCCCGTCGAGGGCTTGCTTGACGATCTTCACGCTCTGTCGCATCTCTTCGAGGCGAACGAGGAAGCGGTCGTAGCTGTCGCCCCGGTAGCCGATGGGAATTTCAAAGTCGTACTTGTCGTAGCCGCAGTAGGAGTCGGCCTTGCGCAGGTCCCAGGCGATGCCGGAACCCCGCAGCATGGGGCCCGAGAGGCTGGCATTGGTCGCCATCTCGGGCGTGAGCACACCGACACCGACCGTGCGGGCGATGAAGATCTCGTTCGAGACGAGGAGCGATTCCATCTCGTCGATGAAGGCGGGGAGCTCCTGCACGAGCTTGCGCGCGGCCGGGACGAAGGCGGCCGGGAGGTCGAAGGCGACGCCGCCGATGCGCATGTAGTTGCAGGTGAGGCGCGCGCCGCAGGTCATCTCGAAGAGGTCGAGGATCTTTTCGCGTTCGCGGAAGGACCACATGACCGGCGTCTGCCAGGCGCCGGTGTCGTTGGTGAACGCGCCGACGGCCATACAGTGGCTCGCGAGGCGCTGGAGTTCGGCCATGATCACGCGAATAGCGTTGCCGCGGTCCGGCACGTCGATGCCAGCGAGCTTCTCCACCGCCAGGCAGTAGCCCAGGTTGTTGGACATGCTCGAGAGGTAATCTGTGCGGTCGGTGAAGGGGATGTTCTGGGTGTAGGTGCGTTCCTCGGCGAGCTTTTCCATCGAGCGGTGGAGGTAGCCCATCACCATCTCGGCGTCGATCACCTTCTCGCCGTCGACGGTGGCCTTGATGCGAAAGACGCCGTGGGTCGAGGGGTGCTGCGGCCCGATGTTGAGGACGAACGGCTCGCTCTTAATGGTGTCAGTCATTCACGGGCCTCACGGGGGGAGCCTCGCGGCGGGCTGTGCCGGAGAACTCGTTCAGGCCGGGCTGCAGGCCGCCGGGCATGGAGAGGAAGTCCTTGCGCAGGGGCCAGCCGGGGAACCCGTCCCAGAGGAGGATGCGATGGAGGTTCGGGTGCCCGTCGAAGCGGATGCCGAAGAGGTCGTACGCCTCGCACTCCTGCATCCAGGCGCCATGCCACACGGGCACGACGCTGGGCACGGCGGGCTTGTCGCGGTCCCAGCACTCGACCTTCACGGTGCATATCTGGTTCTTCACGAACGACTGAATGTGGTAGACGACTTCGAAGTGGTCCCAGTAGTCGACGCCGCAGAGGTTCGTGAGATGCACGAAATCCGTGTCCGCGCCGCTGCGAAGCGCGTGCATGGCCTCCACGAGCGTCTCGGGCTTGAGGTAGCAAGCGACAGCGTCGGCCTTCGCGACCGCGCCGGGGACAGCCGCCTCGACGGCGGCGGCGACATCGTGGCCGGACCATTCACGTGTAACGGCCATCAGCGCCACTCCAGGGCGCGCTTGCGCCACGCGTACAGGATGCCAAGCGCGAGGATGCCGATGAACCCGGCGCCTTCGAAGTACCCCTGCCAGCCGATCGAGTCGTACACGAGCGCCCAGGGGAACAGGAAGATGATTTCAACGTCAAAGAGAACGAACAGCAGCGCGACGTAGTAGAAGCGGAAGTTGAACTGGACCAGGCTGGGGCCCTCGGTGAGGACGCCGCACTCGTAGATGTCCTCTTTCACGGGGTCGGATGGCACCGCGGGGCGGATGCGCACGAACTGCAACGCCCACGACGTCACGACCGCACCGAGCGGGAAGACGATGGCGATGATGACGAGAATTCCGATGTGACCGAATTCGTAAAGCACGCGGCCGCCGATTGTGAAATCTGTCCCGAAAGCCGGGTGGCACTATAGCACGCGCCCAACCCGGGAACAAAACGGTGGCCAGATGCCCGCTGCGGGCCGGGGATCCTCGTTCGGGGGCGCGGGGCGCCATCCCCTGGAACTGGGGACTGGGAACTGGGAACCGGGGGGGAGGGGAGGGAGAGGAGGTCCGAGCGCCTGCGGGTTGTGCACTTGCGCCCCCAGGTGTCAGTTCCCGCAGGCGGCTCGGAGGGTCCCGGCGGAGAAGCCGGCGGGCCTTTCGGCCACGGCCTGATAATGGCCCCGGCG
This sequence comes from Dehalococcoidia bacterium, assembly GCA_041910095.1. GTDB lineage: Bacteria > Chloroflexota > Dehalococcoidia > Tepidiformales > Tepidiformaceae > Amarobacillus. Next base: position 11,258 of record JAYRRO010000026.1, read on the forward strand.
CCGGGGGCGTGCGCCCGAATTCGGCAAGCAGCCCGTAAAAAGCCCGTAAATCGGGAATGCCCGAGGCAGGGCGAGGGCTGCATCGACGAACCCGCGGCGGACCGCTAGTGTGCGCGCACCACTCGCTCCGGAGGAACGCGATGATTCGCCGCATCGACCATATTGGCCTCGTCGCCGCGTCCTGGACGGATGCGCGCGCGGTGTTCATCGACGTCATCGGGTTCGATATCGCCGACTGGCGCGGCGCCGGGGAGACGGGCTCGTACTTCGAACCGGAGCGAACGCTGAACTACTTCATCGCCGTGGGCGAGGGCGAAACGGTCGTCGAGATCATCGTCCCGCAGGACGCCACGAGCGGGGCCGGGAGGTTCCTCGCGAAGCGCGGCGCGGGGCTGCACCACATCGGGTATGCCGTGGATGATGTCGCGACGGAGGCGGCGCGGCTGGCCGGGAACGGGCTGCGGCAGGTCGATATCGGGCCGAAGGCGCAGGCGGCGTTCTTCTA
>JAYRRO010000027.1:0-15817 GCA_041910095.1 Dehalococcoidia bacterium
GGAGCGCCGCCCGCGCCACGCTTGCACCATGCCACGCGGACCAAACGACATCCCAGCCACCCTCAAGCGCTCGCCCGCGAAAGCCCGCCGCACCTGGAAGAAGACCCACGACAGCGCGGTCGAAACCTACGGCGAGGGCGAATCCGCACACCGCGTCGCCTTCGCGTCGCTCAAGCACAACTTCCGCAAGGAAGGCGACCACTGGGTCCCGAAGGACGGCGGTGCTTCCCACGCCGGTGGCGGCTCCTCGAAAGGGGGCGGCCGGTCGCTCGAGGATCGCACAAAGGCCGAGCTCTACGACCGCGCCCGCGAGCGAGACATCCCCGGCCGCTCCAGTATGTCCAGGTCGGAGCTCGTCGAGGCGCTCCGGCGCGACCACTCGTAGCTACCGGGCGTTCGCCAGCGCCTCCATGACGCGCACCGCCGGTTCGATCTCAAGGCCGGCGATGCGCTGTTCCGCGACCCATGCCCGGAACCCGGTCTCGTCCCACGAACCGGGCCGCAGGTAGCCATCGATCGTGTCGTACCGCTTCACCGCGAGCCGCAGGTCCATGAGCACGCGATTCCGCGCCACGGCTTCGCGCGCCGACTCGCCCGCCAGCGCCGCCTCCAGCTTCGTGTTCCGCCTGCCGAGCGCCCTCCCGGCGAGAGCCGGGTCGTCCAGGTATGCATCGAGCGGCGCTTCCGCCATGAGCCGCGCCGCCGTCACGGCCCCCACGCCGGGGATGCCGGGCAGGTCGTCACTCGGGTCGCCGCTGGCCACGCGGTAATCCAGGTATCGCTCCCGCGGGAAGGCGATCGGCGTGCCGTCCGCCGTCTTCGGTGCCGTCGCTTCGGCGAACTCCGCCACGCCGATCACGACGCGCTTCACCGGCGAGTACATCGTCAGCCGCTCATCGACCAGTTGGAGAAAGTCGCGGTCCGTGCTCGCGATGCGCACCGCGTTATCCGTGCCCAGCGCCAGGCAGGCGATGAGGTCGTCGGCTTCGGTGTTCACGCCTCGCGCCACGGTAACGGGGAGCAACTCCGCGAGTTCGATGAACTGGTCGATCGCGGCGAGCACCGCCGGCTCGTTCTCCATGAACGACGGGCCGCTTTCGCGGCCGAGCTGGTAGGCCGGGTACACCGTCCGGCGCCGCAGTGGGCGTCCCTCATCGAACGCCACGGAAAGTGCCCGCACCGGGTTTCCGGCCAGGGTAGCCGCGGCTTCCTGTGGCCGGCCCGCCACCGGCGGTTCGCCCCCGCGGATGGCGAGATTGAGCACGCTCTGCGTCAGCCCGAGCAGTGCCGCGCGGGTCTTCTGCTCCTCGGTCTCCGCTTCCATCGCCTTCCGCAGGGCGTGAAACCCGGCCCAGGCCAGATTGTTTCCATCGATGAGCAGATTCATGTCACCCAGTATGAGCGCCCCGCAACCTGCCGTCCCCGTCGCCGTACCGTGCTCTCAACCGGTTTGCGCCCGCGCCGTCACCTCGAGGACAGAAATGGTCGAGAGATCCGCGCTTTCCGGGACTCTCTGAAACGCTCCCGCAGCCCGATGGTCCTCTTGTGAGGGTTTCCCCTCGGATGCGCCGGGCCGGAGGCAGCGGACGGGCCGGTGCGGACTTCGATGACTCGTTCGAAAGGTGGGCACATTCGTGACGTCTCTTACTCTCGTTCAGCGGCTGGGCATTACTCCCGAGGACCGCAAACTGCGATTCGATTGGACCACCCTGACCGAGCGCGACTCCCAGCTCATCCGCGACGCGGCCCGCTTCGTCGCCCCCGCCGCCGACGACATCGTGCGGAAGTTCTATGACCACTCGATGAAGTTCGAAGGCTTCACCAGCAAGCTCGCCGAGGCGGGCTCGAACCGCGGGCGCCTGGAGGCCACGCAGAAGCAGTACCTCCTGATGCTGCTCGAAGCGAAATTCGATGAGGCGTACTTCGAGCACCGATTGGTCGTCGGCACCGTCCATGCCCGCCTCCATGTCGAGCCCCGCTGGAACCTGGGCAACTACGGGATGTACCTCCAGCTCATCACCGAAGTCCTCTCGCGGAAGATGAAGGGCGACACCCTCCGCGACACCATCATGGCCTTCCAGAAGGCCTTCACCCTCGACATGACGCTCGTCATCGAGTCTTACATCCAGGGCCTGCTCGACCGCCTCGTGAACGTGAACGAGACCCTCGAAGCCTCCTCCGCCGAACTCCGCACCGGCGCCAACCAGGCCCACATCGCCAGCCGCGAAATCGCCACCGCCATCCAGGACATCGCCAAGGGCGCGACCGAGCAGACCATGCAGATGGGCGCCCTCACCGACGAGATGCGCACCCTGAGCGAGTCCATCGACGCAGTCGCCAGCGGCGCCGAGGAGCAGTACGGCAGCGTCCAGGTGGCGCGTGATGCCGCCGACCAGGTCGGAGATTCGCTTGCGAACGTCGCCGTCGCCGCCCGCGGCGCCGCCGAGAAAGGCGCGACCTCCCTCGAAGCCGCCCACGACGGCATGACGAGTGTGCAGCAGACCGTCGATGCGATGGCCACCATTCGCGGCGCCGTCCTCACCACCTCCACCGAGATCGAGGAGCTGGGAAAGCGCGGCACCCAGATCGGCGCCATCGTCCAGGTCATCGACGACATCGCCAGCCAGACGAACCTCCTCGCCCTCAACGCGGCGATCGAGGCCGCCCGCGCCGGTGAGCAGGGGCGCGGCTTCGCCGTCGTCGCCGAGAACGTCCGCTCGCTCGCCGAGCGCACCGCCGTCGCCACCAAGGAGATCGGCGCGCTCATCTCCGCCGTTCAGCAGGGCACCGACCGCGCGGTCAAGGCGATGAACGCCTCCGTGCGCGACGTCGAGACGGGCGCCGCCCGCGCGGAGCAGGCCGGCGAAGCCCTCAACCGCATCGTCGAAAGCGCGAACGACGTCTCCACCGAGATCGGCCGCATCGCCGCCGCCTCGGACGAGATCGAAGGCAGCGCCCGCAGCCTCAAGGACGTGGTCGAGAAGGTCGGGGTCATCGGCGAGCGCATGAACAACCTTGCCGGCGAGATGCGCTCCGCCAGCGAGCGCGCGTTCGGTTCCATCACCAGCGTGACCGCCTTCTCCGAGGAGTCGGCCGCGGCGTCCGAGCAGGTGTCGGCCAGCATCGAGGAAGTTACCGCCCAGGTCGGCGTCGTCAGCGACCTCGCCCAGAAGCTGGAGACCGTCAGCCTCGAAATGGGTGAATTCCTCACCCGCTGGGGCAACCTCACCAACACGAAGGCGCTCGCGAAGGCCGCCTGACCAACCTCAGCCCCCAACCGCGCGATAGCCCGCCATTCCCCCGGCGGGCTGTTGCGCGTCTTTCTCAGTCGCCGCCCGACGGTTTCGGCGTGACCACCACCCAGTGGTCCTTTTCCTCGTAGCGAAGCGTGCCGCCATCGCGTGCGGCCGCTTCGAGGATGGCCGTATAGGCGTCGATATACACGCCGTGCGGGTTCAGCGCGCGTGCGCGTTCGATGAACGGCCGGACCTGGGACTCGGGCCGCCCAAGCCCGATGAGCGCCGTCGCCCGGGCGATGGCATCGCCCGAGTCCATGCCGAACAGGTCATCGAAGCTCGCGTAGGCGTCGTTCGCGGCGCGCAAAGCCTCGGTGTCGCCGTTCGAACCCCGTGCCAGCAGCGCATAGGCGTGTTCGCTCGCGTAACGGCGGCTGAAGGGGACGAGGTTCGCGGCATCCTCGTACTTCGCCGCCGCCCGTGCGAAGTCGCCGTTCGCCGTCGCGGCCCAGGCATCATCGGCGCGGGCGTCGGCGGCCACCTGCAGCGCGGCGATGGACAGCAGCGCGAGTGCGGCCGGCGCCGTCGTCATCGCCGCCACCGGCGCGCGCAGGCGGATGCGGCTCACCGGTCGCGGCAGCTCCCGTTCCCGCGCCGCCGCGGCGATCCCCAGCAGCACGAAGAAGCACGCCTGGGCCGCCAGCGAGACGGGGTTCACCATCGTCAGCGCCCCGTAACCCGCGAGCGCGCACCAGGTAACCGGCGCCTCGGCGCTCCCCGCACGGCGCGCCGCGCGCACCGACCCCGCCGCCGCGAACAGCATCACCGCCGTGAGGGCCGCGAACCCCGGGATGCCCAGGTTCGCCATGGTGTCCAGCGCCCAGTTGTGGCTGCTTTGCGCGACGAGGTCGTAGTCGTCGAATGCGGCGTCCAACTCCGGCCGATGGCGGGGGAAGGCGAGGGCCAGGCCGTCCGGCCCGTATCCCGTCAGGGGGGAGGCGGCGATGGTCGCCACCGTCCCCTTCCAGAGTTCGATACGTGTGGACCCGCTCGTCTCCTGGTGCGCGACGCCCGTCTGGATGCGCGCCGCCGAACCATCAAGGCCGCCCGTCGCGAAGCTCGCGAGCACACCCACGGCGATCCCGGCCGCCAGCGCCGCCGCCCGCGGCCCGAACACAGCCCACGGCGCTCGCGCCACCCACCATGCCGCGGGCATCAGCGCCGCCGTCAGAGCGAGCGCCAGCAGGCCGCTGCGACTCTCCGATTCGAGCACGACGAACGCCGCGCCGCCCGCGAGCGCGGCCATGAGCGCCAACGTGCGCCGTTCGCCGCCCACCGGCATGCCCGCGAACCCGAGCCACACGACGGCGAAGGCGGCAAGCTCGTTCGCGTTGCCGATCGTCCCGATCGCGCGGTCGGAGGTATCGATCCACCAGTCGAACGGGTCCATGCCGACGGCCTGCACGACCGTGTAGGCCACGCACATCGCGACGCCCGCGCCGGCGGTGACAACGAACCAGCGCGGCAGGCCATCCGCCGCCAGCCGCAGCGCCCCGAGGAAGAGCACCACCATGGCAGCCTGCGTAAGGAAGCCCTGCCGGTACTGGTAGACGCCCAGGACGCTCCCCCGCGCGTCGAGCGCGGTCGCCATCGAGAGCACGAGCATCACGACCCACGCCATGACCGCGATTCGCAGCCCGCGTTGCCGTGGCAGCACCTCACCCGTCAGCGCCAGCCCCACGAGCGTGGGCGCCGCCGCCACCAGCAAGACCGTTTGCTTGATCAGTGTGAAGTCGTCGTACAGCGGGGGCGCGAAGGCCGCTGGCGCCGCCGTCACGGCAGTGCCGAGGCCGATTGCGATGAGCAGCAGGCCGAGCGCGCGCGTGGGGACTGGTTCCGTGGCACGGCGATCGAGCGGCACGCCCGGCATGGTAGTTCCCGCCGCCACTGTGAGCGCGCCCGCGTCCGTGCTGCGCTCCTTTCGCGAACGCGGCTGTCTCCCGCTCCGGCCACCACGTACGATGGACCGCGATGGCACAACCGAAGCGCATCGCCGTCCTGGGTTCCACCGGCTCCATCGGGCGGCAGGCGCTCGATGTCATTCGCCAGCTTCCGGGCCGCTTCGAAGTGGTCGCGCTCGCCGCCGGCCGGAACGCGGCGCTCCTCGCCGAGCAGGTCGCCGCCGTCCGCCCGCGGTACGCCTGGGCCGAAGCGCGCCCGCCAATCCTCGATGACGCACTCGAGGCCACGGGCGCCACCTGGCTTTCGATGGACGAAATGGCCCTCGCTGCCGAGGTCGATATCCTCCTGGTGGGGACGGCTGGCGCGGCCGGCCTCATGCCGACACTGAACGCGCTCCGTCTCGGCCGGCCGGTGGCCATCGCGAACAAGGAAGTGCTCGTGATGGCGGGCCACATCGTTCGCGCGGCCCTGCGCGAAGGCGGTGGCGAGCTTCGTCCCGTCGATTCGGAACACTCGGCCATCTGGCAGTGTCTCTGGGGCGAAGAGGCCCATCCCGTCCGGCGCATCCTCCTCACCGCCAGCGGCGGCGCCTTCCGCGATTTCGACCATGCCGCGCTTGCCGCTGTCACGCCCGAACAGGCACTTAACCACCCGACGTGGAACATGGGTCCCAAGATCACCATCGATTCCGCGAGCCTGATGAACAAAGGCATGGAAACCATCGAGGCGATGTGGCTCTTCGACGTGCCCATGGAGAAGGTCGATGTCGTCCTGCACCGTGAGTCCATCGTCCACTCGCTCGTCGAATTCAGCGACGGCAGCGTGAAGGCGCAACTCGGCGTGCCCGATATGCGCCTGCCGATCCAGTGCGCGCTCGCGTACCCCGAACGCATGCCCGAACCGCCGATGCCCCTGCTCGACCTCGCGGCCGTCGGCTCGCTCCACTTCGGCACGCCCGACCTGGACCGCTTCCCCTGCCTCCGCATTGCCATGGAAGCCGGCCGCCAGGGAGGGACCGTCCCCGCCGTGATGGCCGCCGCCGACGAAGTCGCGGTCGAACGCTTCATGGCACACGAAATCCCGTTCACCGCCATTCCCGCCGTCATCGAGCAGGTGCTGTCCCGGCACCAGCGCGTCGATGATCCAGACCTGGAGACCGTGCTCGGCGTCGATGCCTGGGCACGGCAGGCCGCGCGTGCCGCGGCAGTGGGAGTCTCAGCCTGATGTTCCTTGTAGCCTTCGACCCGGTCGCCATCCTCCGCGCCGCCCTTCCCTTTCTTTCGCTCCTGGTCGTGCTCGTGGTCATTCACGAACTCGGCCACTTCTTCGCGGCCAAGGCTTTCGGCATCAAGGTGCTGGAATTCGGTATCGGCTTCCCGCCGCGCGTGAAGGGCCTCGTCTGGAAGCGCGGCGAGACCGAGTACACCATCAACTGGCTTCCCATCGGCGGCTTCGTCCGCCTCCTGGGCGAGGAAGACCCCTCCGACCCGCGGTCCCTCGCCGCGGCTCCCCGCTGGAAGCGCCTCGTCGTGCTCTTCGCCGGCGTGTTCATGAACGCCGTTGTGGCCGTGCTCCTTATGACCGCCAGCTTCATGATCCCGCGCGAGCGCGACCTCAGCGGCGCCCTGGTCAGCCAGGTCGCGCCGGATTCACCGGCCGCCCAGGCACGCGTGACAGGCGAAATGCGCGATGGCTCACAGCCCGCGCAGGGCCTCCAGCCCGGGGATGTCGTCCTCGAGGTCGAGGGCCGCGAAATCAAGAACACGAACGAACTCATCTTCGCGAACCGCCTGAACCTGGGCGAAACGCAGCATTGGGTCATCAACCGCGGCGGCGCCACCCTGCGCGCCGAGGTGTACGCCCGCTGGCATCCGCCCGCGGGGCAGGGGCCGACGGGCATCCGCATCGGCGCACCCTCCGCCTGTCTCGAACTCGGCGCCGACGGCGAATGCGCCCGCAGCGAACTGCTTTACCCGTACACGGAGAGCGTGTGGTACCCACCCTGGGAAGCGCTGCCGAAGGGCCTTGGCTACCTCGGCGATATCGTCGTGCTCACCATCAACGAAGTGCGCGTGAGCGTTGGAGGGGGCGGTGGCGGTGGTACGGGCGCGGGTGGCCCCGCCTTCACGGGCCCCGTCGGCATCGCCGACCAGACCGGCGAAATCATCAAGGAAGCCGGCTGGCGCCCGCTCATCGAGATGGCAGCACTCCTCAGCCTGAATCTCGCGATCTTCAACGCGCTGCCTATTCCCATGCTCGATGGCGGGCGCATGTTCTTCATCTTCGTCGAGATCCTTCGCGGCGGCCGCCGCATCTCGCCCGAAAAGGAAGCCCTCGTGCACTTCACCGGCTTCGCCCTGATGATGGCCAGCGTCGTCGTCGTCACCTACTTCGATATCGCACGCATCGTCTCCTGATGCGCGCGCCCGCGGCGGCCGCGGGGAGTTCGGGGGGCTCGTGTTCACGCTGATCTTCATGAGCCTCTTCCTTGCGGGCTGGCTCGTGTGCGCGGCCATCCCCTGGTTCGCCCTCTCGGTGAAAACGCGCGGCAACGCCGGCCTCCGCTATCTCCCCCTGTGCCTCTTCGCCGGGGTGGTTGCCGCGCTCGCAGTCCCTGTCCTCGGGCTGGACGACGGCCGCGGCCTCGCCCTCAGCTTCGTTGCCGCCTTTTCCGCGCCCGCGCTGCTGCTCGCCGCGCGCCGCTTCAGCCTCCCGCGTACCGCCCCGCACAATGAACCCGGAGATGCGCCCCAATGAAGCCCCTCGCACTGTCCACGATGTACGCGCAGCAGCCCCGCTTCGACGACGGCGCCGCCTTCGCCCGCTACGCCGCCGAAGCGGGGTACGACGCCATCGAGATCAGTCACTCCACGGCCCCCGCCAAGCTTGAGGCCATCCTCGCCTCGGGCGCACTCCCCGTGACCTCCGTCCATCAGCCCGCGCCCCAGGTCGCGCACGGCGATGGCCGCGGCAATCACAAGCTGAACCTGGCCTCCACCGATGAGGACGAGCGGCGCGCCGCCGTCATGTCCGCCATCGAAAGCATCCGTTGGACCGCCCGCATCGGCGCCACGCGCTCGGTCGTTCACCTCGGCGCCGTCGGCGACGGCTACGAGATGCTCCCGGCGGAGTACGAGATGCGCCGCATGTTCGATAGCGGTCGCGCCCACGAGCCGCACTTTTCCCGCCTGCGCGCCGAGGCCATCGCCGCCCGCCTGCACGCGGCCGAGCCGTTTGTCGCCGCGGCGCGCCGTTCGCTGCTCGAGATCGTCCGTGCCGCCGAGCCGCACGGGATCGCAGTCGGCCTTGAGAACCGGTACCACTTCCACGAAATCCCCGCTCCCTACGAGTACGACGAACTGCTCGATGGCCTGGACCCGGCGCAGGCCGGCTACTGGCACGACACGGGCCACGCCGAGGTGCTCCACCGGCTCGGCTTTCACGACCGGCACGCCTGGCTCGGTGCGAACCGGGGCCGCATCGTCGGCGCGCACCTCCACGACGTCCTCGGCATCGGTGACCACCGCGCGCCGGGCGATGGCGATGTGGCCTGGGGGTACATCACCGAGGGGCTGGCTCACCTTCCCGCGTACACGCTCGAAATCAACCAGCACCAGCCAGACGCGCGCGTGTCCGGGGCCCCGGCCTTCCTGGCCTCGGTCGGCCTTCGCTAACCGGCTTCAATCGCGGCGATAGCACGCACCTTTGCGTCTTCACGCCGCCACGCCGCACACTGGAATCACCAACGGAGGGTGCATGAGCAGCTTCGACCTCATCCAGGAACTCGCGGCGGGCAAGCGCCCCGACGCCTCGCTGGTCCGCCCCAGCGACATCATGCCGTTCGTCATCGAATCCGACGGCCGGCGCGAACGCGCCTACGACATCTACTCCCTGCTGCTCAAGGAACGCATCGTGTTCCTCGGCACCCCGATTGACGCGATGGTGGCGAACATCGTGATCGCCCAACTCCTCTACCTCGCGCGCGAGGACGACGACAAGGACATCATGATGTACATCAACTGCCCGGGCGGCTCCGTCACCGCCGGGCTGGCGATGCTCGACACCATGAACCTCATCCGGCCCAAGGTCTCGACGGTCTGCATCGGCCTCGCCGCGAGCATGGGCACCGTCATGCTCACCTCGGGCGCGAAGGGCAAGCGCTACGCGCTCCCCAACGCCACCATCCACCTCCACCAGGTGCTTGGCGGCGCCCAGGGCCAGGCCCGCGACATCGAGATCCAGGCGCGCGAGACCCTCCGCCTCCAGAAGGTTCTCCGGAACATCATCCAGCAAACAACGGGCCAGCCGATGGACAAGATCGAGCACGACACCGACCGCGACTTCTGGCTCGACCCGAATGGCGCGAAGGAATATGGCCTCATCGACGAAATCCTCGAGCGCCCCAGCCAGGCGCAGGTCGCTGTCAACGCCGCGGGCTGAGTCCGTCCACCCGGCCACTCCACGAAGGGTGCCCCACACCGGGGCGCCCTTTTCGCGCCGCCACCGCAACGACGCAGCGCCAGCCGCACGCTAAACTGAGGCCGTGGACGCACTGACGATCGACCGCATGCCCGACCTCCACGATCCCGTGGCGGTGGTGGCCTTCTCCGGCTGGAACGACGCCGCCAGCGCCGCCACCGATGCGGCGCGTTTCGTCGTTCGACGCCTGGGTGCGCGCAGGTTCGCCAGTATCGACGCCGACGCGTTCTACGACTTCCGCGATTCGCGCCCCGCCGTGCAGGTCGGCTTCAGCGGGCAGCGCGAGATCAAATGGCCCCAGAACGAGTTCTTCTACGCACGCAACCCCACCGGCCCGCACGATGTGATCGTCGCCATTGGTGTCGAGCCCGGCCTGGGTTGGCAGACGTTCACGGGCGCGCACACCGGGCTCTATCGCCAGGCCGGGGTCGGGCTCGTGATCTCGCTCGGCGCGCTCCTCGCGGATGTGCCCCACACCCGCGATGTGCGCGTCACCGGCACCGCCGTCGATCCCGAGGTCGCATCCCGGCTCGAACTCACCACCTCGCGCTATGAAGGCCCGACGGGCATCGTCGGCGTGCTTCACGATGCCCTGCGGCGCTCGGGCGTCCCCGCCGCGAGCCTGTGGGCGAACGTGCCGCACTACATCACGACCTCGCAGAACCCGAACGCGACCGCCGCGCTCCTTCGCCGCCTCTCGCTCATGACCGGCCTCTCGTTCGACCTTCGCGAACTCGCCTCCGCAGGCGAGCGGTTCGTGAATGAAGTCAACACCGCCCTTGAGGGCAACCCCGAGATCGCCGACTACGTCCGCCGTCTGGAAGCCGCCGTCGATTCCGGCGAGGCGGCGCCGCCGCTGGAGAGCAGCCTCCCCGCGGGCGAGGAGCTTCTCTCGGACATCGAGGACTTCTTGCGCCAGTCGCGTCCCGACGAGGACGAGGGCCAGCCCTGACCGTCGCCCCGCTCGCCTGGTTCCCGCTACACGTTGAACGCGATGCCCAGCATGCCCTTGTTGGTGTTGATCTCGCCCAGGTGCATGAACCCGTGGGTCATGATCACCTGCCGGTAGACCCGCCACTGCGGCATCTCGCCGAGCGGCTTGACCATCTGGATCTCGCTGAGCGTTTCGATCGATATAGACTTCACATAATCGACCGATCCCGCGAACGCCTTCCGGCCGTACTCCCGCAACAGCCCCAGGTCGCCGATCTGGAGCGCGCGCGCGTCCTCCAGCGGCATGCCCGTGCCCTGCGGGTTCTTCGGCAGCCCGAAGCGGTCCACATACCCTTCCGAGAGCCAGACCGGGGGCTGCTTGCGGAACACGAAGTTCGTGATGTTGTCCGCGGTCCGCGTGATGTGCCACGCGTGGAACCCGATGCTCACCGTCTTGCCTTCCGGCAGCCAGTTCACCTGTTCCAGCGTGAGCCCGCTCAGGCCGTCATCGAGCCAGTCCGAAAGCTGTTCGATGCCATCGACGAGGATGTCCCGGATGTCCACAGTGCCCCCCACCAGTGCGTAGCTACTGAGGACTTATACACGCTCGGGGGCGATTGTGGGCATCGCACCGCGCACGCGAAGGTCGGCCGCGCGCACGAGCGCATACAACGCGCGCACCGTCGGGACAGTGACGCCGAGTTCCTGCGCCCGGCGCAGAGGGTTCCCGAGGATGGTCTCCACCTCCAGCGGCCGCCGCGAGACATAATCGATGGCCATACTCGTGTTGTAGTCGCCCATCGTGTCCGTGAGCATGAACATCCGCTCCACGATTTCGGGCTCGTGCAGGCGCGTCACGCTTCCCAGGGCCGCGAGATCGGCGTTGCCGGCCGCCACGACCTCTCGCATCGCCTCCGCGGCCGTCGCGCGCAGCCATGGGTCCTTCACGATCGCCTCGGTGCCGATGCCGCCGCCCGCGACGCTGAGCCCGTTGAAGGGGATGTTCCAGCAGAGCTTCTCCCAGCGTGCGTACCGCAGGTTGGGCGCCACCACGACATCGATCCCGCCGGACCCCATCAGCGCGCGCAGCTCCTCGCACTCGTCCGGGTCATCGAGGGCGTGCCCGATGTTCACCCGCCCGTACTCGAGGTGGCGAACCACTCCCGGTTGGCCGCGATTGATGCAGACGAACGCCATCGCCCCGAAGACGCGCCCCGAGCCTGCCCATTCGAAGGCATCCTCGACGCCGAGGCCGTTCATCAGCGCCACGATGCGCGTCGTAGGCCCCAGGCAGGGCTCCACCAGCCGCCGCGCTTCCGCCAGCGCGGTCGTCTTGAGCGAGCACACCACCCAGTCGCAAACACCGACCTCTTCTGGCGTGGCAAGAGCCGCCACACCCGCCAGGGTGAAGCTGCCGAGGGGGCTCTCGACCCTGAGACCGTTCGCGCGCACCGCTTCGAGGTCGCGGCGCATGAGGAACCGCACGTCGTGGCCCGCGCGTGCGAGCAGTGCGCCGTAGTAGCAGCCCACCGCCCCCGCCCCGATCACCCCGATTCGTGCCATGGACCCACGATAGCGGGCTCGCCCGCGCCCGCAAGCGAACGTGCGGCCTCCCCGTTACGATGCTCCGATGTCGATCGTTCCCGGCCAGCCGGCGCCGCCGTTCACGCTCCTCGCCCGCGACCGCTCGAAGGTCACCCTGTCCTCCTACCCCGGCAGGCACCTCGTGCTCGCCTTCTACCCGCTTGCCTTCACCGGCGGCTGCACGTCCGAAATGACCGCGTTTCGGACCCACACCGACGCCTTCGAACGGGCAAACGCCCAGGTGTTGGGCATCAGCGTCGACTCCTGGGCCGCCGCGGGCGAGTTTGAATCGAAGCTGGGCCTCGAGTTCCCGCTCTTGAGCGACTTCCCGCGCAACCAGGCCGGCCGCGACTACGGCGTGTTCAACGAATCCGCCGGCATGCATGGCCGTACCACCGTGGTGATTGACCGCGAGGGCATCATTCGCGGCGTCCACGCCGACCAGCGCGACTTCGAATCGCACCCGCTGCACGCGCTCGGTGTGCTCCGCGCGATGGGCGAGGACCCGGAGTGAACCTTCCGGGCCAGTTCGAGACACCGCGCCTGTCCATCCGCCGCACGGCCGTGGACGAGGCGGCCGCCATCCTTCGCGGGGAGGTGCCGCCGGGCATCCAGTTCGGCGCGGCCTACCCCTCCGAGTGGACGCTCGAGGTGGCGGACCTCCTCGCCGGAGATCGCGCCTCCGGCATGCCCGGCTTCACGAACTGGTTCATTGCGTTTCGCGACACCGGCGAGACCATCGGTGAGTGCGGCTTCACCCCATCCTGCGACGGGTCGATCGCGACGGCCGGATACGACGTGAGCCCGGCCTTCGAAGGCCGTGGGTACGCCTCGGAGGCGCTGGCCGGGCTGATCGCCCATCTCTTCACGCACTCGCCGGTGACGGCTGTTCGCGCCGACACGCTGGCCTCGCACGCGGCCTCCCGCCGGGTCATGGAAAAGGCCGGGATGCGCTACGTCCGCGAGTTCGAAGACGATGTCGATGGGCGTATAGAAAGCGTTGTGCTCTACGAATGCGTGAAGGATTGGTGGACTGCCCCGGCGGCTCCATAACTCGGTTGACCCGCTTTCCGACCCGTGCCTACACTCGAATGCAATCCACAGCCGAACCGGCTGCCGCCCACCTCATTGCCTCCCGGGATTGCGCTGAATTGACTACTGCTGTTTCTTCGTCCTCCGCCGCCTCCCCTGACCTGGAGAGCGGCCTCGCGCCGTTCGACCCCAACGGGACTGCCCCCGCGCCGCGCTTCAAGCAGCTCCGCCGCGCCTATGGCTTCGACGAGGTCGCGATCGTCCCAGGCGACGTCACGATCAACCCCGAGCTCGTCGAGCTCGGCCTCGATATCGGCCCCCATCACTTCGAAGTGCCCTTCCTCGCCTCGGCGATGGATGCCGTCGTCGACCCGCGATTCGCCATCGAGATGCACCGCGCCGGCGGCCTCGCCGTCCTCAACCTCGAAGGCGTGTGGACCCGGTACGACGACCCGGCAGCGATGCTCCAGGAAGTCGCCTCGGCCAGCCGTGACGAAGCGACCCTCATTCTCCAGAACGCCTACCAGGCCCCCATTCGCGACGACCTCATCGCCCGCCGCATCCAGGAGATCAAGGAAGGCGGCGCCGTCGCGGCCGTGTCCGTCACCCCGATGAACACGAAGCACATGGCCCCGATCGTGCAGGACGCGGGCGCCGACATTCTTGTCGTCCAGTCCACCGTCACCACGGCGCGCCACGAATCGAACAGCATCGAGGGCCTGCGCTTCGACAAGCTCTTCAAGGACATCAGCATCCCCGTGGTGGTGGGCAACACGGTCGGCTTCGCCGCCACGCTTGAGATCATGCGCACCGGCGTCGCGGGCATTCTCGTGGGCGTCGGCCCCGGGGCTGCCTGCACGAGCCGCGAAGTGCTCGGTATCGGCGTCCCGCAGGTGACCGCGACCATCGATTGCGCCGCCGCCCGCGACTACTTCCTCCGCGAGACCGGCCGCTACGTTCCGATCATCACCGACGGCGGCATCCGCACCGGCGGCGATGTCTCCAAGTGCTTCGCCTCGGGTGCTGACGGCGTCATGATGGGCTCCCCCTTCGCCGCCACCGCCGAGGCCCCGGGCCGCGGCTATCACTGGGGCATGGCCACCCCCCATGCCAACCTGCCGCGCGGTACCCGCGTGGCCGTGGGCGTGAACACCACCATCCGCAAGACGCTCTATGGGCCCACGAGCCGGACGGACGGCACGGAGAACCTCGTTGGCGCGCTCCGCACCGCCATGGGCGTCTGCGGCGCCCACACCATCCGTGAGTTCCAGCAGGCCGAGATGGTCATCGCACCCGCCATCAAGACCGAAGGGAAGATCTACCAGTTTGCGCAGGCTGGCACCTAGCCTCGCCCTCGCGTTCGCGATGCTGACGGCGGCCCTCCACCCGGGGGCCGCCGTTTTCGCGCAGCCCTCCTGCCCCGCGCCTCTCGAAGGGGCGGCCCTCCAGGAGGCGGTTCGCACCGCCAGCCTGATTGTCGTGGCCACATGGCTGCGAACCGAACCCGACCCTGTGAAAACCGACACCAGCACCGTTGTCCTTGCTCCCGAGGCGTTCCTCAAGGGCCCGACGAGCGCGCGCGAAGTCCGGCTCGCGGCCGGCTTCCCGGGGCCCTGCCGCGGCACCTCGGCAACTGCCGGCGAGCGCGTCCTGTTCATCCTCAACGGTGACCCCGAGCACCCCGCCTACCCGGAGCCCGAACGCGCCTGGATCCTCCGGGAGGGCCGCGCGATCAGCCAGGCGAAGACCGAACAGCAGCCCATCTCCGAAGCCGAGCTTGTTTCGCGCATCCGCGCGCTCACCAACCAGTACACCGTGCCCGCCGCGGCCGAATCGGAGAGCGCCGGCATCGACTGGGGCCGCACGGTGGTGCCCGTCGGATTCGCGGTGCTGGCGCTGTTTGGCGTCGGCCTCGTGCTCATGCGCATCTGGCACCGCATCGACCCCAGCTAGACGCCCCTCCGGATGCGCTAGACTGGACGCGAACGGAGGGTCAGGTGGCCGCGCTTCCCGCTTCTTCCGCGCACGAAATCGTGGTCCTGGAATCCGGCGACCGAATGAGCCAGCCGGAGTTCCACCGGCGGTACTGCGCCTCGAAAGTCACGCGCGCCGAGCTCATCGAAGGAGTGGTGTACGTGAGCTCACCTCAACGGTCGAAGTATCACGGGCGGCAGGAGAACGAACTCGGGGCATGGGTCGGTGTTTACCGCGCTCGCCGCGCCGATGTCTCGGCGGCGCACAACAGCACCCTCATCCTCGACGCCGACAACGAAGTCCAGCCGGACGTCACGGTCTGGCGAGAGGGTGGAGGCGCGTATGAGGACGCTGATGGTTACATCCGCGGCGCGCCAGAGCTCGTCATCGAAATCGCCGCATCCAGCCGCTCCATCGACCTCGGCGACAAGATGCGGGCCTACCGCCGCAATGGCGTGCGCGAGTACATCGTCTGGCGTGTGCTCGATGGCGAACTCGACTGGTTCTTGCTCCGCGACGCCGAATACGCGCGCCTCGCGCCCGACGCGGAGGGCGTCATCGAAAGCGAAGCCTTCCCCGGCCTCCGCCTCCCCGTCGCGGCACTGCTCGCCGGCGAC